>CANHBJ010000033.1 GCA_947459075.1 Bacteroidota bacterium
AGGTAGCCAGGCACAGCAAATGCATGGTAAGGCTCACGAGGATATTAAAACCATTCGTCCGCTTAAAGATGGTGTAATTGCAGATTTTAACGCTGCAGAACACATGATTCGCGGAATGATTCAAATGATACCTCAAGGTAGCAAATTAATTAAGCCTCAACAACGAATGGTGATTTGTATTCCTTCTGGCATTACTGAAGTTGAAAAGCGTGCAGTTAGAGACAGTGCAGAACGTGCTGGCGCTAAAGAGGTTTATTTAATACACGAGCCTATGGCTGCGGCTATTGGTATTGGTATTGATGTTTTTGAGCCAATGGGTAACATGATTATTGATATTGGTGGTGGTACAACAGAAATTGCTGTTATAGCTTTAGCTGGTATTGTTTGCGATCAATCCATTCGTGTAGCTGGTGATGAATTTACGGAAGATATTTTAGATTACATGCGCAGGCAACATAACTTGTTAGTAGGTGAACGTACTGCGGAGCGTATTAAAATTGAAGTAGGAGCTGCACTAACCGAATTAGAGAATGCACCACCTGATTTTGCAGTTAATGGTCGCGATTTGATGACCGGTATTCCAAAACAAATTACAGTTAGCTATAGCGAAATAGCAGCAGCTTTAGATAAATCAATCTCTAAAATAGAAGAGGCTGTTTTGCGTGCTTTGGAATTAACTCCACCAGAATTATCTGCTGATATTTACTCAACGGGTTTATACCTTACCGGTGGAGGAGCTTTATTACGCGGTTTAGATAAGCGTATTGCTGCCAAAACAAAATTACCTGTTCATGTTGCTGAAGATCCTCTTCGTGCAGTTGTTCGTGGTACAGGCATGGCCCTTAAGAACTTAAAAAACTTTAAATTTTTAATGACGTAATTAATACGAAATTAGTAAACTAGAACTTCGTTTTTGAATATTTCAAACATAAATAATCAAGTTGCTTCGAATTTCTAATTCAATAATTTCGATTTTTATATAGATGCGCAACCTTATTTTTTTTATATACAGGTATCATGTATTTTTCATCTTCTTTGTATTGGAGATTGTTGCGTTTATCATCTTATTTCGTTTTAATAATTATCAAAAGGCAAGTTTTCTAAATTATACCAATGGTGTTGCAGGAAACTTTTACAATGGGGTAAGTAACACCCAAGAGTATTTTAACTTAAGAAGAGTTAATGATAGCTTACAGCTAGAAAATGCGCGGCTACGCTCACAGCAAATTACTTCCTATTATCAAAACAACGTTAGTATTAGTAGCATAAACGACACAGTTTATAAACAACAATATGATTATATATCAGCACAAGTAGTAAATAATTCTGTAACCAAACGTAATAATTACATTACTTTAAACCGTGGTAGATTGCACGGCATAGAAAGAGAGATGGGGGTAATTAGTGAAAATGGAATTGTAGGAATTGTAATGAACGTAAGTGACCATTACTCTACAGTACTTTCTCTGCTAAATAGCAACTGTAAAATAAGTGCAAAACTACAAAAAACAGGTGCTTTTGGATCTTTGGTTTGGGATGGCGGAGATCCCAGATATGCTCGATTGCTAGACGTAAATAAGCATGTTCCAATTAAAGTAGGTGATTTGGTTATAACCAGTAATTTCTCAACCATTTTCCCTGAGGGTTTGCCTATAGGAAAAATATCAGATAATAGCCTTGATGCAGGAGATAATTTCCATACCATTAATATAGATTTGTTTACTGATTTTAGTACTGTATCAACAGTATATGTTATACGCAATTTGTTTAAGCAAGAGCAACAAGCATTAGAACAAACTTTACCAACTGATAAAAAGTGATATTAGAGCTACTTACATATTTGTTAAAGTTCATTGGTATTATACTACTGCAAGTACTTGTAGTAGATAATGTAGAACTGAGCAGTTACATCAACCCCTACATATACATCAGTTTTATTCTGCTACTCCCTATAACCATAAAACCATGGCATGCACTATTTTTAGCATTTATTTGTGGTGCTTTTGTAGATGCATTGAGCAGTACACCAGGTTTACATATTGCAGCTAGTGTTTTACTTGCTTTTGTAAGAATTCATTACCTACGTTTTGCTACTACCAAAGAAGATACTGAAAGTAGAATCACTCCATCCATGAGTAAAAAAGGTATTGTATGGTTTGTATTCTATTGTTTTAGCATGACATTGGTTCACCACACTTTTTTATTTTTTTTAGAGATATATGGGTTTTACGAGTTTTTTAGCACACTATTACGTATTATACTTAGTACGTTGGTAACTGTGATGATGATAGTTGTAGGACAATTGTTATTTTATAACACCAAAATAAGTAATGGATAGCACCTCTAAGCAAAAGGTTTTACTGGCTATATTTTTTTCAATTGCACTCATTTACATTTTGCGTTTAGCAGTGATGCAGTTGTTTGATGATAGTTACTTGCGCTCGGCACAAGAAAATGTGTTGCAAGAGCAAACCATATATCCAGCACGTGGTTTGGTATACGATAGAAAAGGAGAGTTGTTGGTATACAATGATGCTATCTATGATTTAATAGTGATTCCCGAACAAGTAAAAGGTCTAGACACCAACGAATTTTGTCGTGTATTAGGTATTGAAAGAATAGATTTTATTCAGCGGTTCGAAAAGATAAAACGTGGCGTAGGTTACGCACCATATCGCCCTTCGGTTTTCGAAAAACAATTAACCATTCCCATTTATGCTGCATTTCAAGAAAAACTGTTCGATTTCCCTGGCTTTTATGTAGAAGTTCGAACAGATAGGAAATATCAGCATAGCAATGCCGCTCATATTATGGGTTATATTGGGGAGGTTACTGATCGTGATATTGAAAAAAGTGAGGGCTACTACCGCATGGGTGATTTTAAAGGTATTAGTGGTGTTGAGCGAAGTTATGAAGAAGTATTACGTGGACGTAAAGGTGTTCGTTATGTATTGGTAGATAGTAAAAGTCGTACACAAGGAAGATATAAGGAGGGTATGTTTGATACACCTGCGGTTGCTGGGCAAAATATCATCCTAAGTATTGATCAGAAATTACAAGAGTTGGGTGAACAATTATTAAATAATAAAATTGGTAGTGTTGTTGCCATAGAACCATCAACTGGAGAAATATTAGCACTGATAAGTATGCCAACCTATGATCCAAATTTATTTGTTGGTAGGCAACGTGGTAATAATTATATGAAATTATTGCGTGATCCATCTAAGCCATTATTTAATCGTCCACTTGCAGCACCTTATCCTCCAGGTTCAATTTTTAAAGTATTGATGAGTTTGGTTGGACAGCAAGAGGGTGTTCTTACTCCCAATACCATGTATGGATGTTACGGTGGATATCACATGGGTGGATTAACTGTTGGTTGTCACCCACACCCATCGCCACTTAATTTACAAGGTGCTGTAGCAGTTTCTTGTAACGCATATTTTTGCCACGTATACCGAAGTGTAATTGACAATCCAAAATATCCTAACTCAGAAAGTGCTTATAAAAAATGGTACGACCATATTAGTAGTTTTGGTATTGGACATAAATTAGGGGTTGATTTATACGGAGAAGGACAAGGTTTTTTACCGCCATCAACATACTATGATAAAGTATACGGTAGATTCCATTGGAAATCATCAACTACAATATCATTAGCAATTGGTCAGGGTGAATTAGGTATAACACCTTTGCAAATGGCAAATGCTACAGCTGTTGTAGCTAACCGTGGTTATTACATTGCACCACATGTGGTTAAAAGAATTGATGGTAAACCTAATCCTAACCCCGAATATAACAAGAAACATTGGGCTAGTGTTGACACGCAATATTATGGAGTTGTAATTAATGGTATGCAAGATGTAATTGAACGTGGAACAGGTAGAGTGGCAATGATTCCGGGTATTGAAATTTGTGGTAAAACAGGTACAGCTCAAAATCCACATGGCAAAGATCACTCTGTATTTTTTGCATTTGCACCTAAAATTAATCCTAAAATAGCAATAGCAGTTTTTGTAGAAAATGCAGGTTTTGGGGCAACTTGGGCAGCACCAATTGCTAGTTTAATGATAGAACAATATTTAACTGGTAAGCACGATACACGTAAATATATATTAGAGCGCATGCTCAAAGGAAATTTAGTACATAAAAATGATACAGCAACAGCAGCAACCCAAACCGGCAAGCATTGATTGGCTAACACTTGTACTATACTTTGTATTTGTGTTGGGTGGATTACTTTGCATTTATGCTTCAGTTTATAAAGAAGATCATCCGATGATTTATGATACATCTATGAATTATGGTAAGCAATTGATATGGATTGGCCTATCTTTATTTATAGGTGTGCTAATTTTGTTTGTTGATGAAAAGTTTTTTTACGCATTTGCTTATCCTATTTATGGTATTACCCTATTCTTACTTGTAGCAGTGTTGTTAGCTGGTACAACTGTAAAAGGATCTAGTTCTTGGATTGAAATAGGAGGATTTAGAATGCAACCTGCCGAGTTTGCAAAATTTGGCGCAGCGTTAGCATTGGCAAAATACTTAAGTGGATTTAATATTAAGTTTAAAGAGCGAAAAACACAAATCATCGCATTTACAATTAGTTTCTTACCCCTATTTATTATTTTGTTTCAAAACGAAACAGGTAGTGCATTGGTTTTTGGTTCATTTATTTTTGTGTTGTATCGTGAAGGTTTGCCAGGATGGATTTTGTTTTTAGGTTTTGCAGTAATCGTATTGAGTATATTGGCGCTTCTTGTTCCTGCATTGTATTTGTGTATTGCCATAGCTGTTTTGGCTGCGTTGTTTACTTTGGTCATCAGAAGAAATCGTCAAAATATACTAACAGTTATAGGCGTAGCAGCTATTATGATGATTTATGTGAATAGTGTAGACTATGTTTTTGAAAATGTTTTACAAGCGCATCAAAAATCTCGTATCAATGTATTATTGGGAAAAGAAGTTGATTTAAAGGGTGCAGGTTATAATGTAATGCAAAGTAAAATTGCAATTGGAAGTGGGGGATTCTTTGGTAAAGGATTTTTAGAAGGTACACAAAATAAATTTAGGTTCGTGCCCGAGCAAAGTACAGATTTTATCTTCTGTACAATTGGCGAAGAATATGGATTTGCAGGATCACTTCTTTTTATCGCTTTATACATGTTGCTGCTATGGCGAATTGTTTATTTAGCCGAACGACAACGTTATAAGTTTAACCGTATTTATGGTTATAGCGTGGCATCAATTTTATTTTTCCATTTCCTCATTAATATTGGCATGACATTAGGTTTGATGCCTGTAATTGGTATTCCGCTGCCATTTATTAGTTATGGTGGTTCATCGTTATTAAGCTTTACTATTTTACTTTTTATATTCATCAGGCTTGATGCAAATAAAGTAAATGAGTTAAGAGGGGCGTTTGATTAGATATATCTAAATACATAGAAAAGTGTATTTAGTTTAAATCAGCTTTAATCTTATTGTACAGGAAACACAATTTCTGTTAACCATTTTGCTGTGTCTTTTTCCAAAAAGGGATCCGACAAGTACAACTCTCTTGGTGGGCCTGAAGGACGTTTTCCTTTATTTAAAATAAATGTACTCATGTTTTCGTATACTGGTTGCGTATTAGCATATGAACCATAATAACTAACTACATAAGCATCGCAACCGATTAGTAGGCCAAATTTTATGTTTTTGTCTGTTGATGATTTATCGCCTGAAAAAGGGATGCCAACAACGAAATTGGTTGGGCTATACCAAATCGTAAATGGAGGTCCAGATACAACAATCTGGTTGTTTTTTGCAAATGCATCGAGCTTCATCAAGCTAGCACCAATTTTTAACCCTATTTCATTCGCGTTTACATTATTATCTGTTGTATAAATATAGTTCTGTGAAGGTATTGTTAGGAAGTTAACATCATACCCTGCAATTTTTTCTTGAATTGGTTTTTCCTCACAAATCTTTTTTATGCTTGCAAGGCCTTTTTCATAATCTTCACCTATCATATCGTCCATAAATAAACCAAACCATCTTCCGATAATGTTGTAGCCCATATCGCTATCCATGGTCCAGATTATTTTTGTTGTTTTGTTTTCTTTTGTAAAAAAGTAGGATGCACTCGATGGGTCCCAACCTTCAACCTCTAGTTTGGTAACAATAAGTTCGTTCGGTTTACTTTCTGTAATAGTAAGTTTTCCATTACCCAATTCAGTGTTATTGCTTTTCCATAATATACAGGCACCAACACCTGTTTTTAATTCGCTGTAAGTATAAGCTGCATTGGTATCTATTTTATACCAAGGACTCCAATCGTTAAACTTAGTTAAGTCGTTAATTAAATTATAAGGAACATCAGGTGTATTATTTACCACAATGCTTCTTTCAATATGAACCTTACTAGGCAAAAATAATCCAACACTAATTATTAGTAGCGCTAAAACCAATATGCTAATGCCTATTAACTTTAATATTTTCATTAAGATTTAAAATTTATTGTATGCAAAATAATATGTTTTTATCGTTTAATTTATAATCAATTATCTTTGCAGCATGTTAAATACTAAATACAGATTTTATATTTTACTAACTTTTACTTTAATTATTTGTGGGGTATTTATACATGCCACTTTAACCGAAGAAGATAAACAGCAACGAGAGTTTGAAACGTATTACAAAATTTATTCGTTAGCTGCACCAAATAAATTGGTGTTTGCAGGAGAAGCTGTTCCTTTATTAGATTTTGATGTTCAAGAAAGGTATGATAGAGAAATTTTAACTAATGTGTATTGGCAATCTCAAACCTTATTGATGATTAAACGCGCATATAAATATTTCCCTATGATCGAACCTATCCTAGCTCAAAATGGGATTCCTGACGATATGAAATATTTGGTTTTAGCAGAAAGTGGTTTACAAAACGTGGTTTCTCCCGCAGGTGCTTCGGGGTATTGGCAAATATTAGAAGGTACTGCAAAAAATTATGGTTTGGAGATTAGTGCTGAAGTAGATGAGCGCTACCATATCGAAAAATCAACACAAGCTGCTTGCCTTTATTTTAAAGAAGCCTACAAAGTATTTAACAGTTGGTCGTTAGTGGCTGCATCATATAATATGGGTATTGATGGTGTGCGAAAACAATTGCAACAACAAGGTGTATCTAACTATTATGATTTGCTTTTAAATACTGAAACCTCGCGCTATGTATTTAGAACTTTAGCAATAAAAGAAATTATGGAACGTCCAAGTAACTATGGTTTTAATGTTATCAATAAACATAAGTATCAACATATACCAACAGTAAAAGTAAAGGTAACGCGTAGTATTGCTGATTTAACTAAATATAGCTTAGATAATGGCTGTAACTATAAATTATTAAAGGTACTAAATCCTTGGCTTAAAAGTAAAAGTTTAACAGTATCACCAGGTAAAATCTATTTTATAGCATTACCCAAATATAAGATTGTAGCTACAGATTTGGTAGGTAAACTCATAAACGATACTATTGATTTGAATAATACTCACATTCCAGCTAGTATAGATTAATTAGCCTTGTAATTGGTATAACTTATGTTCCTTAATGTATTTTTCTACCTTTTCGGGTACTAAGTATTTAACAGACTTTTCTGCTTGCAACATTTCTCTAATATAGGTTGATGAAATGTTTAATAAGGGTACTTCAAAAATTTTAATTTTAGGATGATTAGCTAATAATGGATTTTCATGAAATCCTGCTCTGCGGTATACATAAATTTCGTGGTTAGCTATAATTGTTTCATAATCTTTCCATAAATGAAACGACTGTAAATTATCTCCACCAATTATAGGAATAAATGTATCGTTAGGATGTGTTTTTTGCAGTTCGGCTAAGGTATTAACCGTGTATGATGGTCGTGTTAAATTAAATTCAAAATCACTCGCATTAAAACGTTCATCACCATTAATAGCAAGTTTCAACATTTCAAGTCTTGTTCGCTCGTCAAGTAAAGTATCGTTCGCTTTAAACGGGTTTTGAGGAGAAACAATAAACCAGATTTTATCTAAGTGTGTAAACTGTACAAAGTAATTAGCAATTAGTAAATGACCTGTATGCACGGGATTAAACGAACCAAAAAACAAACCAATTTTCATAAAATTTATTTGTTTAAAAAATCGTTGATTAAATTCTCAGCAACTACTAAAGTCTCTTCAAGACTTTCATTTAATAACACGAATTCAAACTTATCTTCGTACTGTAATTCCTGAACGGCTTTGTTTACTCGTATCCTTAATGTTTCTTCTGTTTCTGTTGATCGGTAACGTAATCGTTGTTCCAAAACCTCTACACTAGGTGGTTTTACAAATACAGCAAGTGCTTTGTCCCCAAAATACTTTTTTATATTTAATCCACCCTCAACATCTACATCAAAAATTACGGCTTTACCCAATGCCCAAATTCTTTCAACTTCTGATTTTAATGTGCCATAAAAATTACCCCCATAAACCTCTTCGTATTCTAAAAATGCTTCATTAGCAATACGGTTTTTAAACTCTTCGTGAGTTAGGAAGTAATAATCTTTTCCATGTTCCTCGTTTGCACGTTTTTTACGTGTACAAGCACTTACAGAAAATACAATTCTCGAATCAATTGATAATAGGTGTTTAACAATAGTAGTTTTACCCGAACCAGAGGGTGCACAAAAAATTACTACCTTATTAAGTTTAGGGTCAAATGTTAGATTTGGATTTTTGCTATTCATCCTTTAACGCTAAACTATATTGTTAATTTGTTCTTTAATTTTTTCTAGCTCATCTTTCATTTCAACTACACGCTGCTGTATTTTAAAATGATTAGCCTTACTGCCTATGGTATTAATTTCTCTTCCCATTTCTTGAGCTATAAAACCAAGTTTTTTCCCAGCTGATTTAGTCTTCATAGTTTCAAGGAAATAGCTGCAATGTTGAATTAATCTTGTTTTTTCTTCACTAATATCTAACTTCTCTATATAATAAATCAACTCTTGTTCAAGCCTATTTTTGTCTAAGTTATCTACTTTTAGTTGACTTAGTTCAGAATCTATTCTACCACGTATCGTTTGCATACGCTCTGGTTCTAAAGTTTCAATTTCTTTAACCAAATGCATTATAGCTTGTGTCATTCTTATTATTTCGTTGGCTAACATTTCTCCTTCTTTCTGTCTGAATTTTTCAAACTCGGTAAAAGCTAAATTAACCACATGTAATAATGTTTTTACATCTTCCTCATTATTTTCATCTTCTATTGGTTGAAATAAATTAGGCATTTGTAATAGGGAAGAGGCCAACATTTGAGGGTTTAAACCTGATGCGTTGCAAACTTGTGTAAGTTCTTTAATATAAAATGCAGCTACATCCTTGTTAACAGGCATAACCTTATCTTCAGCACGCTTAAATTGTACATTAATATTTACTTGGCAACTACCTCGTTCAATCAGTTTAGTTAGTTCCTTACGAACTTCATGGTCTTTGCTTTGCCACACTTTGGGCATACGCAGGTTTATCTCTAAAAATTTATTATTTAATGATTTAAATTCGGCTTTAATGGTGAAACGATCAGTGTCTACCTCAGCCTGACCATAACCGGTCATTGATCTTAGCATAGTGTTTAACTTTGGGCAAAGTTAAGCTAAACACATCAAATGACAAACAATGATGTTAGTTCAATTACGTTTTAAGTGTATATTGATTTTAATAATAAAAAGTAAATTATGAATGGATACATTGATTATAAAAAAAGAGCCACAAATTATTTGTAGCTCTTTAGTTTTTTAGGAAGATATTTTAATTTAAACCAAGTTAATTTTAATACGCTTACCAATTTCTTCAATATCAGATTTAAACTTCTTGTCTGTCTCAATTAAGTCGTTAACAGTTTGGCAAGCATGGATAACAGTAGAGTGATCACGGCCCCCAAAATGCATACCTATTGTTTTTAATGAAGCTTTTGTTAAATCTTTTGCATAATACATAGAGATTTGTCTTGCTTGTACAATCTCACGTTTACGGGTTTTTGATTTTACTAAATCAACTGGTATGGTAAAGTAATCACAAACCAATTTTTGTATAAATTCTATTGAAATTTCGCGTGATGAATTTTTAACGAAATTTTTCAATATCTGTTTAGCCAATTCAAGTGTAACTTCTTTACGATTTAACGAAGCTTGTGCTAAAAGTGAAACCAATGCGCCACGTAACTCACGAATATTATTATTAATATTATGAGCTACATATTCAACCACATCACGACTTAAAGTAATACCATCATTATACATCATGGTTTCTAATATACTCAAGCGTGTCTCAAAATCTGGTTGTTGTAAATCGCATGATAATCCCCACTTGAAACGAGATAACAAACGCTCGTCCATGCCTTTTAAATCTTTAGGTGCACGATCGCTGGTTAATATTATTTGTTTACCTTGTTGGTGTAGGTGGTTAAATATTGTAAAGAAGATTTCTTGTGTTTTTTGTTTGTTTTCCAAAAACTGCACATCATCCACTATTAATACATCAACGTTTTGGTAAAAGTTTAAAAAGTCTTGACTGCTATTATTGCGAACCGACTCAACATATTGGTTAGTAAATTTTTCCACTGGTACATACAAAACAACTTTAATCTTACTGTTTTGTTTAATCATATTACCTATGGCTTGCACCAAATGCGTTTTACCTAATCCTGTTTCGCTAAAAATCATTAACGGGTTAAAAGATGTGCCGCCTGGCTTATTAGCAACTGCAAAACCTGCTGAACGTGCCAAACGATTGCAATCTCCTTCAATAAAGGTATCGAAGTTTAATGATGGATTTAGGTTGCTATCTATATTAACCTTTTTTAAACCAGGAATAATAAACGGGTTTTTGATATTGCTGCTTAAGTTAAGCGGCATACCAATATTTTGAGTATCTGACTTATGATTATTACTACCAGGTAAATTAACCACGTATGGATTAGCATTATTGCTGCTATTTTCAACAATAATATTATATTCTAATCTAGAGCCTGGACCAAGTTCTTGTTTCAGGGTTTTCTTCAGTAAAGTTACATAGTGTTCTTCTAACCATTCGTAAAAAAACTGACTCGGAACTTGTATTGTTAAAATCTTATTATCTAGCTTAACCGGTTTAATTGGGTCAAACCAAGTTTTAAAACTTTGGGGTGATACATTGTCTTGAATCAATTTCAAACAGTTATTCCAAACGCTATCGGCAGTTTTATCAATCATAATTAATACTCTTTTCGTTGGTGAAATTGGAGTATTTATTGTTAATAAAAAAATTTTTTTTACGAGAGATTTTGTTTGGAAAACTCAATAAGCTTGTAAGTGATTGTATTTGTTGTTTTTTGCTAATTGGATATCAAAAAAAATGCGACATTTTGAATGAAAAATTTTGTTTATAACCACCCCTTTTGTGTTTAAAACTAAACTTATATATACAATTATCAACGCACTTTAAGTTTCTTGGTGGTTAATATACATGTTTGCGCCTATACTTGTGTTTACTATACTTTTAGCGCTATCAAAGTAAAAGTCTACTTTGCCTAGTTGTAATCCAGCCCACCCTACTTGGTTGATAATTACGTCTTTATTCAATTGGTTTTTTATAACAATTGGTTTTTGCAAAAAGGTATGTGTGTGTCCACCCACTATAACATCAATATAGGCTGATTTTTCAGCCAATTTTTTATCGCTTAACTTATCGTTTTGGTATTCAAACCCTAAGTGAGATAGGCAAATAACCAAATCACATCCTTTTTGTGTTTTTAGTTCTTGCGCAAGTTTATCTGCTATATCAACTGGATGATGGTATATAATATCGCCATACAACTCTTTAGGCACCAGTCCTTCAAGTTCAATGCCCACACCTATAACCCCTATTTTAACTCCCCCTTTTTTAAATATGCGATAAGGCTTCACTTTGTCTGCCAATAATGTTTTACTAAAATCGTAGTTGCAATTTAATAGTTCAAATTTAGCATGCTGCAATTGGTTAATAATACCCTCAATACCATTATCAAAGTCGTGGTTACCTAGTGTTGCGGCATCATAGCCCATTTCACTCATTAACTTATATTCCAATTCACCTTCAAAAAAGTTAAAATATGGTGTGCCCTGAAAAATATCTCCTGCATCTAATAGTATTACATGCTCTTCTTCTGCTCTAATTTTTTTAATTAATGCAGCACGTGTTGCAGCTCCGCCCATTCCTGCATATTTCCCGCCATCTTTAGGGAATGCGTCAATTCGGCTATGCCAATCGTTAGTATGTAAAAGTGTAACCTTAATTAATTCAGGTTTTGCTAAAGCGCTTAATGGAAATTCGTTAAGCATGGCAAGTGCACCTAATTTAGCACCAGTTTTTATAAAGCCTCTTCTATTAATTTTGTTTAATGCGTCCATTGTTATCGGCTTTAATGGTTTGTTTATTTTTTACATAATCAATAATTGCATCCCTTAACTTATAGTTACTACTGTTGCGTTTGCCTTTGGCAAACATGGTTGCGCCATCACCACCATTTGCTACATAATCTGTCGTAGCTACAAAATAAGTCTTCGATTCGTTAAAGGGTTCTCCTTTTATTTTTACGTTGGTGGCTTCACCGTTTGCTAACGTCAATTCTATTCCGCTAACTGGTGCGCCCTTCCATTTTGCTATCCATGCAAATAATTCTTTGCAGGCATAACCGTCTAATTCAACCACTTCAATCATGTTATCAAACGGCATCAACTCATAAATTTTACCAATTGTAATTGGGCCTTGTTGTATATTAGGTATGCGCACACCGCCTGAGTTTAATACACTAAAATCTGCTTTTGCATTATTGTTTTGTGCATACAATAAACAAGCATCAGCAACAAGGTTACCAAGTGTGCCATCAGGAAGTTCTTTTGTTAATGTATTTTCAGCTTCACCAATTACCTCATTCATTTGTGCATCCAATTTTTGTTTGTAGGGTGCAATCATTTTGGCAATGGTACTATCATATAATTGTAAGCTATCAGCAATAACTCGTATGTTGTTATCTGTGTGTTTGGCAAGTTGATAAGGACCGCTGCATGCACCAATTAACAATATGCCTATAGCAAACAATATTTTTTTCATATTATGTTATTACGCCCTGTATTCACCAAAAGTTTTTCGTAATACATCTGCTACTTCTCCTAATGTTGCATATGCTTCAACCGACTCAATAATAGTAGGCATTAAATTGCTGCCATCGTTCGCGTTTTGCTCTAACTTTGCTAACAATTGTTGAACATTCTTTTCGTTACGTTCGGCTTTAACCTGTGCAATTTTTTCGGTTTGAATTTTTCTAATACTATCATCCACCCTAAATAAAGGGGGAGTCACTTCTTCTTCAGCCGTAAATTTATTTACACCAACTATTACCTTTTGGTTGTTTTCAATTTCTTTTTGGTATCGATAACTGGCATCAGCAATTTCTTTTTGCATGAAGCCTTCTTCAATTGCGCTTACGGCACCACCCATAGCATCAATTTTTTCGATGTATTTCCATGCTTCCGATTCAATTTGGTTGGTTAATTCTTCTACAAAAAAACTCCCTCCCATTGGGTCAACGGTATCAACCACACCACTTTCGTATGCTATTATTTGCTGGGTACGTAACGCTATTCGGGCAGCATTTTCTGTAGGTAAACTTAAGGCCTCATCAAAACCATTGGTATGTAAACTTTGTGTACCACCCATAACAGCAGCCAATGCTTGCAAAGTTACTCGAACTATGTTGGTATCCGATTGCTGCGCTTGTAAGGTACTTCCACCTGTTTGTGTATGGAATCTTAACATTTGTGCCTTAGGATTTGTAGCTCCTAGTTCTTTTGCCATTTTGGCCCACATCCTTCTTGCAGCACGAAACTTAGCAATCTCTTCAAAAAAGTTATTGTGTGCATTAAAGAAAAACGATAAACGTTGTCCAAACACATTAATATCTAAACCTTTTTCGATAGCTGCTTTTGCGTATGCTTTAGCATTACTAAGTGTAAAAGCAATTTCTTGCACAGCTGTACTTCCGGCTTCTCTTATGTGGTAACCACTTATAGAAATGGTATTCCATTTTGGAACTTCTTTACTGCAATACTCAAAAATATCAGTAATAATACGCATGCTAGGTTTTGGCGGATAAATGTAAGTACCACGAGCAGCATATTCTTTTAAAATATCATTTTGTATTGTACCCGATATTTTTTGAATATCAGCACCTTGTTTTTTAGCTAATGCAATATACATAGCCAATAGGGTAGATGCAGTTGCATTAATGGTCATCGATGTTGTAATTTTTTCCAACTCAATGCCATCAAATAAAATTTCTATATCGCGCAAAGTATCAATTGCTACACCTACTTTACCTACCTCTCCTTCACTCATTGCATGTGTACTATCGTATCCGATTTGGGTTGGTAGATCAAACGCCACACTTAAACCCATTGTTCCGTTTGCCAATAAATACTTGTAACGCTTGTTGCTTTCTTCGGCTGTACTAAATCCTGCATATTGACGCATGGTCCAATGGCGGCCACGATACATATCTGACTGAATACCGCGTGTAAACGGGAATTGTCCCGATAACTCTTCCATTGGAATTGGCGTGTTGTATAAAGAATTGATTTCAATTCCTGAATCTGTAATTCTTTTGTCGCTCATGTTAAAAGTATGAAGGTATAAAACCTGTAATTAATCAAATAATAAATTAAACTCTTTACGTATAAATTCTAATGCCATGTGTGTAGGAATACTTTCCTTTTGCATCATGTTTTCAAAAATAGCCTTACTTAAATCTAGCCCAACAGAATTCGGGCCTAAACTACTATAAGAAGTATTAATAATATTTATCATCTCTTCTTTTGCAATACGTACCATTTGCCATGATTGTGACGAGACATATACTTGTTGAGAAACATTGTGGTTAAACTCATTGTTGATATCTTGAATCAACGCAATTTTTAATTGGGTGGCACTAATGCCTGGATGGCTTACCCTAAAGATAAGGTTGTTCGGGCTCATGCGTTCCATTAAAATAACAATACGTTCATATGCTTGTAGTTTTAATGGGGTAATTAACTTATTGGTTTCTACCTTTAATTCCATATGTCTGCGTTGATATTCATTATCAAAGAAGTTTTTCAGCATGTATTGCACAATACCAAAAACAACAACAGCTGGAATGATGTATTTTAATACTTCAAGTATTGATAATATATAATCTGTTGATTTTTCCATAATGTCTATTTTTAGTGGCAACCTGCCAACCATGGGCGAATTTAATCACAATAAGCACTTCTGCAAAGCTAGTGTTTCTAAAATATGGCAATAAAACATAAACCATGTGTAAACGTGGGTAACTAAATACCATTAAGTAACTTGGTAGTGTATTTTTGTTATGTTAAAATGAAAAAGGCCAAGCAAAACATAATCAGCACAGTAAGTAGCGAACCAAAGGATTTTGAGCGTGAAGAACCAATAGAAATACCCGTTTCGAAAGAAACGAAAAAAAAAGCCGAATCCGCTTCAGTTAAATTAACTTTTTTAAAAGATGAGCGGTTTTTGAAAATTACCGGATTGGTTTTCCTACTTACCTCCGTTTTTATGGCTTTTGCCTTCGGTTCTTTTATTTTTAGCTGGCAATACGATCAAAATATTGCCAAAGGCCTTGGTTGGAATGTGTTTTTGCAAAATGATCCTGATGCTGCCGAAAATATTTTAGGTAAGCTGGGCGCATGGGTAGCCTACATTTTTATGTACAAAGGTTTTGGCATTGCTTCTTTTGCATTTGTTTTAATATTTGGGTTGATTGGTATAGAGCTCTTAACTGATACAACACCATTACCTATCGGTAAAACAATCAGGTATAGTTTTTTTGGTGTGGTTTGGTTATCTGTAACATTGGGCTTAATATTTACTGATGTTTGGCAAATTTTAGGTGGCGCATTTGGACACTTTGGTTATTTGTACTTAAAAGGGTTAATAGGAACATCAGGTGCTGCTCTTGGTTTAATATTTTATTTACTGGTATTTTTAGTGGTGGTATTTAATATCAAATTTTATCAACCCAAACCCAAAGTTGAAGCAACCACACCCGAACAAGTTGATAAACCCGAAAACTTAGGAAACATTACATTGAATAGTGCAGCCATAGCAGCACAAGAAGCAGAAGCAGACCAATTAAACCCAGATGATTTCATATTAACCGTTAAAGAAAATATTGTTGAACCTCTAGTTGCACCTCAACCCGAAAACGATTTAGAGATTGAAGAGAATCCTAATGAAGATATGGAGCTGATAGTTGAACCTATGGAAGAAGAGGATGAGAACAATATACCAATTGTGCCAATTATTGCAGCTGGTGCTTTAGTAAGTTCATTAACTCATGCAGCCGAAAATGAATTACCTTCAAGTGCAGTATTAACTACAGATAGTGGCTTGGTTTTAGAAGTACAAGAAACACCAGAAGAAGATGAAGAAGTTATAGATAAGTCCGAGTATGGTGGAATAGATACGGAGTACGATCCAACTTTAGATTATAGCAATTACCAATTTCCAACATTAGATTTACTAAATGATTATGGTGGCGAAAGCAAATCAACTGTGGAAGCAGCCGAGTTGCAGATAAAAACCAAAATGATTGAAGATACCTTAAAAAATTACAACATTGGTATCAAAAAAATATCGGCAACTATTGGCCCCACTGTTACGCTATACGAAATAGTACCACAAGATGGTGTGCGTATTGCTAAAATTAAAAACCTCGAAGATGATATTGCGTTAAGTTTAGCTGCTTTAGGTATTCGTATCATTGCCCCAATTCCGGGCCGTGGTACCATTGGTATTGAAGTGCCAAACGAAAAACCTGCCATGGTTAGCATGCGCAGTGCATTGAGTAGTGCACGTTTTCAAAATGCAGATATGGATTTGCCCATTGCATTTGGTAAAAATATTCAGAACGAAGTATTTGTGGCCGACTTAGCCAAAATGCCTCACTTACTTATGGCTGGAGCTACAGGACAGGGTAAATCGGTTGGGTTAAATGCCATCTTAATATCGTTGTTGTACAAAAAACATCCATCGCAAATTAAGTTTGTATTGGTGGATCCTAAAAAGGTTGAGTTAAGCATTTATAAAACCATTGAGCGCCATTTTTTAGCTAAAATACCTGGTGATGCCGATGCAATTATTACCGATACCAAGTTGGTGGTTAATACGCTTAATTCGCTTTGTGTTGAAATGGATACACGCTATGATTTGTTAAAAGATGCACAAGTACGTAACCTCAAAGAATATAACGCCAAATTTATAAGCCGTAGGTTGGTGCCAACAGATAAAATGCCACATCGCTTCTTACCATACATAGTAGTAGTTATTGATGAGGTTGCCGATTTAATGATGACGGCCGGCAAAGAAGTAGAAATGCCTATTGCACGTTTGGCTCAATTGGCACGTGCCATTGGTATACATTTAATATTAGCTACACAACGACCTTCGGTAAATGTAATTACAGGTATGATCAAGGCAAACTTCCCGGCACGTGTGGCTTTCCGTGTATCACAAAAAACAGATTCGCGTACCATTTTAGATGCAAACGGAGCCGACCAATTAATTGGTAAAGGGGATATGCTTTATACAGTAGGAAACGATTTGGTACGTTTACAATGTGCTTTTGTAGATACACCGGAGGTAGACAGAATAGCAAACTTTATTGGCGACCAACAGGGTAAAGAACCATATATTTTACCAGAAGTGAAGAGCGATGAAGATGGAGAAAATGGCCCTGCAGAATTTGACCCACGCGAGCGTGACAGTTTGTTTGAGGAAGCAGCACAAATTATTGTGCAACACCAGCAAGGATCAACTTCATTGTTGCAACGTAAATTAAACCTAGGTTACAACCGTGCAGGCCGATTAATTGATCAGTTAGAACGTGCAGGCATTGTTGGTCCGTTTAAAGGCAGCAAAGCCCGCGAAGTATTGGTAAGCGATATTATGCAGTTAGAAGACAGGCTTGCCACGATACGTGAAAAAGGATAAACTCTTTATGCTATAACTTTTGGGCGTGCCCCCCGAGGTTTCGCTGCGCTTCACTCGGGGTCGGGTTATCCGCTGTAAGTCCTCGTTCGTACCTCACTGTGGGCTATCCGCTGCTTTTCCTCACGCAGGTTTAACTTTAAGAGGGAGAGTTTGTCTAGTTTGATTATAAAAATATAAATTGCTTACAAGAGCAATTGAATCGTAAACGCCAATTAATCTAAACTCAACTTATTTAATTATGAAACAACTATTTTTTATAGTGCTAGTCGTCCTTGTAAAAATTAGCTTCGGACAAATCAAATCGGATAGTATTGATGTTTTCATTAGTGGTCGCGTAGATACCACCAATAAAGATATAGGAGAGATTTATACAGTATTTAAAAAATACTTACAAACAAGACCTGACTCAATTAGATATAATACTAATTGGAATAAATTAGAACAAAGTAAAGGTTACAAAGGAAACATTGCATTGTTTTATACACCGTTCTACAATTTAGGTGCAGACCCGCAGACCATTTTTAATATTTGGAAACCCTTCATTTTAACTATCGAACCCAAATCTAAAGAGAAGTATCTTTTACGCGTTGCTTTAGTTAAAAGCGAAGAAAGCCCCGATAAACTTCTAACCATCTTGAATATAAATGCTGTATTTGAAAATGGAAGTTGGGTGCTTCAAAATACAATCGTTGATTACATCGATAATTGGAACACAAAGACGCATAAATATCTGAAATATCAATTTCCTCAGGGTTATCCATTTAATCCGGAACTTGCCGAAAAATCCATCAAGCACTGCGATTCAATTGCACAAATCCTCAACGTTGATAACATTGATACATTTACTTACTTTATATGTAATAATGCAGATGAAATGGGTGAACTTTTTGGATATGAGTACTATTATTTGAACTACACAAAGGGTCTTACAGTAAAATGGCGAAAAGAAATTTATTCATCAAACAACTCCGAGTATTACCCACATGAGTTCATGCACATGATCTTTAATTCAGTTAATTCAGATAGCATAAGCTATTTAATAGAAGAGGGGCTAGCTTGTTTTTTAGGTGAGTATGGTACAGAAAAGTACAAAACGCAAATCAATAAACTTGCATATGACTACCTAAATCAAAAGCCGACATATACATTTGATAATTTATTGAACAATGTAGCATCATGGAATGGATATCAAACAGCTTATCCGGTCGGATCTATTTTAGCTGAAATAGTATATGAGAAGTCTGGTTATATTGGATTGAGGACATTAATAGAATCAAACACTCAAACATCAAGTCAAATCATAAAAACAATGCAGAAAATAACTAAACGGAATAAAAAGGGTTTGGAAAAGGAATTCAGGCAGAAACTCAGTGGTTATATCAATTAAGCTTATTACATTAAAATACACTGAATAGATACAACTTTCATTAGCCCCAACATCACCCCATAAAAAAGCCCCCAATGTTGTTGGAGGCTTTTTAAAAGTTATAACTAAAAAAATTAGTGAGTTGATAAGTAACTTGCAATACCTTCTGCAGTATCTTTCAAACCATCTTTTCCTTTGTTCCAATCAGCAGGACAAACCTCACCGTTTTCTTCAAAGTATTGTAAGGCATCAACCATACGTATTGTTTCGTCTACGCTGCGACCTAAAGGTAAATCGTTAACTACTTGGTGGCGCACAATACCATTTTTATCTATTAAAAATAAACCGCGGTATGCAACACTGTCTTCGCCTTGGTTACCTATCCAAATCATATCACCATTGTCATCGTAAT
>CANHBJ010000034.1 GCA_947459075.1 Bacteroidota bacterium
GAAGTAGAGAAACTTAAACAACTATTTTTTGATACTTTACCACAAAGTGGTGGTCAAATTACTTCAGATGAAACTGGTGTTGAACAAGCTAATTTCATAACATATGATTTTACTTTCATTGATAAAAACCCAGAATATAAGCGTTTAATATTTAAAATAATATCAGATTATTTCAAGCCTCACATGGACAAACTGCTTGAAAATTATCGCCCAATCATAGCAAACTATATTCGTAAACAATCGGATACAGGTGAAGTTCCATTGCATCAAAACTGGGCTTTTGCTAATGAGAAATTATGCACAACCGTTTCCATTTGGTGTCCTTTGGTAGATTCAACAATAGAAAATGGCACCTTACAAGTTGTACCAGGTAGCCATAAAAGATTTGGTGAACACCGTGGTCCAATGATACCATGGGAGCTAGAGGGAATAAAGCATGAAATTATTGAGCGGCATTTGGTTCCGCTAGAAACTAAAGCAGGTGATTGCGTAATACTTGATGATAGTATTGTTCATTACTCAGCAATTAATAATACAAATGATTTGAGGTTGGCTATTCAGCTTATTTGCGTACCAGGTGAATTTCCTTCTATTCACTATTATATGGATTATCAAAACAATCCAAAAGAAATACAAATGATAGATGTTAATGATGACTTTTATATGGAATTTAATCCTTGGAAAAAAGTGCAATTAACAAACATATTAGATCGAATTCCATTTGTAAATAAACAAGTATCAGAGCACGAATTTATTAAAAAACTAAAAGGGCCTACATACGAAACGGAATTACAAAAGAGTTTTTGGAGTAAATTAAAACAAGCATTAAATGGATAGCAATAAGAACAGGTCTGTTATATTCAATAACAAGCAGCTCAACGAACAATTTGAGTTAAACGGATTTGTTATAATACCACTATTAAACGATCAAGAAGTAAAATTATTAAATGATTCCTACCATAGTAATTTATTTAATAATCCAGAAGGGTTCTACTCTACCAGTTTTAGTTCAAATGAAGATACTAAATCGTTACTTAGTAATACCATAAATAAAATAATAGAACCAAAAGCAAAAGACATATTTAATCCGTTTAAGGCACTTGGCTCATGTTACTTGTCAAAATCACCTGGTACAGCAGGTAAAATGCCTTTACATCAGGATTGGACAGTTGTTGACGAATCTAAATATGACTCTTTAACAATTTGGATTCCGCTGCAAGATGTAAACGAACATAACGGAGCTCTTGAAGTTATACCAGGCAGCCACAGATTTTCAAATACATTACGCTCACCCTTTTTTGATAATCCACTATCACTAATTGAAAATGAGTTAAGAAAAGACTTGCAAATAGTATCGCTTAAAGCTGGTGAAGCCGTAATTTTTAGTCAAGCATTGATACATGCTTCACCTGAAAACAAAAGCAGTAAAACAAGACTAGCCATTACATACGGTTTAATTCCTGAACAAGCTGATCTTCTATTTTATTATACCAACCCTGAAACAGGATTAGCTGAAAAATATATTGTTCCAACTAACTTTTTTGAAAAATATAATACTGACATTGGTAAAAAACCAGATATAGGAGAACTTATTGAAACGTTTGACTATAAACCCAAAAAAATAACATCACATGATTATGTGTTACAAAAACAGATTTATCAATATAATAAAAATAAGAAAATGAAAATGAAATCAATTTTTAAAAATATAGAACACCAATCATTTTTTGAAAAAGAAGGATATTTAATTTTACCCATACTTAACGAACAAGAAGTTCTAGATTTATCAAACTACTACAATTCTTTACAACTAAAAGACGAAAAAGGGTTCGGGTTTCATGTTAGCATGGACCAACTTGATAAAGATTTGTGTGCACAAGTAAGAACTAAAATTTGGAATACCATTCTTCCAAGGATGGACAATTATTTAGAAAACTACAAGCCATTTGTTGCCAGTTACGTGGTAAAAGAAAGTAATCCTAAAGGTGTTGTTCCAGCACATCAAGACTGGTCGTTTGTTGATAAAGAGGATGAAGGATACTGCTCTATAACATGTTGGACAGCCCTAGTGGATACCAATCTTGACAACGGATGTATGGGTGTAATTAAAGGCAGCAACACCTTTATGCAAAACCATCGCCCATCGCCATCACCTCAAGCTCCCGTTCCACTTAGCGAACATATGTTCAGTATCTTTCCATATTTAAAAACACTGGAAATGAAAGCTGGTGAAACCTTGTTTTTTGACAACCGTACTTTTCATGCTTCACCTCCAAATACTACAAACCAGATTAGACTTGCTGCAGGTGTTGGTATAACACAAAAAGACGCAAACCTTATACATTACTACCTTAAACCTGATGGAAATAAAAATACCATCTTGAAGTACAATGTTGATGAAGATTTCTTTTTGAAATATGATAATTCAAGATTATCCCAAATGTATGAAAATGGCGAAGTAATTACTGATTATGAAGTGGCAGAGGAGAAAAGCTATTTCTGCGAAAAATATACGACAGAGGCTCTAACAGCCCTTATTAAACAAGCAGAAAACGAATACAATATTCCAATGTGCGAAAAACTTGCAGTGCTTTTTAATTACGATATATCGGGTACAAAAAAAGAGGAACCACAAGAGCAAGTAAACGAAGTTGTTATTGAAGAAACCCCTCAGCCAACAGCATGGGTAGATAACAGGTCGTTTTTTGAAACCTACACACCCATGAATATTCTTAGAGAAATTAAGTTTAAGCTAACCGGAAAATAAGCTCACGCTTAGTATATTTATTCAAGAATTTGATAATGATGAAGCCGCTATTTAAAAATAAAGAGCATCAATTAAAGTTCGAAAAAGACGGATATTTAATTCTTCCAATTCTTAACGAAAATGAGGTTGGCAACTTAGCCAACTATTACCACTCATTAAATTTGAAGAATGAGAAAGAATATGGTTTTCATGTAAGTATGGACCGACTCAATAAGGATGTATGTGCCGAGATTCAAGCTACCATCTGGGATAAAATACTTCCTAAGATGGATAATTACATTGAAAATTATAAATCTTTTGTTGCGAATTATATAGTAAAAGAAAGTTATTCTTTAGGTTTTGTACCTGCTCATCAAGATTGGTCGTTTGTTGATAAGGAAGATGAAGGATATTGCTCAATAACATGTTGGACAGCTTTAGTTGATACCACAATAGATAACGGCTGTATGGGCGTTATTAAAGGAAGTAACAACTTCTTGCAAAATCATCGTCCATCACCATCGCCTCAAACTCCTGTTCCGCTTAGCGAACACAAGTTCAGTATTTTCCCTTATTTAAAACCACTTGCAATGAAAGCAGGTGAAACCTTATTTTTTGATAGCCGTACTTTCCATGCATCACCACCAAACATTAATAGCGATATTAGACTTGTTGCAAGTATTGGTATAACACAAAAGGATGCAGATTTGATACATTATTACCTAAAACCTGACGGTAATAAAAACACGCTTTTAAAATACAAAGTTGATGAAGACTTTTTTTTGAAATACTATAATGCACGATTATCAAACATGTATAATAAAGGGGAAGTAATTACAGACTACGAAGTAGTGGAAGAGATTAGTTATAGCTTTGAAAAAGTTACTTCTGAAGCAATGATCAATATGATTAAACAAGCTGGAAATGAATATAACGAAAGCTTAAGAAAAAAATTAGATGTGTTATTAAAAGATGAAATAAGTGTTAGTAAAAAGGAAGAAACAAAGATTGAATTTGAAAAAGTAGATGTACCTGAAATTTATCCTCAAAAAGAAACTTTGATAGATAGTAGGTCATTCTTTGAGATTTATACACCAATGAATATTTTTCGCGAAATAAAGCACAAATTAACCGGTAAATAAGCCCATGTTTAACTTCCCAACACAAATGCTTCAAGTTTTTAAGGAGCTAGAAACACAACATAGTTTTGAAAAAAATGGGTTTGTGATATTACCCTTTTATACTCCTGAAGAAATAAAAGAGTTAGACGAGTTATACCATAAACTTCATCCAAAAGATGAATACGGTTTTTTTCCAAGTACATTTTCAAAAGATAAAAACTACCGCGCTATTGCCGATGAGGAAATAAGAAGAATTGGCAGTAGAAGTATTAACAAATATTGCCAAAACATTAAGGTGGTTTGCGGTGCATTTATTGTAAAATACATTGGGGTTGATAGCGGAATGTGCGTTCATCAAGATATGAGTTTAGTAGATGAAAGTAGGTTTACAGGCATAAATATTTGGGTACCATTGGTTGATTTAACTATAGAAAACGGAGCATTATTTGTTTTAAGAGGTAGCCACCGAATGACACCAACTTACAGAGGAAGCAGTATTCCCGAATGCTTTTCTCCTGTTATGAATGAAGTGATAGACTTTTTAGAACCTGTAGCAGTAAAAGCAGGAGAAGCTGTAATATTTGATCAAAGTATCATCCATTTTTCTCCACCAAATTATTCAGATAATATTCGCATTGTTACCAATACCTATTTTACTCATCAAGATGCTGAGTTTAGAACGTATTATTGGAATAAGGAGTTTGGTAATAATGTAGAGGAATTTGCTCAAGACAACTCATTTATGACTGACTTTGAACAGTTTGGCGAAAACATTCAAGATAGACCCAAAGTAGGCAAATCGCTTGGTTTAGTGCCTTACCAATTTCCTAAAATTGATTTGACTTATCTAGAAGCAAATTATAAGCGTACTAATACCCGTGAGTTAATTACCAATGCGCAGCCAGCTCAATTAATAACGGAAATAACCACAACCACTATTCCAGAAGATACTGAATCACCTAAAGGAATATTAGCCAAATTAAAAGCATTGTTTAACTAAAAACATGGGAAAAACCATTTTTAAATCAGCTGAACACCAAGCCATTTTTGATAAACAAGGATTTATTGTACTTCCTTTTTTAACAGAGCAAGAAATAATTAGTTTAGATAATTTCTTTGACGAAACACATACGAACCTTGTTGAAAATGGATTTGTATCAGGTAGCTATAGTCCCAATTTTGATTACAAGAAAAAAGCAAGCGATAAAATTGTAGAAGTGTTTAATCGAGCCTACCAAAATTATTTTGTTAACTACACCCCTTTTGGTGGTGCTTTTTTATACAAAACGCCAGGCAATCAAAGTGCTTTAGCAGCTCATCAAGATTGGACTATAGTGAATGAAGAAACAGATGTTGCTCTAAACTGTTGGGTACCTTTGTGTGATGTAAATATGGAAAACGGCCCTATTATGATTATGCCTGGAAGCCAATATAGTAAGCATAAAGTTTTACGTGCACCAACACTTCCTTTCTTCTTTTCTGGCAACGATGATGTGGTGATGGATGAGTTAGAGCCTATGCTTGTACCTGCAGGAACTGCAGTAATACTTAATCAAAGCGTTATCCATTATTCTCCCGCAAATACTTCAAATAAAATACGCAAAGCTATTACCGCTGGTGTTAAATCTGCCGGTGCACAAATGAATTTTCATTACAAAATACCGGGGGAGAATAACTTAGAAGTATTTCACGAAAATGATGACTTTTTAATTCGGTTTGATAACTTTATGCAAGATATTGGTCAACGTCCCAAATTAGGTGAATCGGTTGGAACAATTCCTTACGAATTACCAGAATACTCTCGCGAGGAGCTTATTAAACTAGTGAGCGAATTAAAAACAAATGCTGGATTCTCTTTAAAAAATAATAAGCCTAAGGCTGCTTTTGAAAATCAACAGCAAAAAGGAATCTTCCAACGCCTAAAATCATTATTCAAACAATAACATGCAACAAATACTTACTAATATAGTGCTTGATAAAACTCTTTCAACAGAAGGATATGTTGTTGTTCCGTTTTTAGAGGAATCACACGTTAATACACTACGCGATTTTTTCTTTGAAAATCATGCAAAAGATATTCCAGGGTTTTATGCTACGGCACATAGCACAGACATTGCGTTCAGAAAAAAAATGAACGATAAAATTAAAGCGGTTTTTGAAAATTCAATTACAAATTATTTTCATAACTGCTTAGCTCTTGGAGGTTCTTATGTGGTTAAATCTAAATCACAAGAAGAGCGTTTACACCCACATCAAGATTGGAATATTGTGGATGAATCCAAACATCGGTCATTTAATATTTGGGTACCACTGGTTGATTTAAATGAAAATAATGGTGCTATTAGAGTTGTGCCTCGCAGCCATTTGTGGGTTGATAATTATAGAGGGCCAAACATTCCTGATTACCTTGGTGCATTTAATGAAAACATTTGGCAACACATGCAGACATTAAACATGAAAGCTGGAGAAGCATTGATATATGACCATCGTCTTTTCCATGCATCATACCCGAATAAAACAGATGAATTAAGAGTTGCCACCGTTTTTGGAATTATACCACAAGAAGCACAAATGTATTACTACTTTGGTGATGGAGACGCGGTTAACGTATATGAAAGTAGCGTAGATTTTTTTATGGAAGGTAACATTCAAAAAGGACCCGAAGTACTGAAAAAAGTAAACACCATTAGCGCACCCACTTTAACAAAAAGAGCCCTGCCCGATTACATTAATTTTCAGGAAGTAAAAGAAACACCAATAGAAGAAATAAAACAAGTAGAAGAAAAAACCAATAGGTTAGGTTGGCTCAAGAAAATATTTCGATAGTTATGCTTTAGGACTATACTGCTTAATTAAACGGACCAAATCTTTGGTGCTTATATTAAATGGTTTATATTCTACAACTTCCTTTTTCCATTTTCGCTCGTCAGGTTTTGATATAAAATCATAATCATAATAAAACGTTTCGTCTACATAATACTTTTCAATTTTATCATTAGATAATTCTGGGTTCCTAAAATAATAAACCAATTGATAGTTTTTACGTAAAACAGTAACCGTAATAGCATGTCTTATTTCCTTAGATAAATTGGGAGCGCTTGAATGAATAGTGGCAGGATCAAAAACTAAAACGCTCCCCGCTTTAATGGTAATGGGATCAACAAATTTATATAGCGTTTCAATATGGTTTTTAAACTGCCAAGGCACACCCAAACTGCGTTGTGTATTGCCCCACAAATGACTTCCAGAGAGGAAGGAAATAGGGCCATTCTCCATGGTTACATCACAAAATGGAATCCAAATAAATAAGCAATAATCATTTTCTTCGTCAATAACGGTACTGTCTTGATGAATCAATAAATCACTATTAACATGTGGCGGCTTAACTTGATAGGCACCACCTGTATGGTTATCTACAATATCCATGTTAAACATTCGAGGTAATATGGTGGCAGCATTTTTATTAATTACATCCTGTGTTTTTTTTCTTATTTCAGGGTTAAACAACCTACCACTATTTAAGAGGTTTTTATCTAATTCAAAACCATCCAATTTAGAAATTTCAGTAAAGGTTTGCATAAAAGAATCAATTTCGCTCTGATTTATTACATCCTTAACAATAGTCCATCCGTGTGTTAAATAATGTTCTTGGTTTTGTTTATTTAAAAAGAAAGGGGAAGTTCTTAGTTGATAGTATTTGTTATCTATAATATTAGTAATTGGTTTACTAAATAAAGCTTTAATAAAATCTATTATGCTCATGGCATTTAAAATATTTAAGCGAATATAGCTTATAGAAATTATATGGTTGCACAAAAATTAGACATTTGGAAATTATAGGAAACAAAAAACTGTTTACTTACAAGCAATATGTTTAACATACAGAGGCTTTAAAATTGAACCCACAGAGTTGTGTTTAGTTTTAGAAAATTAAAGAACTTAAAATAAAGCCGATAAAACTTACTAAAGTCAGGTTTTAAAACCGATTTAAAACACAGTATCTTTTTAATAAACAACGATTAATAAATTATTTATTGATAAATTAAAGCAGGTTTTGAGTTAGGTTTTTTAGGGTTAAAACTATAATTTTGAAGGGTAAGAAAATATAATGACTAAGTCGAAAAAAATCAGCAATATAAAAGCTAACAATGCAGAAAAAGTTCGAGATTTTTACAATAAAAATACAGATAACTTTATAAAAGTATATGGCGAAATTATACAAGCATTTAGAACTACAAATGTTGATGAATACTTGGATTACACAATTAAGTCGGCCAATTTAAAAGCTGGTGAACGAGCTTTAGATGCGGGATGTGGTGTATGTGGACCCGCTACATACTTTGCTAAAAAAATTCAGGATATACAAATAGAAGCTTGTACGGTATCTGATGCCCAAGCTGAAAAAGGCCAGGTTAATGTTGAAAAAAACAATCTCAATGCTAAGATAAATATTACCCTTGCTGATTATCATAATATTAGAGATGTATATGGTAAAGATCAATTTGACATTGTTTATTTTTTAGAATCATTTGGTCATTCAACACAAAAAAACATTCTAATAGATGCCTGCTGGGAAGTGCTGAAACCTGGTGGAAGGTTGTATATAAAAGACTTGTTTAAGCGAATAAGCGAAGATGAGTGGGAGCAGCTAAGAATAAATCAAATTTGCAGAGATATTGAAATCGGTTATGAATACGACATTGCAAATTTGAGTGGTGTATTGGATAAAATACGCTCAAAAGGATTTATATTAAATTTTGTGAAAGTTCCTGAGGTTGATTTATCTCAATTTGAACACTTAACCATTTCAAACGATTTTCAAAATCTATTTAATATCGCTAAAATAGAATCATGGGATGATTATGTTTTTCCTATAGACTTTTTTGAAATACTAGCTATAAAACCAGCTATTAGCAATCTGGATAACATGCATCTTTATTTCATGAACAAGTAATGCAATTGTCTACCCCAAAATATAAGAATATTCTTTTAGCTACTCGCGCTAATGATTGGCGATTTAGCTTTATACCACAAATTTTTGGGAACTTATATTTATGGTTACTACTGTTTAAAATTGAGTTTAGTATAAGGGCTTTGTCTTTACTCTTGCTATCTCTAATTACTTCATTTGGATTTGCAGCATTAGGCTATTTTATAAATGAATATTTTGATCAAGATGATGACACAAATGCTGGTAAAATTAACAAGCTTAAATTTATTACTAAATCGCATCAAATTATGCTATTTAGTGTAATCGCATTTGCCACATTTATTCCATGGCTTATACTTCCATTTAACAAAATATCAGGAGGCTTAGTTATTACACAAATTGTACTTTTTATATTATACGCATCACCCCCTTTTCGTTTCAAAAAAAATAGTTATTTGTCGGGTGTTTTAGATGCGCTTTATGCATATATTATTCCACTGCTACTATCCTATTATACGTATTATCTATATTCAGGTTCAGCATCAATTAATTTCCCTTTTATTATTTATTATGGTGCTTTGCTTTTTATAGCAGGATATCGTAATATTATTATTCACTATGTAAATGATATTTTTAAGGATAAAAAATCGGGGTTAATAACTATGCCAAGAACTATAGGCGTTAATAATACAAATAATCTGCTTATAATTTTACTTCTTATAGAGCTAGTTTTACTTCTTACAACAGTAATAGTTGTTTCGAATGAAATTATATCATTATGGATACTGTTATTACCTATTTTGTTTTTAGTTTATAAAGCCATTAGCCAAGCCAAAAAACTTCCCGATAATATCATTGTAAATAAACCTATCAGACATGCACCAGATTTATATTATCAAGTATACGCACCAGCAATTATTCTGGCTGTATTAACTTGGTACAATTTTAAATGGGCATTACTTGTACCTATTCATATTGCTTTATTTATACCATTGTATAGGTTACACCCATTCATTAGCTGGTTTAAACGTATCAATTTTAAGCTATATTATATTTGGACAAAGCAAATTATTAGTTGGGTTGTTAACTATACCCTGTTTTTTATGTTTATTCTAATTGGGGTTAACTTGAAAAAACGTCAACTATCGGCCTTGGGTTACATTAAATACAAACTTAATTTAAAGTAAATGAAACCAATATTAGAATGTAACAACATCTCAAAAGTATATAAAATAAGTGGGGGGCCAGAAGATCAAACCAACAAGCTAATAAATGCACTTAATAATGTTTCTTTCACATTGAATGAGGGTGACAGGTTAGGATTATTGGGCCTAAACGGCTCAGGCAAATCAACATTATTAAAAATTATTGGCGGCTTTATTAAGCCTAGCTCAGGAAGCATACTTCTTCATAAAAATGTTTCTTCTTTATCTGGCTTCGATTCGATGTTGCACCCGAATTTGAATGCGATTGAAAATTGTAAACTACAATTGCAAATTTTAGGATTTAGAAAAAAAGAAATTCCTTCTTTAATAGAGAATATATTAAACTTCGCAGAACTAAATAATTTTGCATACCAACCTGTAAAAACTTACAGTTCTGGAATGATGTTACGTTTATCATTTGCCATTTTTAGTGTAACAAGTCCAGAAATATTATTACTTGACGAAGTGTTTTCTGCGGGAGATATAAAATTTCAGAATAAAATTGACGAGTTGATGCAAAATAGCTTTAAAAATACCTCGGGAATAATTTTAGCAAGTCATCAATTAAATGAAATAAAACAGTATTGTAATAAGTGCTTAGTTTTAAAAAATGGCAATGTTGAATTTTATGGAAAAGTAGATGATGCCATGAAAAATTATTGTGAAATAAACGTTAAACCAGAAATAAAATACTATAACGACTTCGTAGAAGTTGAAAACATAAGCATAAATAGTACATCAATTAAAACATCCGAATCGATAAAAATAAAATTTACAATTAGGAACTTAAAAGATAACACAGACATTAATCCAGCACTATACGTTAATAGTTTATCAGGGAAAGTATTAATAGATAGCCCTGTATATAATGCAGAATTTGATCGCTCCAATAAATCAAAAGGTTTATACCATTATGAAGTTGAAATACCCGGTAACCTATTAAATCTCGGAACTTATAATATTAATATATACATTGGCAGCACAAATAATATTTTGTATGTAACATTACTAAATCAATTTACAGTAACAATAAATATTGAAGAATGGGAAAGAAAATGTGATTGGAATATTGCAACCGATTATCCTATAAGAACACGAATAAAATGGAAAATTAATTAAGATGAATAGAGGTCAATATTTTGTAGAAAAAACAAAAATTCTAATATTAAATTTAGTATTAAAATATCGGATTCACATTACAGTTTTGTATTCGATTTCTTTGTATTTGATTAGCCAAAAGAACACAACTTTAATTAACTTAATTGCTATATTTTGCTTTTCACTTTGTCATTCAGCATTTCACTTTTATAATCGTGCATGCGATAGAGATGCTGATTTAATAAGCAATCCGAAAGAAGCACTCAATAACATTGGTGAAGTTCCGAAACTAAAAAACATTAGTTATATAATGGCAATATTAGCAATACTAATAATGGTTTTAATTAATAAAGCTATTGTATTGATTTTAATATCAGCAGGAATGGCTTTTCTCTACAACAATTTTTTTGGAATAAATATAAAAAGAATCTTTTTTATCAAAAACTTTTATATGGCTTTATTCTATTCTATACCATTTTGCTTTTATGCTTATACTGTTATCGACATTCCAATTACACCGCAAATGGGAATATCTTTCTTAAACTATGTATTTATAATATTAGCTATAGAAGCTCTATGGGATATTAAAGATATTGAAGGCGACAAATCAATCGGTATTGTAACAATTGCAAATAAATTTGGTGTAATTAAAACAAAGATTTACGCACTCATATTAATGCTGATAGCCTGGTTTTTCCAATTTTACTTATACGGAAGTATAGTTTATTTTTCAACGTTTTTAATTTTATATTATATATATTTTTTAAAAGCAAACTGCTCAATTTGGCACTATCACGGTCCATTAATTTTGGTTTTATTTCCAACCATTATTATACTTTTCTTTAGTTAAAATTTATGAAAAAAAACAATGATTTTATTTGTGTTAATCCTGGGCAAGAAGATGCCATTATAAATGGTGTAAAGCTACTTAATGAGGAAGTTACTGGCTTACTTATTGAGGATTTTTTTTCAGAGGCAGATTGCCAAAGTATTGCCAAAACATTTGTACAAATTTCGGAAAAAGAAAAAACTGTAGTTAATGAAGGATTTATAACATTACCACTTAGCTTCGCCCAATTTACTCAATTAAAGGATTCGGGTAAAATGAATACCGAACAATACATAAATATAGCAACAGCTTTTAGAGAAAGTATTGTACCTTTATTTGGAGTTGATATTGAACAAAAGTTGAAAGATTGTTTTAAGAAATTATTTCCTAATAAAACCTTTAATTTACTTTGGAATCAAGATTATAAAAAACAATTGGTTCCTTTTAACCTTAGAGAGTTAAAACCGGGAAATGGAGAATTAATAGCACATTGCGAAAATCTGTTTTTTAAGGAATTTCCATCGTTTTTTGATTGGCTTAGCCAACATGGAGTTAAAAATAATCAGTTTAGTTTTTTTATAACACTTCAAAATACAGAAGTAGGTGGTGAATTAAACTGCTTCGACTTTTTATGGGAAAACGTTAAAGAAAGGGTTGAATTCGAATTATTAAAAGATGAATCCGGAAACTTAATTAATATTAATGGCTCTGATGTAAACAGTTCCCTTATTAAGCCCAAAGTTGGTAGTTTATTGCTTTTTAATGGAGGAAATATCTGGCATAGGGTTGAAAAAGTTATTGGACAAAACAGTAGAATAACTTTAGGAGGATTTGTATCATCTAGTAAGTTAAATGATAATGAAATGTTTATTTGGGCTTAAAAATTAACAAAATGAAACTAACATTTAACAATGAATATCCTGCTAAAATTGATTATACAGAAGCATTAAATCAGCTTTTAATAAAAGAATTAGATGTTTTATTACTATCCAAATGGATCGAAACTGCAGAAATTGATAGTCTAATGTACGAAATTGATAACGGATTAGATAAAATAGAGAAAGGCAAAGTAATAATACCAGATGGATATTTTTATCCGTATCCGTATTCAGTAGTTCAAGGAGTTAAAAAAGAGGCCGAGATAATGCTCCTGAAATATTTTACAAGCGCTATAACTGTAAATAATGATTTTATAGCTAAAGGAATTGGTAATGTGTCAAATTGGTATCAAACGAAATTAGAAAAACTCCTAAAAGTTAAACTTATTAATCTTAAAACAGAGTATGGATTAGAATTTGCCAAAACAAATTTAAGAATCCTAGAAACCACTAAAAATGGAATAGACATTCATTGCGAAAACGCATTTTTACATCAATTAACTCCTGCATTTTCTGAATGGTTAAAATTAAAAGTAGATTTAGAAAATGCTCTTTCTGTTTTTTCTGTAATACAAAAACCAGATAAAGGTGGAGAGTTATTTTTATATGATTTAGAATGGGAGAACTTTAAGTATAAATTAAATGATAGCACCTATGAAGAACGGCATACTATTGATGGGCAATTTTTTAGCTCTAGGGGAATTAAAGACCCAGAAAGAAAATCAATTGAATTAAATAATGGAGATACTGTTATTTTCCGAGCTGCACAAATATGGCATGCTATAAACAAAATCGAAGGTGATAAAGACAGAATAACTCTAGGATGTTTTATTGCACTAGGATATGATAAAAACTTATATTATTGGTCGTAAACAATGAAAACAATTTTTCATGATACAACACTTCAAGTAAATTTCGAAACATCGGGTTTTGTAATTGTTGACCTTTTAAACGAAACAGATTTAATTTCTCTTTCGGAAATATATAATCAATATTTAGGTAAAAATGTATTTGATCATTTTACCACATCAAATGTATCCTTGGCATTTGAAATAAAATATGAAATTGCAAACAGTATAGATAAAATTCTTTCCCAAAAACTAGCTAATTTAATGTGCAATACAACATTTTGGCCAGGTGCTTTTCTAATAAAACCAAACGGGGAAGAGTCAGAATTTAAAGCACATCAAGATTGGACATTTGTTGATGAAGAAAAATTTGTTTCTGGCAATGTTTGGGTTCCATTATGTGATGTTAATATTCACAATGGTTGTTTATCTGTTATTGAATCATCACAATATCCTAATATCAGAAGTATTCGTTCTCAAACAATTCCAGACTTTTTTCACACAAATCGAGAAGTAATAAAACCGTTCTTAAAACCTATTAATCTTAAAGCAGGGCAAGCACTTATTTTCAACCACAGTCTAATTCATCATTCCTACTCAAATACTTCTGGCATAAATCGAATAGCAGTTTCTAAAGGATTTAACTCGGCTGAGGCAACCTTACTGCATTATTTAAAAACATCCGATCAAACTGCTGAACTTTATGAAATGCCTAAAGATTTTGTTTTTAAATATGATAATTTAAACGATTTAAAACATAAGCCTATAAATGGGAAAATTATAAATACACTTTCTTATTACGATAAATCCTATAGTGATGATGAAATTATTGAGATACTAACTAAACTCAAAAACATTAATCTAATACAGCTTTATTAATAGATAAATAGATATGTGCGGAATAGCAGGATATATAAACACCAAAGAACAAATTAATGAGTTACTTTTTTCCGAAATGGTAAGCACATTGGCACACAGAGGACCAGATGACTTTGGCAACTATTTCAGCAACAATAAACACATAGCTTTAGGACATCGTAGATTATCTTTTTTAGATTTAACAGCGGCTGGTAAACAACCGCTTAGCAATCAAAATAAAACTATTTGGATAACCTTTAATGGAGAAGTATATAATTACCTTGAATTAAAAAAAGAGCTTGAAACAACATACACCTTTTCAACTGAAACAGATACTGAGGTTTTAATTGCTGCCTACCAAACTTGGGGTATTGATTTTGTAAATAAACTAAAAGGCATGTTTGCTTTTGGGTTGTATGATGAGGCCTTAAACAAATTATTTTTAGTACGCGATAGGTTTGGTATTAAACCCCTTTATTACACCCAACAAAACAATACATTTATTTTTGCCTCCGAACTAAAAGCTATCATGGCATCGGGTGTTATTCCTAAAAAGGTAGATTTCAGTTCCTTTGCCGATTACTTTGTTTACCGATACATTCCATCGCCCAAAACCATTTGGCAAAATGTACTCAAACTTCCACCAGCGTTTTATTTGGAGTTAAATACATTAACACTTGAGTTTACTACCAAAGAATACTGGAATTTATTGGCCAACAACAACCATCAAAACAAAGAGCAATTAGCTAACGAGATTAATCAAATTTTAAATCAATCTGTAGCTGAACATACCCGAGCCGATGTGCCCATTGGCTCCTTTTTAAGTGGCGGATACGATAGTAGCGCTTTGGTTTATTACATGAAAAATATTGGGCAACAGCCTCAAACATTTTCCATTGGATTTTCTAAATGGGAAAAAAGCGAAGATCAATATGCCAAAATAGTAGCAAAACATTTAAGCGTTGAAAACGAAAGTATAATAGCTGATGAAGAAAGCTTGCGCCTTGTTGATTTAATGGCTAATGTATACGATGAACCAATTGCAGATATATCAATTGTACCAACTTTTATGGTTAGCGAATTGGCGGCTAAAAAAGTAAAAGCGGTGTTAAGTGGCGAAGGTGCTGACGAGCTATTTGCTGGTTACACTTGGCAACACGAGTTTATAAAAAACAACAAGTCAAAAAACTGGTTTAGTGCCTTGTTTTCCCCAAAACAAGATACTGTATCGTTTTACGCTAAAGCCATGGCTATGGGTTGGTTTGATGCCACAGAGCTAAAGCAGTTATTACACCCAAGTATACATCAATATATTCCGGCTGATGTACATTGGTTTTACCGAAAGCATTTTAATAAAAATTTATCGCCACTAAAATCAATTCAATACCTAGATATGAAATGCTTTATGGGCGAGTTGGTGCTTACTAAGGTTGATAGAGCAAGTATGGCCAATTCGTTAGAAGTAAGAGTTCCGTTTTTAGACCATACCTTATTTGAAAAAGTATTTACAGTTAATGAAAATGATTACTACAACAGCAATCAAACCAAATATTTACTATACCAAAATATCAAAAAAAATTTGCCATCGGAAATATTAGCGCGTAAAAAACAAGGCTTTGTGGGACCTGATAGCTACTATATGAATATTGATTTTTATAAAAAAGAATTAGCTAATAGTGCTTTGGTTAAGCATAATATTATAAACCAAAAGTACATTGACGACCTACTGAAAGAAACATACAATTGGAAGTTGTGGAAGATTTTAGTGATGGAAAAATGGTTTAAACGGTGGATTGACTAAGCAGAACTATTATATTGCCAAAAAAATAATTATTTCATATGGCTTTCGTTCTCATTACAGGAGGTGCTGGTTTTATTGGCTACCATTTGCAACAGCAATTGCAAAGTAAGTATCTTGTTAATGCTATAGATTTGATTAATGAGCCCACCCCTGCTATTAAATTACGCAAATCAAAATTAAAGCATGTTGTACATGCAGATATAAATAGTGATTTTCTTAACACGTTAGAAGGTACGCCCGAGGTAATCATACATTTAGCCGCAGAAACCGGAATTGCAGGCTCTCTTACGCATCCTCAAAAATATTTCGATACAAATGTTGCAGGTACATTTAATGTATTAGAACAGTGTCGAAAAGCTGGTATTAAATATTTAATTTATGCAAGCAGCTCAAGCGTTTACGCTCCAAACCAGTTGATAATGCAAGAGGATTCCAATACAATTAACCAACTTTCTTATTACGGCACCACCAAAAAAATGGATGAAGTAATGATTGAGAATTACTGCAAACAGTTTGGCATAACTGCTATTGGCTTAAGGTTCTTTACCGTTTATGGATCATACACCAGACCTGATATGGCAGCATATAAATTTATGGAAGCAATTAGTAAAGGTAAACCAATAGTACTTTATAATAATGGCAATGTGTACAGAGATTTTACACATGTTAGCGATGTTGTGAACTCAATTGAATTGTTATTGGAAAAAATACAACAAGAGCCTGAAGGGTCGCACAAGGTATTTAATATTGGTTATGGAACCCCAATAAGTGTTAATGAATATGCAACATGTATTGCCAAACACTTAAGTAAACCATTGTTTACTCAATTTTTCCCATTACCTGCAAATGAATTACCAGCAACACACAGCAATACCGAATTGTTAGAGCGTTACATCAATTACAAACCCAAATGTGACATAAATGAAGGCATATTTGAAATGACAAACTGGTATAAAACCAACAATTATGAGTAATAATTTTTTTGTTTTTGTGGTTTGCGGAAAACGAGAACACATTGACACGCTTCATCTTTCGTTGCAATATTTAAAGAAGTATAGCAAATTTGAAATTTTAATTTTAACCGACTCTTCTCGTAACGAAATTGAAATATTACACGATCAAGTAATTGATGTCAAGACACCTACTCAATATAGCCATCACCAAGCAAGTATTTATCTAAAAACAGGCATTCATAAGTTTTTACCTAAAAACAACTTATATTGTTATTTAGATACCGATGTGGTAGCAGTTTCAGCCAGTTGTGACGATATATTTAATGAATTCAGCACACCAATTAAATTTGCTGTTGACCATTGTAAGGTTAGAAAGTTTAGCTCAAGTGCTGTAAATTGTGATTGCCAAAAAAACAGAGAAATAGATCGTCAGAAGTTTTTTAAATTCAATAAAGATATTCTTGGTGTAACAGTAACTGATCCGTTTTTAATTGAGAAAGGAAAAGAATTACAATTTCAATTTGATCAACTAAAGAAATCGTTTTTTAAGAAATTATACACTGCTATGCGTTTTTTCTTAAGCCGTAACCAATTTCATTTAGATGAGCAATTCTATTTCAACAAAAAAAACAAAACCTGGCACATTAAAAGTGGAGATGTGGTGATGTATGATATTGATGTAGAAAAAATGCAAAACGCTACAGGATTAATTTATAATAAATGGACCAAGAAGTGGTATAACCAAAAAGGAGAGGACATCTGGCATGATGAATGCAACCACCTAACCGAATATATAGCCGAAACTTTCAATATTGTGGTTAACAATAAGAATTGGCAACACTGGAATGGTGGTGTATTTTTATTTGATGATAGTAGTAACCTATTTTTAGATGCTTGGCACAATAAAACCATGCAAATATTTAAACTAAGTAATTGGAAAGTTCGTGACCAAGGAACACTTATAGCCACAGCTTGGGAGTTCGGTCTAGCAAACCATCCAACTCTGTCCAAAAAATTTAATTTTATTGCAGATTATAATAATAATGGCGTTCAAATAAATACAAAAACAGAACACATTACAGATGATGGGTTTATAACATCTTACCAACCCGCCTTTGTACATGTTTATCATAATTGGGGTAATAAGTCGTGGCCAATTTGGCAATGGATAGAAAGTAAACTATAAGTAAATGTTGAGAATAAAGAAATATATGTTATTGTACGGAATAACTGCATTATACATGGCAGGTGCATTTGCATTTAAGGAGTTTCATCCTTTTTCTCAATTCCCAATGTATAACCAACTACCAAATTGGTCATATGTTTTTTATTTTACAGATAAGAATGATAGCCTTATACCTTGTAAAAAACTTAACTTTACAGGGGGCAGCTTAGGCCATTTGTACTACAATATTGCTGCTGACCAAAAAATAAAATATGGGAATGGTATGGAAAGTGAAAAAGAACTTAAAATTATAGGCGCCAAAATGCTAGAAGAAGCAATGAAGCAAAAGCCAGATTCCAATAAAATAGATACGATAAAGTTGATGCGCAAACACTTTTTTTATATCGGAAATAAAATTAATACTGAAGATAAGTTAATGTTTAGTAAAAAATATGAATGATATTTGGAATAATAAATACGGAGACACCGAGTGGCGTTTGGCCAAAATTTCACTTATAATTTTATGGTTTTTAAATATCGCAATTATTCTATTAGGATATAATTCGGCACCAATAAAACAAGGGATATTTAATTGGTATAATTTCAACTTTATTGAAAATCCAATTTGGAGGTATTTAATTCTGTTAATCAGCTTTATATTCACATTGATGTATTTATTTGAAAAACGAATGACTATCTCTACAATGGGGTTGTTTGTAATCAGCGTTTTCGCCTTTAGTTTAGAGGAGTCAAATGGGATATTAAGTAGGGCTAGTTTATTGAGTTTCGTTTTTTTTGCGCAGTATCTAGCTTACATTATTCATAAATATTATCCCAAATTAGATCATAAACAACTTAGATTTACATTTAGTATTCAAGCTGTTGTAGCAGCATATATGCTTTCTGCTATTTCCAAGTTATCCGCTAGTGGTATGGAATGGGTTTCAAACTCAAAATATTTATC
>CANHBJ010000035.1 GCA_947459075.1 Bacteroidota bacterium
CCGTGGTTTTCTATAATCGCCATTATTTCTATGTTTACTTCCTCTTGAACTTCTACCATTATTTCGTATTCGTTGCTCATAACAAAGTATAATACCAAAATATTAAGTGAACTAGAACTGAAATCAGTAAAATGAACGGTAATGTCTTCACCTATTTTGGGGTGCTTCAATAACACGGTTTTAATATCTGAAATAATGTTTAAAATTTGACTTGATTTGCTGGCATAGGTTAACCCCAGTTCAAACTTTACCCTGCGTGCCTCACTTAGTGTAATATTGTTTAAGGCAACATCAATTAACTTTTTATTGGGTACAGTAAGCAAACTTTTTTCTAAGGTTCTTATACGTGTGGTTCTAAATCCAACATGTTCAACCCTTCCTTTTATTTCTCCTGCTTCAATTAAATCACCCGTTTTAAAAGGCTTATCAAGGTATATTACAAATGATCCTAATAAATTAGCTAATGTGTCTTGTGCGGCCAATGCAACTGCCAAACCTCCTATACCTAATGAAGCAACTAATGCAGTAATATTTACATGGAAAATGATGCGTAAACCTGCAAAAATGCAGAGCACAATTATAAGCACTTTAATCAACTCCTTTAAAAAGTTTCCTAACTCAGGAGAGATGGGTAAAGATTCACGGTTTATAAGTACAAAAGTGAAAAAATCGGTAGTTCTTAATAGTATCTTACAAATAACAATTAAGCATGCAATTTGCCATACTACGAGTATAATCAGTCGAATGCCAATTTTGTCTATAGGAACTAATTGCCAATAGCTAGGGAAGTTTAGTCGTTCGAATGCAAAATAGATAACCAATACAGTGATCAGTTGCTCTATAGGTTTACGAAGTAAATCAATAAAAATTTCACTGAATTGATTATGAGAGAAAGATTTAAAAATTCGGAACGATTGTTTACTCAGAAACTTGGCTCCAAATCGTTTAAATAAAAGTCCAATAAATAGTATTACTGCAAACAGCAGTAAATCGTATAATTTATTATCTAAAAAAGTAACATCAGGAATTAACCAACTCATAATTTAATTATATTAATAGATTTACTAATGCGCTTCTAACCAATTTTCACCAATGCCCGCTTCTACAACAACAGGTACTTGTATTGGCATAGCTTTTTCCATCTCTTCTTTAACTAATTGCCTCATCAACTCAACTTCTGGTTTATATACATCAAACAATAATTCATCATGTACCTGTAAAATCATTTTCGATTTAAGGTTACCTAATTGTTGCATGCGATTGTATATATTAATCATTGCGAGTTTTATCATGTCGGCTGCACTACCTTGTACTGGGGCATTAATGGCATTTCGCTCGGCAAATCCGCGCACTGTAAAATTGGCCGAGTTGATATCTCGTAAGTATCTTCTGCGGCCCATTAATGTTTGCACATAACCATTTTCTTTAGCAAAATTAATGGTGATGTTCATGTAGTTTTTAATGTTTGGATATTGTTTCCAATACTCATCAATAATGGTTGCGGCTTCTTTACGTGGTATGCCTAAACTTTGCGATAGTCCAAATGCTGATTGGCCATAAATAATTCCGAAATTAACCGCTTTTGCGTTTCTTCTTTGTTCAGAAGTTACATCTTTTACTTCTATACCATAAACACGAGCCGCGGTTGCTGTATGGATATCAATTCCTTGTTTAAATGCTTCAATCATGGCTTCTTCGTTTGCCATTGATGCAATGATTCGCAATTCTATTTGTGAGTAATCTGCACTTAAAAGAACATATTCTTCGTTTCGAGCTATAAATGCTTTTCTTACTTCGCGACCTTTTTCCGTTCTTATTGGTATGTTTTGTAAATTAGGATTATTAGAACTTAATCTTCCTGTTGCTGCTACGGCTTGGTTAAATGAGGTATGCAAACGCCCTGTAGTTTGATTAATCAATTCAGGTAATGCATCAACATAAGTTGATTTTAGTTTTTGTAGTTGACGAACCTCTAAAATACAGCGTACAATTTCGTGTTCGTTTAGTGTTTGCAAAACATCTTCTCCAGTCTGGTACTGTCCAGTCTTGGTTTTCTTGGCTTTAGGATCAAGTTTTAAATGATCGAATAAAACTTCACCTAATTGCTTAGGTGATGCAATATTAAAATCTACCCCAGCTAATTCAATAATTCGTTTTTCTAATTGGGTAATTTCTTTTTGTAGTTCAACTGAATAATCATTTAAAAATTGCTTATTAATTTTAACTCCTTCTCTTTCCATATTAGCTAAAACAGGAACTAACGGTTGTTCTAATTCAAACAATAATTTTTCGGCTTCGCATGCAATAAGCTGAGGGGCTAATTTTTGTTTAAGTTGAAAGGTGATATCAGTATCTTCTACAGCATATTCTTTTATTTTTTCCAATTCTACATCACGCATACTCAATTGGTTCTTACCTTTTTTACCAATTAATGTCTCTATACTTATTGGCTCGTAGTTTAAGTAAACCCCCGATAAAAAATCCATACCATGGCGCAAATCTGGCTCAATTAAATAATGTGCCAACATGGTGTCGAAAATGGGTCCTTTTAAACCTAAACCATACATCTGTAAAATACTTAAATCAAACTTTACATTTTGAATTATTTTGGTAATGGATTCACTTTCAAAAACAGGTTTAAAAATTTCTAGCAAACGCTTGGCCTCATCAAAATTTTCGGGACAGGCAATATAATATCCATGTTGAGCTTTATAGCTGAAACTAAAGCCAACTATGTTATTATCAATTTTATCTAAGCTCGATGTTTCAGTATCAAAACATACCTCAGGCTGCTGCAATAATTCGTTCAATACATTGTTCAGTTGTTCATCTGTTTCAACCAACATGTATTCGTGTGTTGTATTACTAATGTTATTTAGGTTTAAGGTTGTAGTCTCGGTTTCTGTAGCAACCTCATTTATAGTTGATGTGGTTGAAGCTCCTTGATTAAACAAGTCGAAACCAACAGAGGCTGATGCAGTTGTTTTATCACTACTAGCAGGAACATCTATCTCCACTCCAAGAACACGTTTAGCCAACGTTTTAAATTCCAACTCGTTAAAAAGTTTTTCAACTTCTTCTCTGTCGGGGTCTTCAAGAATTAATTCTTCTTCAACTAAATCTATTGGAACATTGGTATCTATAGTTGCTAATCGTTTACTTAAAAAAGCTTGTTCTTTAAAGTTAACTACATTTTCTTTTTGTTTGCCTTTCAACTCATCAACATGCTCATATAAACCCTCCATGCTGCCGTATTTTTGAACAAAAACTTTTGCCGTTTTTTCACCAATTCCAGGAATTCCAGGAATATTATCTACGGCATCACCCCACATACCTAAAATATCAATTACCTGTTTAATATCGTTAATTTCCCAACGTTTTAAAACTTCAGGTACACCTAAAATTTCAAAATCGTTACCCATACGTGCGGGTTTGTAAATAAAAATATGTTCACTAACCAACTGACCGAAATCTTTGTCGGGTGTCATCATGTATACATCAAAGCCTTCTTGTTCTGCCTTTTTAGCCAATGTGCCTATCACATCATCTGCTTCATATCCATCTCTAATTAAAAGCGGTATTCGCATCGCTTTGGTAACTTTTAAAATATACGGAAGCGATTTAGTAATATCTTCAGGTTGTTCATCTCTATGTGCTTTATAATGTTCATATTCATCATGACGTGCTGTTGGTGCAGATGTATCGAAGCTAACTCCAATATGTGTTGGTTTTTCTTTTTTTAATACATCTAATAACGTATTCACGTAGCCAAAAATGGCCGATGTGTTAAAACCATAAGATGTAATTCTAGGATTCTTGCTAAAAGCGAAATAGGCACGGTAAACCAAAGCCATACCATCTAATAAAAATAATTTTTTGCGTTGCTGCATGCTTCAAAAGTAGGAATACCGCTGCAATACACAAATAATAAAAGTGTGTTGTTAATTAAATCGGGGTAATTGTTTTGATAATGATGTATTATCTTCGCATTAAATTAGTTTCTGCACAATGATTTCCGATAAATACATGAAACGTGGCGTTTCCTCTCAAAAAGAAGATGTACACGCTGCCATTAAAAATATAGATAAAGGGTTATTTCCTCAAGCTTTTTGTAAAATTGTTCCTGATTTTTTGGGAGGTGATGCTGCGTATTGTAACTTAATGCATGCCGATGGTGCAGGTACCAAAAGTAGTTTAGCATATTTATATTGGAAAGAAACAGGCGACTTAAGCGTTTGGAAAGGCATTGCACAAGATGCAATTGTGATGAATACAAATGATTTATTAGCAGCGGGTGTTTATCAAGATATTTTAATTTCAAGCACAATTGGTAGAAACAAAAATCTTATACCAGGTGAGGTTATTCAAACCATTATTGAAGGTACGGAAGAATTTATTGAAATGCTCCGCAGTTATGGAGTAAATATACATTCAACAGGAGGAGAAACAGCTGATGTGGGTGATTTGGTGCGAACCATCATTGTTGACAGTACGGTTACTGCTCGTGCAAAACGCAGCACCATCATTGATAATAAGAACATTAAGCCAGGTGATGTGATTGTTGGTTTTGCAGGTTTCGGCCAAACCACTTATGAAAAAGAATACAATGCAGGTATGGGTAGTAATGGGCTTACCATGGCTCGGCATGATGTACTTTCTGCTTACTACAAAAATGTAACAGAAAGTTTCGATCAATTGGTACCTGATGAATTGGTATACACTGGTGGTTTGAAATTAACTGATAAAGTTGAAGGTCATCCTTTAAACGTAGGTAAAATGATCTTATCGCCAACACGCACTTTTTCGCCAGTTATTAAACAGGTATTTGATCATTATTTTAATGAAATACATGGTATGATACATTGCACCGGGGGCTCACACACCAAGGTTTTACATTATACCAACGGGTTACGTATTGTTAAAGATAACCTATTCGACACTCCGCCATTATTTAAAATGATTCAGTTGCAAAGTGGTAGTGATTGGCACGAGATGTACAAAGTATTTAATATGGGCAGTTTGCTAGAGTTTTATGTCAACGAAAAAACAGCTAATGGATTGATACAATTAGCAAAATCATTTGGAATTGATGCTCAGGTTATTGGCTATGTAGAGTTGGCAGATAAAAAGGAAGTTATTGTTAAATCTGCACACGGTACATTTACCTATTAATACCATTGTTATCTCATAAAACTTAATCAAAACTGCTATTAACTTCAAGCTAAAATCCTATCTTGCAGCCTGTTTTTAACCTTCGAGAAATGAAAATATTAGTAACAGGGGGGGCTGGGTTTATTGGCTCGCACACGGTAGTTGAATTGCAACAAGCAGGATACGATGTGGTAGCAATCGATAATTTTGAAAACTCTAGTCCTGGAGTATTAGATAATATCCAAAAAATTACTAGTAAAACATTTGATTTTGTAAAAGTAGATATCAGAGACAAACAAGCGTTAAACAATGTGTTTGTTAAGCATCCTGATATTAAAGCTGTAATTCATTTTGCTGCATACAAAGCCGTTGGCGAGTCGGTTGAAAAACCATTGGCCTACTACGAAAACAATGTTGGTGGTACATTAAATCTGGTGCAAGCCATGCAAGCACATGGTGTTCAACATTTAGTTTTTTCATCAAGTTGTACGGTTTATGGAGATGTAACAGTTGATGCTCTTCCAATTACAGAAAGTTCTCCTGTAGTAAAGGCAAACTCTCCATACGGTAATACAAAAAAAATAGGTGAAGAGTTGTTGTTTGATGTAGCTAAATCATCCAATACTAAAATTGTTGCCTTGCGATACTTTAATCCAATTGGGGCACACGATAGCGCCCTAATAGGAGAGTTGCCCAATGGAGTTCCTAATAATTTAATTCCGTTTGTAACCCAAACAGCCATAGGAATGCGTGAGAAACTGACCATTTTTGGTAACGATTATCCTACACGAGATGGCAGCTGTATTCGTGATTATATTCATGTGGTTGATTTAGCAAAAGCACATGTAAAAGCAATTGATTTTTTAAATACGCAAACAGACCGATTTACTGTTTTTAATATAGGTACAGGCAATGGAAATACAGTGCTAGAGGTAGTAGCTGCATTCGAAAAAGTAAGCGGTAAGCAACTAAATTATTCATTTGGTCCGCGTAGAGAAGGGGATGTGGTACAAATTTTTGCTTCATGCGATAAAGCAGCTAATATATTGGGATGGAAAGCAGAAAGAAGTTTGGAAAATGCACTTGAAACAGCTTGGAAGTGGGAGTTGCATTTACAAGCATTAAAAGGAGCTAACCAATAATTTGTTTACAAATTATATATTGCTATTTATAAAAAGAGCGTTTAGTTAACTGTTGTATAAACCTAAATAACTATTTATAACTAATAATTTGCACCATTAAAAGTGCACAATAAGTATTGAATAACATGACAAATAAAAAAGTTTTAATTACCGGAGGTGCCGGTTTTATTGGGTCTCACGTAGTAAGATTGTTTGTAAACAAGTATCCCGATTATCATATTTACAATTTAGATAAACTTACTTATGCAGGTAACCTTAAAAACATAACTGATATTGAAAACGCACCAAATTATACTTTTATAAAAGCTGATTTGGTTGATGCTGCGGAAATAAACAGTTTGTTTGATCAATATGGATTTACTGATGTTATACATCTAGCTGCCGAAAGCCATGTAGATAGAAGTATTACTAATCCGATGGACTTTGTAATGACTAATGTAGTTGGTACGGTAAATTTATTAAATGCTGCCAAAAAATCTTGGAAAGATAACATGAGTGATAAGCTTTTCTACCATGTATCTACTGATGAGGTTTATGGTAGTTTGCATGATGATAGTTTCTTCTTAGAAAGCACGCCATACGATCCTCAAAGTCCATACAGTGCAAGTAAAGCCGCTAGCGATCACTTTGTGCGTGCTTATCATAACACGTATAAAATTCGTGTGGTAATTAGTAACTGTTCAAATAATTACGGCCCAAATCAATTCCCAGAAAAATTAGTTCCGCTTTTTATTAATAACATCAGAAACAATAAACCATTACCAGTTTATGGTAAAGGGGAGAATGTACGAGATTGGTTGTATGTTATTGATCACGCGCGTGCAATTGATGATGTTTTTCATAAGGGTAGAGTTGGTGAAACATATAATATTGGTGGCTTTAACGAGTGGACCAATATAGATTTGATAAAAGTAATTTGTAAGGCAATGGATAAACGTTTAGGCAGACAAGATGGTGAATCAGAGAAGTTGATTAGTTATGTAACCGACCGTGCAGGACATGATTTACGTTATGCCATAGATGCCAATAAAATTATGAATGAATTGGGCTGGAAACCATCGCTACAATTCGAAGAAGGTATTGAAAAAACAATAGATTGGTACATGGATAACCAGTTATGGATGGATGAAGTTACCAGTGGTGATTATCAAAATTACTACAATAAAATGTATGCTAGCCATTAGTTTTAGCCATAAAATTGCGTAATTAAAATATAAAAAGTAGTTTAGTACACTTTATTAGTGCGCTAAACAAATAGAAAACAACCAAATGAAGGGAATTATTTTAGCAGGAGGTAGCGGTACACGTTTACACCCATTAACACTTGCTGTTAGTAAACAATTAATGCCTGTTTACGATAAACCAATGATATATTATCCGTTATCGGTGCTTATGTTAGCAGGTATTCGTGAAGTATTAATCATTTCAACACCGCATGATTTACCAGGGTTTAAAAAATTATTAGGTGATGGAAGTCAAGTGGGTTGCAGGTTTGAGTATGCAGAACAACCTAGCCCTGATGGTTTAGCTCAGGCATTTGTAATAGGCGAACAATTTATTGGTAAAGATAAAGTTGCCCTTGTTTTAGGTGATAACATATTTTTTAGCGCTGGTTTAAGTCAATTATTAAAGGATAATAATGATCCTGATGGTGGTGTTGTTTTTGCATACCATGTTAACGACCCAGAAAGATATGGCGTTGTAGAATTTGACGAACACATGAATGCATTAAGTATTGAAGAAAAGCCAACAAATCCAAAATCCAATTATGCGGTACCAGGCTTATATTTTTATGATAACGATGTAGTAGATATTGCTAAAAATATTAAGCCATCACCTCGAGGTGAGTATGAAATAACAGACGTTAACCGTGTTTATTTGGAGCGCAAAAAATTAAAAGTTGGTGTTTTAAAGCGTGGTACAGCCTGGCTTGATACAGGAACATTTGCATCGTTGATGCAAGCCGGGCAATTTGTTCAAGTATTAGAAGAACGCCAAGGTTTAAAAGTAGGTTGCATAGAAGAAATAGCCTACAAAAATGGTTGGATAACAAACGAAGAATTATTAATGGAAGCACAGAAACTTTTGAAAAGTGGTTACGGTCAATATTTGATGAATTTAATTAAGAAAAAGTAAAAATAGTAATATGAACGAGCAGCACCAAGCGCTAAATAAATTCTGTTATCAGATTAATTACGCAATTAATAACTACGTACCTCACGGACTAAAAGCAACGGATTATAGCAATATTATTATTGCAGGTTTAGGTGGTAGTGGCATTGGCGGACAAATAGCTAAAGCGTTTTTTATAAACGATATGCCTTTACCTGTAAATTGTTTAGCTGATTATAGTTTACCTGCTTATGCTAACGAGAAAACATTATTAATTGCTGCTTCATATAGTGGAAATACAGAAGAAACAATTGCTGTTTTTAGTGATGCCCAACTTCGTGGTTGTAAAATATTAGTACTTACCACTGGTGGCAAATTAGAGCAATTAGCTCAAAGCACCAGTACCTATACACTTAAAATTGAAAGTGGTTTTCAACCAAGAATGGCTTTAGGTTTTTCACTTACCTACTTATTGTTACTACTTGGCGAGTTAATTGGAAAAGATTATAAAGAGGAACTTAAAAGTGTAGCTTCAACTGTAGCAGAAACCAAACTATACCAAGATGAGGCTGAGGCCTTATTTAATGAAATTCGATCTAGAATTAAAAGTAAATTCGTGGTGCTAGCAGATGGCTTATTAGAGCCTATTGCAATTAGATTTGCCCAGCAAATACAAGAAAATGCCAAACATGAATGTTTTGTTCATGTTCTACCTGAAATGAACCATAACGTAATTGAGAGTTACTATGACACTTTAGATTCTGTTTTTTTTGTAATGAACTCAAATCAAAACGAGCGTTTAAATATGCGTTTTGATTTTATTTCTGGATTGCTTGAAGTAGAAAATCACAAGGTATTAATCATGCAGTTAGAACAGTATAATTTACTTAGCGTTTACGAGCTTATTCATCGTTTGGATTGGGTATCATTAATGGTGGCTGATGAGCGAAGAGTAGATTCTTTAAACGTTCCAAATATTATGTCGTTAAAAGAATACTTGGCATAGTACTTAACGATTTTATGTTATGGAAAAACAACATTGCCATAACAAACCTAACCATGAGTATACTAAATAAACTCTTTAATATCAAGCCTAAAACTGCTGATTCTAACTTTGTAAATCCAATTACAACTGAAATTCACAGTCACCTTATACCTAATATTGATGACGGTGTTCAAAGTTTAGAAGAAAGTATTGTAGTTTTAAAGCATTTTGCTGAACGTGGTTATAAAAAGGTAATTACTACTCCTCATATCATGGGCGATTTTTATAAAAATGGTCCTGAAAATATTTTACCTGCAATAGAGATTATACGCACTGAACTTAAAAATCAAGGTATAAATATAGAAATACAAGCTGCTGCCGAATACATGATTGATGATGCATTTGAGAAGAAAATAGCATTAGGCAATTTGCTCACTTTTGGGCAAAACCATGTACTTGTTGAATTGCCCTTTACAGAAGAGCCAGCTAATCTTAAAAGCGCCTTGTTTAATTTACGTATAGCAGGATATAAACCCGTGCTTGCACATCCAGAACGCTATGCTTTTTTAGCTATGCATAGGGATAAATTTACTGAACTTTTTGAGCAAGGAATATTGTTTCAAATAAACTTGTTTTCACTATTAGGTTACTACTCGCCCCAAGTGAAAAAAACTGCGGAGTTTCTAATTGAAAATAAAATGGTGCACATGATCGGCAGCGACTGCCATGGTCAAAGGCATTTACCGGTTTTTAATGATGCAATTAAAAGTTATAATTACCAGCGAATTTGTGCATTACCACTTATTAATAACAACCTATAATTCTACTTCATCAAGTAGTTGCGCTAACTTTCGATCTTTATTGGTTACAATATAACCAGCATCGTGTGTTCGTAAAACCACATGAACCTTATTATAAACATTGCTCCACTCCGGGTGGTGGTTAAATTCCTCAATAACAACAGCTGCTTTATTCATCCAACTAATTGCATCCATAAACGTATCGAATTTAAATGTTTTACTTAGTTTATTGTCTTTTTCAATCCAGGTGTTGCTCATGTTGCAATATATTATATTTTGGTATAACCTTATACATCAATTAAAGTGAACACTTGGCTGTAAAAATGGCTATCCTATCCACATGTGCTAACAAAATGTATGTAGGTTAGTTATGCCTAAATTGTAAAATTGAGGTATAAGTAATACGCATTATGGCATTAAGCAGATTTTGGTCGTACATCATTGTACTGAGCGCGATTTATATTTTTTACATGTTGGGTACAGGCCAAATGTACACCTTGGGTAGTTTGGTTAATGGCAAACAAAACGATCCAACTATCGTATCTGAATTAGAAGCTAAACAAGTACAACAAACCGATACTGCTTTATTTGCAGCTTTGCAAGCCAACAAAGTATATGCAAGCGCTACCGCAGATACTACTTACCATTTAATGGATAATGGTATAGTACAAATTGCAGCTGGTAAACAAGCTGCTGATGGTATTTTTCCAACTTGTAAAAACACCATAATGGATATTTGGCTGCCATTAATTGGTTACCTTACTTTTTTCTGTGGCTTATTAAACTTACTTAACGATAGCAATGCAATAACTAAATTAGCCAATGTGCTTTCACCGTTTTTTGCAAAAATATTTCCCGAATTGCCAAAAGGCCATCCTGCATATGGATTTATGACCATGAACTTTGCTGCCAATTTTTTAGGATTAGATAATGCCGCTACACCATTTGGTTTAAAAGCCATGGAAAGCATGCAAGATGTAAACACCAACAAAGAAAAAGCAAGCAATAGCCAAATCATGTTTTTGTGCTTGCACGCTGCTGGGTTAACCCTAATTCCTACATCTATTATAGGATATCGAGCGGCACAACATGCTGCAAACCCTGCAGATATCATGTTGCCAACCATTATTACTTCTTTTGTTGGAACCATAGCTGCATTAATTTTTGTTAGTATTAAACAACGCATTAATTTATTAAATCCTATTGTAATTGGTTTTGTAACTGTAATTAGTGCAGTAATAGGTTTCCTGTTGTTTTATGTCAATCAATTAACCGGCATACAAAAATTTCACTTCACGGGTAACTTAAGTAATGGTGTATTGCTGTTTATTATTTTAGCTATTGTGGCTTACAGTATATTTCAAGAAAAGATTTTCAAAACCAACAACACCAATATTTTCGATTCTTTTGTACACGGTGCAAAAGATGGTTTTACAACTGGAGTGCGTGTGTTACCTTACATGATTGCCATGTTGGTTGCTTTAAGTATTTTTCGCAACTCGGGTTTAATGAACATTGTAATGAGTGGTGTAACCTCTGTACTTGCAGCATTTGGTGTTGATCCACAAATTATACAAGCCATACCTGTTGCATTAATGCGACCTTTTAGTGCAGGTGGTTCTCGTGGTTTTATGCTTGATGCAATGAAAACCTATGGGGCCGATAGTATTGCTGGTCAGCTTTCATGTTTGTTTCAAGGTGCAGCCGAAACTACCTTTTATGTAGTGGCATTATACTTTGGTTCGGTAAATATTAAAGATAGCCGATACGCACTTAGTGTTATGTTGTTGGTTGATTTAGTTTGTATCATTACAGCTATTTTTGTGGTAAAGATTTATTTTTAAGATAAGGGCGTGTAGCCCGGCTATTCGCTGCAAGCCCTCACTCGTTCCTCACCTCGGGTTTACAATCCCGAACTCGCTTCGGGGCTTTCCGCTTCTATCCGGCACGCGGTGTAACACCCAATTGCATAAAAATTATCAACGTGCATACAAAACATACTTTTTTCTAATATTTTCGCATTCCATCATTCGCCAAATTATGCGCTTATGGTGCTGTAAAAGTAAAAAACAATAAATAATTTATACGTATGGCTTTAGACATAACAGGAAAAATTGTTCAGAAAATGAACAAAACTGAAGGAATTAGCAAAGCAGGTAAGGCTTGGAGCAAGCAAGAATTTGTAATTGAAACGCAAGAAACTTACCCTCGTAAGGTAATGATTAGCACCATGAACGAGAAGGTTAATGACCTTGAACGTTTTAATGTTGGTGATTTAATTACTGCATCTTTAAACATTGAGAGCCGCGAATACAACGGCCGCTGGTACACTGATGCACGCGCATGGAAAATTCAAGGACAAGGCGCTGTAGGAACAAATGTTGATCCAGATCCTTTTCATCCCGATAACGAACCTAGTTTTACAGCAGATTCAGCATCAGATGATTTACCGTTTTAATCAAAACATTGCAAAAAAGCGTCCCGAAGTTACATTCGGGACGCTTTTTTATTTTATATACCATTATCCTTTTAATAGATTTGTGCGGTAATGATTAACCACAACCTAAAAATATACAATACGCTAACGCGTACAACCGAAAAGTTTGAACCAATACATATAGGCCATGTGGGTATGTATGTTTGCGGACCAACGGTATACAATAATGCTCATTTAGGCAACGCGCGTACTTTTGTTTCGTTTGATGTAGTGTTCCGTTATTTACAACACTTAGGTTATAAAGTACGCTATGTGCGTAATATCACTGATGCGGGTCATCTAGAAAATGATGCAGATGAAGGTGAAGATAAAATCAGTAAAAAAGCAAAACTAGAGCAATTAGAACCGATGGAAATTGTACAACGTTACACCATCGATTTTCACCATGTTATGGAATCGTTTAATGCGTTACCTCCAAGCATTGAGCCAACGGCAACTGGTCATATTATCGAGCAAATAGAAATGACCAAACAAATTATGGCTAATGGTTTTGCATACGAAAGTAACGGTACCATATATTTTGATGTAGAAAAGTACGCAAAAGATAACAACTATACTGCATTAACGGGTCGTAATTTGGATGACTTGTTAAACGGAACACGAGAACTTGGCGGACAATTTGATAAACGTGGCCGATTAGATTTTGCACTTTGGATAAAAGCGAAACCTGAGCACATTATGCGCTGGCCTAGTCCTTGGGGTGAAGGTTTTCCAGGATGGCATCTGGAGTGCTCGGCCATGAGTAAAAAATATTTAGGCAATCATTTTGATATACATGGTGGAGGTATGGATTTAGCGCCTACACACCATACCAATGAAATTGCACAAAACGTAGCTTGTAATCATATTAAAAATCCAATTAATTATTGGATGCATACCAATATGCTTACTGTAAACGGACAAAAAATGAGCAAGAGCCTAGGTAATTCTTTTTTGCCATTTGAGTTGTTTTCGGGTAGCCATAATTTATTGGAAAAAGCATATAGTCCTATGACAGTGCGCTTCTTTATGTTACAAGCTCATTATCGCAGCACACTCGATTTTAGCAACGAAGCATTACAAGCAGCCGAAAAAGGTTTTGCTCGATTAATGAATGCGATGAAATTGTTAGATGATTTAAAATCATCAACATCATCTACCTCTGATATCAGCGAATTAAAAACCAAAGTATACGCTGCCATGGATGATGATTTTAACACACCAATTACATTGGCGCATTTATTTGAAGGGGTAAGGATTATTAACAGTGTTAATGATGGAAAAGAAAGTATTACCGAAGGTGATAAAAGCGAATTGGTAAAATTAATGAGCAGCATGGTGTTTGATGTGTTGGGATTAAAGGAGGAAAATGCTGTTAATACTGATAAAATTGATGGTTTGATGAATATGATTTTAGATGTTAGAACGGATGCAAAATCGCGTAAAGATTTTTCTACCTCTGATTTAATAAGGGATAAATTAAAAGAGATTGGTTTCGAAATTAAAGATGGTAAAGAAGGAACAAGCTATACCATCAACTGATAATGATCGTTTATGATTTTGAGTTATTAAACTGCATAATGAAAAAAATTACCCAAATAAAAATAAGCACTTTTGCATTGTTTTCAGTAGCATTAGTTTCCTGTAACGAGTTACCCAAAAATCAACCCAAACAAGAAACTACAACAGCAGAAGTTGCGGCACCATACAAACAAGTTTCGCCAGTTTTTAATGCAGATAGCGCTTACTATTTTGTTGAAAAACAAGTTTCGTTTGGGCCTCGTGTAACCAATAGCGAACCACATAAAAAGTGTGGCGATTGGATGGTAAGCGAATTGAAAAAATATGCTGATAATGTAATTGAACAAAACGCCTCTATTACAAATTTTGATAACAAAAAGTTAAACATCAGAAACATTATTGCAGAAATAAACCCCCAAGCATCAACTAGGATTTTATTATGTGCGCACTGGGATAGCCGCCCTTATGCTGATCAAGATACCAAAGATACCGATAAGCCGATTTTAGGAGCAAATGATGGAGCAAGTGGAGTAGGTGTATTGATGCAAATTTCAAAAACGTTAAAACAAATTCCGCCATCTGTTGGGGTTGATATTGTTTTGTTTGATGCCGAAGATTTAGGTAAACCAGAATTTGATAATAGCTATTGCTTAGGTTCTCAGTATTGGAGTGCCAACATGCACAAGCCTGGTTATAAAGCCAATTTTGGTATTTTGTTAGATATGGTTGGAGCACCCGAAGCAAAATTTGCTTGGGAGCAAGTTTCTATAGAAGCGGCTCAACCTGTTTTGCAAAGTGTTTGGCAAATGGGTCATAATTTAGGCTACAGCAATTATTTTATGTACTACCAAAAGTCGGGCATTATTGATGATCATTACTACGTAAATAAAATCGCTAAAATACCAACCATAGATATTATACATTACGATGCGGCTTCACGTACAGGATTTCCAAGCCATTGGCACACACATAACGATAACATGAGTGCCATTGACAAAAATACATTGAAAGCAGTTGGGCAAACTTTATTAGAAGTTATTTATACTACCAAATAATAATATATAGCTGCAAACAACTATTAATGTTTAATTCAATTTGCTTTTAGTTAATGTGATATTATGCCGCTCAATACTATTAGCATTTATACAGATGGGAGTTGCCACACACAGTTAAAATGTGGTGCTTGGGCCGCTATCATTTATCTAAATAATGATGAACACATTATTAAAGGTGTTGCTAAAAATACCACACATAACCGAATGGAGCTGCAGGCAATAATTAATGCTGTTCAATTCCTCATACTTAATAAAATAAGTTTTTATAAAATTGAAGTATATACAGATAGCCAATATGCGGTAAATTTAACAACAAGAAAACAACGAATTCTAGAGAATAATTACCTCACAAAAAAAGGAACTCAATTACAAAATACTGACCTACTTAAGGAATTGTATACACTTTTTGAAACAATGCCTCTAAAACTAATAAAGGTTGCTGCGCATCAGCCTGCAAATATTAACGGTAACCATAACCGCAGGGTAGATTTGATGGTGCGTGCACTAATGAGAGAAACAATACTCAATGCTTAAATTTTATTTGTTGTTATGTGTTTTTTCCAATAGCGTTTTCCATAACCACAAAAAATCTCATCCCCTCCTTTAATAATTTTATTGGCTATAATACAAACGTTATTGTTTTCATCTAGTGCTATTCTGCTGTTGTTCTTAAATCCAGAGGCTCCTAATCCCATTGCATCGTTTGCATATTTGGCAAAGCAATCACTTTTAATAGAGTCCATAATACTGCCGTCTAGCATGGTTATAAAATACTGGTCGTTTCCGTTTTTTGCTCGTTTTTTAGCTATTGCATCAGTAAGTCTCTCGCCCCTAAATGTTGCTATCACTTCATCTTTATAAATGTTAATAGCAGTATATAATCCATTACCTGCATTTTGCAATTGCGAAATAGCCTTATATAAATAAAGCTTTTCGGGAGCTTGTATTGCGTTGCTATCAATATGTTTTTTCATTTAAGTGTAATTAGCGGATATTTTTCTAATAAATAAGCATCTATATTGGTATCAGATTCAAACATTGGCTTGTATTGGTTTGCCTTGCCAAGAATCATTAAAAATCTTCTAGAGGTTAAACGGTTTGTCAGGATTTAATTCATTTGAGTTTGTGTAGAATAATATCACATATGCCAATAATTAATAAGTTTAATTTCATACTCGCAACTAATGTTGAGTTTTTAATAAAAACTTCAACAGGAATAATTAAATATTTTGAATGTTAGGCTGATTTAATGGGTGAGGTTTACACCTATTATTTATTTAAGCCATGAACGGCCTTTGCAATTTGACCAATAAGTTCAGGTTCTTTTTCAAAAGCGTTACCAACTACCACAACATCAGCTCCTGCATTACAAGCTGCAATGGCACCCTCAGGTGTTTTAATGCCACCGCCAATAAATATTGGTCCGTTTACACTTTCGCGTACCGCACTAATTATCTTGGTTGATATAGGATGTTGCGCTCCACTACCTGCATCCATGTATGTAACTTGTAAACCTAACATTTCGCCTGCCATGGCTGTGCATGCGGCAATGCTATGTTTCTCGGCAGGTATCGGTGTGGTGTTACTCATGTAACTTACAGATGTAATGTTACCACCATCAATAAGCATGTATCCAGTAGGAATAATTTCTAAACCACTTTTTTTAAGCATAGGTGCGGCCAATACATGTTTTCCAATTAATAAATCAGGATTACGTCCGCTTATTAAAGACAACAACAATATTGCATCAGCATCTTTACTCACTTGCATGATATTGCCTGGAAAAAGTACTACAGGAATTTGTGTGTGTTGTTTTATAATTTGAATGCACCTATCAAAAAAACCATTTGTAATTAAGCTGCCACCAACTAAAATAAAATCAATTGAAGACTCATTGCTGTGTTTGCATATGTTAATTAATTGCGATTCACTTTCAATGCTATCAGGGTCTATCAATACAGCCAAATGTTTTTGGTTTTTGGCAATGTTATTTTTTATGGTATGTAGTACTAGGTTTTTCAAGCTATTAATTTCTCGTCTCGTAAACATGTTGACATTTACGCATCCTTACAAATAAAGCACTTTTTAATAAATTGTTGTGCTTAATTCTTGTATTTAGTGATATATTTTTATCTTAATACCTGCAAAAGCCTACTGTATATGGGTATTACGTTTGTGGTAATTTTGTAAGTGCCTCACTGTCTATTTTTAAAAACAAACGAGCTCATTAATAGGTGATTAATTATGCAAGAGAAATCAATAAAATCAGCTAAATTAGTGTTAATAATTTGGTTATGCACATACCTTAACCCTTACGCAGTATGCTTGTGGAATGTTGGCAAAATTGTTTGTGTGGAAAATGCAGTTTGATTCGAAACATATTCTAGACCATTTTTGATGAAAAACCCCCTAAAAAAAACGGAGTTAATTTTAAAACTTATAAACCCAAAAAATTGTTCCAATAATATGAGCACCAAATCATCTAAAAAAACCGACCAAAGCGGCCTTCGCGTGGATCGCTTCTTTACCAAGGATGGCGTAAGCGCATTCGACTTGTTTGAATACGATAGCCGTACCTCTGTAATTAAAAATCCGAATGGAGAAAAAGTATTTGAGTTAAACAATGTAGAAGTTCCAAAATTTTGGAGCCAAGTTGCTACAGATGTTTTAGCACAAAAGTATTTCCGTAAAGCAGGCGTTCCTATGCCTGATGGTTCAAGTGGAAGCGAAACATCCATCAAGCAAGTTGCACATCGCATGGCGCATTGCTGGAAATCGTGGGCCGAACAATACGGTTACTTTGCTTCTGCAGAAGATGCAAATAAGTTTTATGATGAGTTGGTTTTTATGATTATTGGCCAGTATGCGGCACCAAACTCTCCTCAATGGTTTAATACCGGTTTGCATAGCTCATATGGCATCACTGGTAAACCACAAGGTCATTACTTTGTAAATCCTAATACAGGTAAATTAGAGAGATCTACTTCGGCATACGAACGTCCTCAACCACACGCTTGTTTTATATTATCTGTAAATGATGATTTGGTAAACGAGGGTGGTATCATGGATCTTTGGGTTCGTGAGGCACGTATATTTAAATATGGCTCTGGTGTAGGAACAAACTTTAGTCGCGTGCGTGGTGCAGGCGAAAAACTTTCGGGTGGCGGAACTTCATCGGGTTTAATGAGTTTCTTGAAAATTGGCGATCGCGCTGCAGGTGCAATTAAATCTGGCGGAACAACCAGGCGCGCTGCAAAAATGGTGTGCTTAGATTTAGATCATCCAGAGATTGTAGAGTTTATAAATTGGAAAAAGAACGAAGAGAAAAAAGTAGCTGCGTTAATAGCTGCTGGATATCCTAGCGATTATGAAGGTGAAGCATATGCAACTGTTTCGGGTCAAAACTCAAACAACTCAGTTCGTATACCTCATGCATTTTTTAAAGCGTTAGAAGAAGGAAAAAATTGGAATTTAGTTGGACGTGCAAAAGGCGATATCATGAAATCTATTCCTGCAAAAGAATTGTGGGATATGATAGGTGATGCTGCATGGGCTTGTGCTGATCCTGGTGTACAATATGATTCTACCATTAACGAATGGCATACTTGTCCTGAAGGTGGAACCATCAATGCATCTAATCCTTGTTCTGAGTACATGTTTTTGGATAACACAGCATGTAACTTAGCTTCATTAAATTTAATGCGTTTCTTCAATCCTGCAACCAGCGAGTTTGATGTTAAAGGTATTGAACATGCTTCACGCATTTGGACAATCGTATTAGAAGTTTCTGTGTTGATGGCACAATTCCCATCGCAAGAAGTTGCTCAGTTATCATATGAGTACCGCACATTAGGTTTAGGTTACGCTAACTTAGGTACGGCTTTAATGGTAGCAGGTATTCCTTACGATTCACCTAAAGCATTTGCAATTTGTGGAGCTATTACTGCTATCTTAACTGGTACTGCATACAGCACTTCGGCAGAGATGGCTGCA
>CANHBJ010000036.1 GCA_947459075.1 Bacteroidota bacterium
GTTTTGAATTTCAAAAACTCAACAATAATATCCCAACATTAAGATGAAATGTAAAGTGAATCATGAAGGTAAACACCTTATTCAAAATTCATAACTCAACATTAAGCAATACCTACCTCGCTGCTCACATACTTCAACCCACCACGCTCTTTTATCTTACCAAAGCCACCCCAAACATTTTTTACATTTTTAACGCCATGTGCCTTTAAATAACTTACAGCAATCATGCTACGGTAGCCACCTGCACAATGTACCAAGTATTCTTTTGTAGGGTCAAGTGTTTTGGTGTTTTCTGCAATTTTATCCAACGAAAAATGTTGTGCCTTATCAACGTGAAGCTCGTTAAATTCTCCTGGTTTACGTACATCCAATACACCTACGTCAGTATGTTTTACATCCAATTCAAATTCTTCGTCATCAATAGAAATTACCATGTCGTAACGTTTATCTGCATCTGTCCATGCTTCAAAACCACCTAGTAAAAATCCTTTCATGTTATCAAAACCCACACGTGTTAATCGCTCAATACTCTCCTGCTCTTTACCTGCTTCGGCAACCAAAACAATTGGGGTTGAAATATCTAAAATAGTTGCAGCCCAAATAGCGTATTGTCCGTTTAATCCAAAGTTTAACGAACCAGGAACAAAACCCAATTCAAACACATCGGGAATACGTGTATCTATAATTGTTGCACCGTTTTTTACCACGTCTTCAAATGCCTGTACCGTTAATGCTTTCATGCCATGGGTTAAAACTTCATCAAAAGAAGCATAACCTTGTTTGTTTAGTTTAGCATCTTTAAAAAAGTAAGCAGGTGCCGGTTGAATACCCTCAGTAACAGCCTTAATAAAATCGGCTTTACCCATGGCTTGTAAAGCATAGTTATTGGCTCGTTGCTCGCCAATGGTACTAAACGTTTCTTTGCCAATATTTTTACCGCAAGCACTGCCCGCTCCATGCGCAGGATAAACAATTACTTCATCTGCCAATGGTAATAATTTGTTGTGTAACGAATCGTACATCATACCGGCCAATTCTTCTTTGGTCATTACACCATCCAATAAATCCGGGCGGCCCACATCGCCAACAAACAAAGTATCTCCGGTAAACACACAATGTTCTTTACCGTTTTCATCTTGCAATAAAAAACAACTGCTTTCAGGTGTATGTCCGGGAGTGTGCAATACTTTTATAGTGATGTTACCTAATTTCAACACTTCACCATCGGTGGCTACATGCACCGGGTAAGAGGTTTGTGTAGTAGGACCATATACAATTTTAGCACCTGTTTTATTGGCCAAATCAATATGACCACTTACAAAATCGGCATGAAAATGGGTTTCGAAAATATATTTAATTGTTGCACCACGCTCGTTTGCCATGGCCTGGTAAGTTTCGTAATCCCTTAACGGATCTATAATAGCAGCTTCGCCATTGCTTTCTATATAATAAGCGGCTTGCGCCAAACAGTTGGTATATACTTGTTGAATGTACATGGTAGTAAAATTTAAAAAAGCAAAGTTGCACTTTTAATGGAATTATTCAATATAAAGTAGGTGAAGGGTGTATGATTGAAAGGGAAATAGACCTAGGTAACCTATATTATGTAAAGTGTAGTATATTTTAGAAGCACTGACCGAACAAAACGTTTAACCCAATCAACATAAGAAATAATGAATTGATTAATTTGGGTTTCACCACAAACCTACCCACAACAAAATTTGCTGAATAGCTCTAAATAGTGCAAATTGCAGACGCATTTTTACAAATCACAATGAAATACAAAAGAGTTCTCTTAAAATTAAGTGGCGAAGCATTGATGGGTTCGCAGCAATATGGTATTGATCCTAAAATATTGGAACTATATGCTGCTGATATTAAGCAAGTAATCGACCAAGGTGTACAAGTAGCCATTGTTATTGGCGGAGGAAATATTTTTAGAGGAGTTCAAGGTGTTTCGGGTGGTATTGTTGACAGGGCGCAAGGCGATTACATGGGCATGTTGGCTACCGTAATTAATGCCATGGCTTTACAAGGAGCATTAGAAAAAGCGGGCATTAAAACCCGTTTGCAAAGTGCCATTAAAATGGAACAAATTTGTGAGCCATTTATTCGCAGACGTGCCATGCGTCATTTAGAAAAAGGCCGTGTGGTAATTTTTGGTGCAGGTACAGGTAACCCGTACTTTACTACTGATAGTGCTGCCAGTTTACGTGCGGTAGAGATTGAAGCAAACCTGGTTTTAAAAGGTACACGTGTAGATGGTATTTACACTGCCGACCCTGAAAAAGATGCAACTGCTACACGTTACGAACAGGTAAGTTACAGCGAAGTTTACGAAAAAGGTTTAAACGTAATGGACTTAACAGCTATTACTTTATGCCAAGAAAATAAGTTACCAATTGTGGTGTTTGATATGAACAAAGAAGGCAATTTTTTGAGGGTATGTGCCGGAGAAAGCGTTGGTACTTTAGTTAGTTAATGTATAAAATTTAATTTTTTTGATATGAGCGATCCACGTTTAAAACAAGTACTTGATCATTTAAAAGAAGGTATGGACAAAGCAATTGACCATGCTGCAAGTGAATTTAGTAAAATACGTGCCGGTAAGGCACACCCAAGTATGCTTGATGCTGTTAAGGTTGATTACTACGGTAGTTTAGTGCCTTTAAGCCAAGTAGCTAATGTGAACACACCTGATGCTAAAACTTTAGCTATTCAGCCTTGGGAAAAAAGCATGTTACAAGCAATTGAAAAAGGAATTATTATTTCTAACTTAGGTTTTAACCCAAGCAACGATGGTACCATGATTCGTTGTATTTTACCTCCTTTAACCGAAGAACGCAGAAGAGAAATAGTGAAGAAAGTAAAAGCTGAAGCCGAAAACGCAAAAATTACAGGACGTAACTTACGTAAAGATGCTAACGAAAGCATTAAACGTTTACAAAAAGAAGGTTTACCTGAAGATGAAGCTAAAGTTGGCGAAACACAAGTACAAAAAAATACCGATGCCTATATCAAAAAAATTGATGAGTTAACTGCAGCTAAAGAAGCTGAAGTAATGCACGTTTAATTTTTGTAGTTTTATTTGTTCAACTAATTTTTTAAAAAAATTATACACCTATAGTGATTGATTCACAACGTATAAAACACATTTTTATAACACTGGCTAAAATAGCCGGTGTTTTTTTGTTTTTGGTAATAGTTGCTTTTTTTAGTTTCAGAAATATGCTTTTACAAAAGGCATTAACTAAAATAACCAATAAAGTAAAAACAGATTATGCCGCTACTTTTAGCATAAAACAAGCTGAATTTACCGGTATTGCCAGTGTTAAACTTACTGATGTAAGCCTTGTTCCGGCCAACCACGACAGTATTTTACATATTGCCAGTATTGAAACTGGAATTAAATTGGCCTATGCGTTATTTTTAGATTTTAGGTTGGATGATTTGAAGGTGAATGATGGCTACCTGAATTTAGTGAGTGATGAACGCGGACGTAATTTCGATGCATTTTTGCGCAGTAAAAATAATGATGTTGAAAAGGAAACAGACAACAAACCATCAAGCAAAAACATAGCAAAAAAGGCTTACCGACTTATAAGTAAAGTATTAAATTTTATACCTGCTGATGTAGGAATAAATAATGTTGCTTTAAAAATAGTTGACCACAAACAGCATGTGTCTTTTAACATGCAACAGTTGGTTTTAAATGATGAGCAATTAGAATCGTTTATTAATGTAAGCAGTGCAAAAGATTCGATTGTAAGCGAAACGTTTAATCAAACATGGCATATTAAAGGTACAGCAAACCCGCACAAGAAAAAGGCTGATGTGCAGTTTTACAATAAGGATACCGGCCATGTACAACTCCCCTATTTACAAGATAAATTTAACCTGGTTGCAGGTTTTGATAGCATTCGTCTTAAGTTGGATGAAGTTGATATAGACAATGATGAACTAAACATAAAAGGCCTTGCCAGTACAACAAATTTTATAGTTAATCACCCCAAAATATCTAGTAAAGATGTGGTGATAGAAAAGGCTGAGTTTGATTATTTGTTTGTATTGGGCAGTAATTTTATTTCGCTTGATAGTTCTTCAACAGTAAGGTTTAATAAGGTTAACTTCCATCCGTTTATTAAGTACCAACGCGGACCAGATACTACTTACCAGTTTAATGTGGTGATTGGAAAAACATCGGCACAAGATTTTATTAGCTCGTTGCCAGAAGGTTTGTTTACACACTTTAAGGGCATGGAAGCAGAAGGTAGTTTTAGCTACCGCTTAGATTTTTTATACAACGAAAACAATCCGCGTGATTTGGTTTTTGATAGCCGTTTAGAAAAAGAAGGACTGCGCATTACCAAATATGGCGAAGCGAATTTGAGTAAACTTAATGGCGATTTTGTATATAACGCCATGGAAAAAGGCAGAATACAACGCAGCATTGATGTAAGTTATGATAACCCGAATTTTGTTCCGTTAGATCAAATATCTCCATTACTAAAAAAGGCTGTTTTAACTACTGAAGATCCATCGTTTTTTTACCACCGTGGTTTTATTGATGAGGCGTTCAGACAATCTATCATCAAAAATATTCGCAAACGTAAATTTGCGCGTGGTGCAAGTACCATAAGTATGCAGTTGGTTAAAAATGTATTCTTAACCCGCGAAAAAACTTTATCTCGTAAGCTAGAAGAAATTTTACTGGTTTACATTTTAGAGAACAACCGACTAAGCAGCAAAGAGCGCATGTTTGAAGTTTACTTAAACATCATAGAGTGGGGACCAAATGTTTATGGCGTTGGCGAAGCGGCTCGATTTTATTTTGGTAAATCACCTTCAGAATTAACCTTGAGTGAAGCCATGTATTTGGCCATTATTATACCAAGTCCTAAAAAGTTTATGTGGCGTTTTGGAAAAGATGGGCAATTAAAAGACCATGTGGGCAGGCACTTCCAATCGCTTGCAGGATTGATGATAAGGCGTAATGTGTTGATGCAGGAAGACACTATGGGACTCACACATCACATTAGTATAAACGGACCGGCAAAGGGTTTTATAAAAATTACAGCAGATACTTTAGTTAACGATACTTTACTGTTTGATGAAAACGGTTTGATGTTGCCTGGTGACGAAGAGTAATAAAAAGTTTAATTAAGCCACTTATAGGCTATCCCAAATTTTAAATATACCATCCATACTTGTTGTGTTAAAAACATAACAATCATATAAAGACACAAGAAGCTATATAATACTTTGGGTAAAATAGATTTTTGTGTAAACGCCATCTTTACTTTTTGCCACAGTATTGGTAAACCTATAGCTACTATTAATGCATACCAAATAGAAAAATGTTTGTTCACAAAAATATGGATAAAGCCATGTTGAGCCATGCAGATTGTCCATGCAATAGAAGCAAAAAATAATGCCCAAAGTATTTGATATAATTTTTTGTTGGTGGCTCGTAATTCTTTCATCACCCAAAAAGCCAATATAAGAACAGCCCAACCCGGGAACATATAAAATCGCTCCATCCTGTTAAACCAGCTAAAAGGTATTTGCCAATAATTGGCCGGGCCAAATGCAGATTCAGCAATATTTTGTGCTGTTTCAGTTCCTGCAGTTCTAAAAAGAAAAGCATCTTTCATGTCTGTTAACGCCAAATCCCAACTATTAAAATAAATCGCATTTTGGTATAAGTGCAGTATGAAACCAATTACAACAAAAGTTGCTGCTCCAACGGTTTCAATTGTAAAAATCCGTTTCTTAAAAATAATTGAAAAACCCAATGTTAAAATACCAAGGTAAACGGGTTGCTCAAACGAAATATTAACTTGTAGTAACATGATAAAAAACATAGCAGCCAATAAACGTTTGTTGTTACCTTCTTGCATGTGGTATGAGTACAACAAGTAAAAATAAATCCATTTTAACAGCTCGCCATATAAGTGTTGATGAAGGTTATCGGCCCAAGTTAAAAAGTAAGAGGCCAATAAAATACTTGCTGAACCTAATAAAGTTTGTAACCTGTTTTGGGTAATTTGATAAACTACAAAAAATATAAACACAAAAAATAGCACTGCCATTAACAGTGGTATTAACCTGAGCACAGGCTCGTAAACGGTGCCAAACATGGTGGCATAAAAACCAGCTAAAATATTGGGCAATGCCGGATAGTGTGTGTAAGCGTTTGTACCTTTTAGCTCAGGATAATAATCGTGTACGGGTAAAAATGCTGTTTGTTTAAAGCCACTATCTAAAAAATATTTTGCTGATGAAATGGTGTTGATATCGCTATAGCCATCACCATAAACTGAACTGCGTGCTTTATTACCATCAAACACAGAAACTGTAAAAGTACGTGTTACCAAAATGGTAAAACAGAAAATGAACATTATCCATTTCCAGGTATTAAACTGCTTTAGCGAAAGCTCTATCATCGTTTTTTAAAATATCTTTTATCAATTGTTGAATGTGGTTAACATCCATATCACTCATACAGGTATTGTTTCCGCCACAAGGTATTTGTTCGGTATGATGAATACATGGAGAGCAAGGTTTATTTAAAAAATAAGTATATTGTGTATCTGCTATACGTTGCACAGGACTAATTGGTCCCCAGAATGAAATAACTGGCAGTTTAAGTTTAATGGCTATGTGCAGTGGTGCACTATCTATTGATAACATTAAACAACCTTTAGTTGCTAAAAAAGTATAGTACTCATCAAATGAAAGTTTACCGGCTACATTCTCTATACGGCTAGTATCTAGTTGATTCGAAACTATAAATTCATCAATAGAAATGGTATCACCCGGTGCCCCAACCAATGCTATATTAAATGGTGTTTGAGTGGTTATAAAATTACAAATTTGAGTAAGCGTACTATCTGGTAATTTTCTTAGGTGGCCGCCTAATTCGCTGCAAGTATTATTAATAACTACATAGTTTCGGGTGGCGTTAGCTTGTGTAAATTTTTGCGGAAACAAAAACTGCTCGATTTTTTTTACACCCATGCTCTCGGCTAATTTTTTGTAATTAATATCAACCCTAACAAATTGATTAAAATAGGTATTATGGGTATTTAGGTAATTACGGAAATTTGTTTTGTCTAACTGAAATCCAAAACGGTTTTTAGCACAAGTCCAAGCAGATAAAATAGTTGTTAAAATAGAATATACTTCCAAATCAACCACCCAAAGCTTTTTCATACTAAGCGCCTTTACCATAAAGTTTGCGGTACTTTTAAGCATGGAAAACACATTTTTATCATCAATGCAAATGATGTCGTCAAAAAGCTCCAGAGGTTCAATTCCTTTAGCCACACCTTTACCACACAATAATGTAAAGCGGGTATTGGGGAAATGTAATTTCATGCTGTGTATAGCATCGCTTGCCATAATAATACTGCCAAGACCAAGTATTTTTATTACCACAATATTTTCAGGGTGCTTATCAATACTGTGGTTACGTCTTAATAATAACCCTAAACCTCTAACCAAAAGCAGGTTTACACCAAGCAAAATACGGCCAATATAAACGTCAATAAATTGTTTTAGCTTTAGGTTCATAACAAACGCAAAATCAAATATTTTTTGTAACTAACAAAATGCTTAGTGCAATGCTGTATCATTTTAACTACAGCACGAGCTTCATAAATTCGCGAAATGTCTTATACTTGAAACCAAATAACAAAAATAATTGTAAGGAATAAAGCATATGTTACAACAATACTCAACCAAACAAAAACTAAGCATCTATAGTATTGTAGGTCTGTTTGCGTTGATTTTTTGCAGTATATCGTTAGTAAATCATTACCTATATAGAACCTACGCGTTTGATTTAGGCATTTACAATAACATGTTGTACTCCTACTCTCACTTTAAATTAAACTACACACCCATTCAGCAGCCTTTGGTTTATCATGCCTTTGCAGACCATTTTGAACCTGTGTTCTTTTTATTTGCTCCCTTCTATTGGATTTTTGGCAGCTATACTTTAATCATCATACAAATTGTAATGGTAATATTTGGTGGCTTAGGTGCCATGCGATTTGCACAATTACACAGCAACAACAACACACTTTCAATTGCTATTCTTATACAGTTTTATGCCATGTGGGGTGTTTACTCGGCATTGGCATTTGATTTCCACAACAACATTACTGCAGCCATGATAGTACCTTGGGTAATGGTATTTGCCCAACAAAAAAATATTAAGCCTTTAATTATTGCATGGGCAATTATTTTACTTAGTAAAGAAAACATGGCTTTGTATGGCATATTTATTTGTTTGGGATTGGCCTTACATTACTTTAAAGACAAACAACTACGCAATTTATTTTTAATACTTACGGCCGCATCTGCTGTGTATTTTGTATTGGTGGTGAAGGTATTTATTCCATCCTTTCAACAACCAGGTGCAGGTTATTTATACGATAGCATGTACAGGTCATTAGGCACTACACCTAAAGAAATATTAGGCAACATATTTAACAAGCCTGGATACCTATTTAGTTTGTTGTTTGAAAACTATTCGGGTGAAGCTTTATTTAACGGCATTAAATCTGAACTACATTTTTCGGTATTGATTAGCGGTGGTATTTTTATGTTGTACAAACCACAATTTTTGGTGATGTTGATTCCGATTTATGCGCAAAAGCTATTTAATACAGATGCCGCCCGTTGGGGCATTAACTACCATTATAGCATTGAGTTTGTGCCTGTATTAACAGCGTGCACAGCTGTTTTTATTACTTCACTAAACACATTAGATAAGTATAAAAGCTACTTAGGATTTTTAGTTGCAGTGATAACTCTTTATTACACCATTAGTAAAATGGATAGCCGTGTTTCTATTTGGTATGATAAAGTGAATACGCGGTTTTATGCACCTGAACATTACGACAATAACCAAACTACTAAAACCATAAGAGCTGAATTAAATGCACTACCACTTAAAGATGAAGATGCAATTAGTGCTCAAAATAATTTGGTGCCTCACCTATCAAACCGTACATACATTTATTTGTACCCTGAAAGTAGCAAAGCAATACATATAGTTGTGGCTCCAAAAACCAATTTATATCCTTTAAAAGATTCGGCCTATAGCAGTCTGCTTGATACACTGAAAGAAAGTAGTTATTGGCAAAACATCACCCCAAATAACCAAGAGGTATTTTTGTTTAGGCGTAAGTAATAAATACCATGCTAACCCACCCAATTTCCTGAAATAAAAAAATGGAATAGAAAGCTTTGTAAAAGCATTCCACAAATACAAGTAATATAACTTATAGCCCTATAAAATTTTGTAGTGTTTGGCATAGCAAGAAACACCGTTGTTAAGGTAAGGGTGATGGCCAATACCATTATAAGTTTATGTTCAATATGCGAATGCGATATGGTAAAACCTAAAATAATAGCAAATCCTATTAGCATTAACGGTTTAATATTAACTTGAATTTTTTGTGTAGCCAATAAGTGTAAAAGTAGTAAGTAAAATGGGGTTGATAAAATGTATCTGTTTAAGCTAGCTAGGCTTTCCTGCTGATATAACAGAATAAATGTTGTACCACCAGCAAGATAAAGCAAAACAAATAAATCGGCAGTAGTTAAGACACCGTTTATAGTAAAAAGTCTCGATAACGGATTTGACCATTTATATTTATAGCTCAGCAAATTGATGAAATAAGTTACCAAAACTAATTTGCAAAAAACACCTATCACTAGAGCTAAATTTTCAGTTAAAGCAACCGGTTTATGCCAACTAATATGTTTTAATTTTGGCCAACGCAATTGATGATCCCAATATTGGTGTGCTTCAAAAAAACCGAAAAACTTATCTGTTTGTTGATACTGATACAGAAACACCAATACATTAACAACAAATACTGCAAGCATAGCAAATACAATTAGTTTAATATCTGCCCACTTTTTTTGTTGCATAAAAGCCAACATCAACATCAATAAAAACGACACCAAAAATATCATAGAAGCAGATCGTGTACCAATGGCAATCAAAGCACCTATAGACAATAGCCAATAGTTGCTTTTACTAAAACCCATTAAAATTAATACAGAACCTAAAAAGAAAAAGCTTTCGGTATAAGGCATCATAAAAAAGAAACTTAAACCAACTGTTGTAAAAACTAAAATGGTATTAGTGGAAATACGATAATTTATTGAAATCATTATCGTTGCTAAAGCAAAAATAAAGTAGTTAATCAATCCCATAGCTATATTACCAACGTTCAAAGTTTTCCATACAAGAGGAAATAATGGAAAGAAGGCTAAATTATTCTGTTGGCCAGGCAAATAAATATAACCATGTTGGCGCATGCCATTATACCAACCACAATCCCAATAACACCACTTACTTTCATCAGGTAAAATACCATGCTGCTTAAAATAAAACCAAATGGTAAGGGCAACCAATACAATTGGAAGTAACAAAAGTAGAAGTAAAATGTAGCCTTGTTTTTTTAACATACACAACTACCCTATCAATTTATAAATTTCATCCAAGTTCAATGTTTTAAAACAACTTTTACCGCTTGGCGATAGTTTGTTTTCTGCACAAGCAAAAAGTTCATCCACCAAGGTATTCATCTCTTCAACACCAAGTCTTGTGCCGGGTTTTACCGATGCACGTTGCGCTAAAATCCGTGCTATATTTTGGTGTTTAGTGCTGCCTGATTGTTTTTTGTAATTTTCTAAAACTTCATCAATTAAGTGTTGTTCGTTGTAATGATTTAACTCTGCCGGAACACCATTAATAGAAAAAGTATTACCTCCTAAATCATTCACATCAAAACCCAACGCCCTTATGTCGGCTAATAAATCGTTAAGCAACATGGCATCAGCAGCATTTAAAGTAATGGTTTTAGGAAACAACTTTTGTTGAGTTGCCATGGGTTGGTTTAGTAATGCTTGCATGTATTTTTCATATAATACCCGCTCGTGTGCAGCTTGCATATCAATAAGCATTACCCCGCTTTTAATTTGCGATAAAATAAAAGTTCCATGTATTTGCGTAAAATGTCTAGCCGAGTTTTGCTCCTCTTCTAATGCCAACTCATCCGCTGTTTTATTAAAACGTTTTGGCCCAACATCTCCAATGGTATCTTTCTTTTCTAAAATACCAAACAGCTCTTGCCAATCTTTATTTTGGGTACGATTAACTGTAAAAGAATCTCTGTTGTTATTAAATCCACCACTTGCATTAGGATTTGTTACATGAGGTGATTCTGAATTGGGCTGATAGTTACTAGGAGTTTGTGTTGGTGTAAAACGAGAACCTAAATTTAAAAAGGAATCATCATTAGAAGGAACGTAAGTTGGTACATGGTAATGTTCCCCTATTGCCTTTTTACAAACAGCACGCAGTATTTGGTACAACGAGCGTTCGTCTTCAAACTTAATTTCTGTTTTAGTTGGATGAACGTTTACATCAATTTGCGTAGGGTCAATATCTATACAAATAACATAAAACGGAAACTGCTCTTTACTAATTAAATTCTCGTAGCAACTCATTACCGCGTGATTTAAATATGCATCTTTAATAAACCTATTGTTTACAAAAAAGAACTGCTCACCACGTGTTTTTTTTGCATGTTCAGGCTTTCCAACATAACCCTTAAAGGTGGCTATGGTTGTTTCTTCGTATGCAGTTAATAGATGGTCGCCAATTTTATAACCAAAAACCTGTTCAATTCGCTGAGGCAAATCACCACCACGAAGGTTGTATACTTCCTCGTTATTATTATGCAGGGTAAAAGCAATTTCAGGATGAGCCAAAGCAGCCCGATTAAACTCATCAAAAATATGGCGCGTTTCTACGGGATTAGATTTTAAGAAATTTCTGCGAGCGGGAATATTATAAAATAAGTTTTTAACCACAACACTCGTTCCTTGATTGCAAGCAACACCTTCTTGCTTTTTAACTTCACTACCCTCTATTAAAATGAGCGTTCCAATAGCATCCTGAGCATTTTTAGTTTTTAATTCAACCTGAGCAACACTGGCAACACTAGCCAAGGCCTCACCCCTAAAACCATTTGTTTTTATATGGTAAATATCTTCGGTTTGGGTTATTTTACTGGTGGCATGTCGCTCCCAACACATACGCGCATCGGTAGGGCTCATTCCTTTTCCGTTGTCAATTACCTGAATTAATACTTTACCGCCTTCCTTAATCATTAACTGAATAAGGGTAGCTTCTGCATCAATGGCATTATCAAGTAACTCCTTAACCACAGAAGCCGGTCGTTGTATCACCTCGCCTGCTGCTATCTGGTTGGCTACGTGGTCGGGTAAAAGTTTAATTACATCACTCATAACTTAAATACGCCTGCAAAGTACGAAACAAAATGCAGTGTTAATATGTACGTATAAAACTTAGTTTGTAAAAGCACTAAAACTAAATGAATTTTAACGTTTTTTGTTGCTAATAGTGGTAGGCTATTATTTAGCAGAAAACATGAATAGAGTTAAATTTTTACTTTGCACCATCTTGTTTCCAATTTTTAGTTGGGCACAAAACGGCACCATTAATTGGAATAAAAGTAATCCTTGGGTTGATTCAGTATATAATACATTAACCGATGATGAACGTATTGGACAGCTGTTTATGATTGACGCATGGACCATGCGCGATTCGGCACACTACAACTATGTTGAATCTTTAGTACGTGACTATAAAGTTGGAGGCTTAATATTTTTTAAAGGCACACCATACAAACAAGCTACATTAACCAATCATTTTCAAAGTAAAAGTAAAGTTCCACTTTTAATTGGTATTGATGGCGAATGGGGATTAAGCATGCGTTTGGATAGTACGCCTGTTTACCCTCGCCAAATGGTTTTAGGGGCTAGTGCAAACCCTGATTTAGTTTATGAAATGGGACTAAGCATTGGATCACAATGCAAGCGCATGGGCATTCATTTTAATTTTGCACCTGATGTTGATGTGAACAACAATGCCAATAATCCAGTAATTAACGATCGCTCATTTGGCGAGAATAAATATACCGTAGCCAAACTTGGTACTGCTTATGCCAAGGGATTACAAGACATGCACATCATTGCTTCCGCAAAACATTTTCCGGGCCATGGTGATACAGAAACAGATTCTCATTACGGATTACCAGTTATTAAAGCAAACAGAAAACGATTAGACTCTCTAGAACTATATCCTTTTAAAAAATTGATTGATGAAAACGTAATGAGTGTAATGGTTGCCCATTTAAACATACCCGCGCTTGATACAAGCAACACACCTTCCTCATTGTCAAAACCAATTATTACCGACTTGCTTCGAAATGAAATGGGATTTAAAGGCATTATTATTACCGATGCATTAAACATGAAAGGTGTAGCAGATTTATACCCTCCTGGCGAGGTTGCAGCACGTGCCTTATTAGCCGGTAACGATATTTTATTGTTTGTAGAAAACGTACCTGCCAGCATGGCTAAAATCAAAGAGCATTTGTTGGATAGCTCTTTAACTTGGGCACAAATTGAAAAAAGTTGTAGGCGCGTATTGATGGCAAAATATTGGGCAGGCTTAAACAAATACGAACCAATAGAATTAACCAACTTAACAGTAGACTTAAACTCTGGTGATGCACCTGAGATCATAAAAAAGGCTGTTAAAAATAGCATAATTGTAGCAAAAAATTTGGATGATATTATACCAATTAAAAATCCTGAACTATACAAAATTGCTACAGTAGGTGCGGGTGTTCAGCAACTTACTGCATTTCAGGAAATGTGTTTAAACTATTGCAAAAGTGATTATTTTAGCATTGATAAAACAGAAAAGAATATAAACTTCGACAGCTTATATTTAGCACTAGAAAAATACAACTTAATTATTTTAAGCCTTCACTCAACAAGCAGATTTGTAAGCAGAAAACTAGGCCTTACTCAACCACAAATAGATTTTATAAATCGAATCATTCAATCGCAGCGTAAAGTAATATTGGTTTGTAATGGCAATCCATACATTCTAAATAGTTTTCAAAATGCACGTAACGTAATTGTATCTTATGAAGATTTAGAATTATACAACCAATTAGCAGCACAAGTAATGTTTGGCGGCATTGCCGCAAAAGGTCATATGCCTGTAAGTGTGGGTGATGCTTTTCCATTAGGAAGTGGTATTACAACAACCACGTTGGATAGATTTAGCTATGTGTTACCAGAAGAAGCAGATTTAAATAGTGATGCATTAGATAAATTAGACAGTATCGCTAATCAAGCCATTGCAAAAGGTGCAACCCCAGGATGTCAAATATTGGTGGCTAAACAAGGTAAAGTTATCTATCAAAAATCATTTGGTTCTCATACATACGATAATATTTCTGCTGTAAAAAACCATCATCTGTATGATGTAGCATCATTAACAAAAGTATTGGCCACCACAATTGCAGTGATGCATTTGTATGATGAACATAAAATAAAACTAGAGGAGAAATTAAGTACTTACTTACCTATATTAAATGGCACCAATAAAGATGAAATCACCGTGCATGATGTGTTGCTTCATCAAGCAGGATTACTGGCCTATATACCGATTTATAAAGGCACATTAATAAATGGCAAGCCTAATCCCATCATCTATCAAACCACATACGATAGCATATACAATAAACAGGTTGCGCCAAATTTATTTATGCATAATGATTACGAACAATTTGTTTGGGATGCCATTATAAAAAGTGAAGTGAAGCCCAAAGGCAACTATGTATATTCTGATATTGGTTTTATCTTATTGCGTAAAGCCATCGAAAACATCACACAAACACCGATTGATTCGTTTTTAAACGAACACGTATACAAGCCACTTAATTTAGCCAACCTTACTTTTAACCCACTAAAAAAAATAAATGCTGATTGGATTATACCTACCGAATTGGATACATTTTTTAGATGGCAATTAATAAACGGAACCGTACATGATCAAACAGCGGCAATGCTTGGAGGAGTTAGCGGACATGCCGGATTATTTGCAAGCTCTAATGATGTGGCGGTAATTATGCAAATGTTATTAAATGGGGGTGAATATGGAGGTAAGCGAGTTTTAAAAGAAAGTACCATCAACTACTTTACTAAAAAACATGGCAAATCGCGCAGGGGGCTGGGTTTCGACAAACCCGAAACTGATTTTAAAAAAGCCAGCCCAACTAGTAAGCAATGCTCGCCATATACTTTCGGACACACTGGATTTACTGGTACTTGCGCTTGGGTTGATCCAAAATCTAAATTGGTATTTGTATTCCTATCAAATCGTGTTCATCCCTCATCAGAAAATAAAAAATTGATTGAAATGAATGTACGTACCAACTTACAAGATGCCATTTACGAGGCATTTATCTTTGATTAATATACATTGCAACAATCCCTGATTACACTAATCAAATTTTGTTTAGTTTTTTTATTAGTAGACAACTACTTACAAAGTAAATGTGCCATCAACACAAAAACTTAACTCGAATGTTTCATCTTTGTAACCTCAAAGTCAAAACATGAAAATAGGAATAGTTTGTTACCCAACATACGGTGGTAGTGGAGTAATTGCAACGGAACTAGGTAAAGCACTTGCCGAACGTGGGCATCAGGTGCATTTTATCAGCTACAAACAACCTGCTCGTTTAGATTTTTTCACCAATAACCTATTCTATCACGAAGTATATGTGAGTAGTTACCCATTATTCGATTATCCTCCTTATGAAACTACACTTACAAGCAGATTAGTTGATGTTGTGAAATTTGAAAAACTGGATGTATTACATGTACATTATGCCATACCTCATGCATCTGCAGCAATATTCGCAAAACAAATATTAGCCACAGAGGGTATTCATATTCCTATTATTACTACCCTACACGGAACAGATATTACCTTGGTAGGTAAGGATGCATCATTTACACCAGTTGTAACTTATTCATTAAATATGTCGGATGCCATTACTTCCGTTTCCGACTCATTAAAACAAGACACATACAAACATTTTAAAGTGACTAAAGAAATTAAGGTTATCCCTAATTTCATAGATTTCGAACGTTTTAGTAAAAAACCACGTGAACATTTTCGAATGGCCATTTCATCTCAAGGCGAAAAATTATTAGTACACACCAGTAATTTTAGAAAGGTTAAACGTGTAGAAGATGTTGTAAAAACTTTTGCAAAGGTTGTACAGCATATTCCTTCTAAACTTTTATTAGTAGGCGATGGGCCCGAAAGACAACAAATTGAAATTTTATGCCGCGAGTTAGAGTTGTGTGACAAAATTATATTTTTAGGCAAACAAGATCCTGTAGAAGAAATTTTATCTGTTTGTGATTTGTTTTTAATGCCAAGTGAAACAGAAAGTTTTGGTTTAGCTGCACTTGAAGCAATGGCCTGCGAAGTTCCAGTTGTGAGCAGTAATGCAGGTGGTATTCCTGAGTTAAATATTGATGGTGTTACTGGTTTTTTATGTAATGTGGGTGATTTGGAATGTATGGCAGAAAAAGCACTTTATATTTTAAGCGATGAAAAACGGTTATTAGAATTTAAACACAATGCGAAAAAACGAGCATTAGAATTCCACATCGACAATATTTTACCTGAATACGAAAAAGTATACGATATGGTGATTAAAAATAAAAAAATCAGCTAATGTTAGGCATCTAAAATGGCCAATAATTTTTCGGTACTTTTTAAACCATGTCCGCTAAATAATGTTACCCAAGTTTCGCCTTCCACTATTCCTTGTGCCTTTATTAAGCCAGCAATTGTAGCAGCACTTGTTGGTTCGATGTAAAACCCTTTAGAACTGCACAACTTTAACGCACCAATAACCTCATCATCACTAACTGTTACAAAAACCCCTTGCGTTTTAGTTACAGCACTTATCATTTCATTACCTCTTATTGGCTCGGCAATGGCAATACCTTCGGCCAATGTGTGGCCACTATTTACTTTTACAGGTTCATTTAAACCTTGTTTCCAGGCTTCATAAAGTGGTGCACAATGCGCTGATTGCACCGCAACTATTTTAGGCATTTGGGTAATTACATTGCTATCAAACAAATGCTTAAACCCTATATAACAACCAAGTATCAGCGTTCCATTTCCTGCTGGCAATACAACAACATCGGGCGCTTTCCAACCCAATTGTTCGCATACTTCATAGGCAAATGTTTTGGTGCCTTGCAAAAAATATGGATTGTAACAATGACTAGCATAATAGGATTTTTGTGAAGCCAATAATGCTGCTGCGGCAGTGGCTTGTCTATCCCCATCAACCAAAACTAAGTTTGCACCATAAGCACGAACTTGCGCCAACTTTGCACTACTGGTATCTGCAGGAACAAAGATATCGCAACCAATGCCAGCATTTGCAGCGTATGCAGCAATCGAGCAACCCGCATTTCCACTACTATCTTGTACCACATGCGTTACGCCAATTTTTTTGGCATAACTCATCAATACACTTGCTCCTCTATCTTTGTATGAGCCTGTAGGAAACAACTGCTCTTGTTTTACAAAAACTTGCTTGCCGAACAATTCAATTTGCAGCAATGGCGTAAACCCCTCCCCTAAAGTTACAGCATCTTTATAATCAACTGGCAAAAAATGATGGTAACGCCAAATACCACCTAGGTTACCATTAACCAAATTAACATCAAATAAATCTGAGTTAAATAGCTCATTATTATATGATTTAAATGTATTTTGCTCTAAGTTCATTTAGGTAACGCAGTATCGATTGATTAACAGCAATAATAACTAAAAACAAACGTCTTAAATTGTTCTTAAATTAGATTCTTAAGAAAAAATTAAGTGGATATTATTGTAAGTTTGATTTGTATTTAAGCCGAAATAAAGTCACGTTTAAAATAATTACATGAGTATGAATACACCAATTACTATATTTAAAAGAGCTTCACTCTTGCTTTTGCTAACACTAGCAATGCTATTGAGTAACTCTTCTACCTATGCCACACACGTTGTTGGAGGCGATGTTGAGTATGAGTGCACCGGACCACGCATATGGAAAATGAGGTTAACCATTTACCGTTTTTGCAATGGTGCAGCCCTTTGTTCAAATATGGGATGTACTGCTCCCATGACAGCTAGACCAAATACAACACTAAATCCAGCAGGATGTGTGGCTAACCCAAGCACCGTGCCTTTAACTTTATCTTTAGTAAAAGTTGAAGACATTGGTAAAGCAAACGTGGCATTATGTGGTAATTTAGCAAAAAATGGTTGTAATAATCTTGGGCAAGTTACACCAGGCCCTTACAACCCATCAATTGAAAAATATGTATTTGAGGGCACTTTAAATTTAAGTATGCCATCCCTAAACAATAGCAACTGCGCGTATTGGGATGTGTTTTGGGAACTTTGCTGCCGTAATGATAATATTTGGAACTTAGCAGGTTCTGGAGGGCAATCATTTAGAATTGGAGCAACCATTAATATATTTAATCGGTCACAAAACCCATGCAAAAACAATTCACCTGTATTTAAAGAGGAGCCTGTTGCCACCTTATGCTCGGGACAAGAATATGTATTTAACATGGGTGCACTAGA
>CANHBJ010000037.1 GCA_947459075.1 Bacteroidota bacterium
ATGAGATTGAAAGACGCATAGCCAACTTTCAGTATGCTATGTTGGATGCACAAGAAAGTGCAAACAGCGAGGATAAAAGTAGTGCGGGTGACAAATATGAAACGGGAAGAGCAATGAGCCAAATTGCTCGCGATATGAATGCAAAACAATTACAAGCTGCTAAACTAGAGCTATCAAATTTATTGTTAATAAATCCTGCAGCGGCATACATTAAAGCACAAAAAGGAGCGTTGGTTCAAACATCAAGCAACCAAATTATATTTATAGCCACTAGTATTGGTGTAATTGATTTTGATGGTTTTAAAATTGCTGTAGTTTCTCCAGAAGCACCCATAGCTCAAGCCATACTCAATAAAGGTATTGGCGATGAAATTTCCATAGCACAAAAAAAATCTACAATCAGTATCATTTTATAAAATAAAAGCCACTTTAAAAATTAAAGTGGCTTTTTATTTTAAGCTCTTATAACACCTGGCCTAAACTCCTTTGTTATCGGTGCATGATTTGCGGCTTCTATTCCCATACTAATCCATTTACGCGTTTCTGTTGGATTAATAATAGCATCAACCCATAGCCTAGCAGCAGCATAATAAGGTGAGGTTTGTTTAGTGTATCTATCTGTGATGTGTTGTAACATTTCTGCTTTTTTAGTTTCATCAATCACTTCACCTTTTGCTTTTAAACTGGCTTCTTCTATTTGTAATAAAACCTTTGCTGCTTGTGCACCACCCATAACAGCAATACTTGCATTTGGCCATGCAGCAATTAATCTTGGATCGTAGGCTTTGCCACACATGGCATAATTACCTGCACCATAACTATTTCCAGTTATGATAGTAAACTTAGGAACTACCGAGTTGGCTTGTGCATTTACCAGTTTAGCTCCATCTTTAATAATTCCACCTTGCTCGCTTCTACTTCCAACCATAAAACCAGTTACGTCTTGTAAAAAAACCAAAGGAATTTTTTTCTGATTACAGTTCATAATAAAATGGGCTGCTTTATCAGCACTATCGCTATATATAACACCCCCAATTTGCATTTCGGTAGGATTATCAGCAGCATTTTGTTTTGGCTTTTTTGCCTTTACCACTTGGCGGTTATTAGCAACAATACCAACCGCCCAACCATCAATACGTGCATAACCGCAGGTAATGGTTTTACCATAAAGTTCTTTGTATGGGTCAAAACTATCGGCATCAACAAGGCGTTCAATAATTTCCATTACATCAAAAGGTTTCGTAAAATTGGCAACTGCATCATACACATCATCCATACTTTTTGATGGAGAAATTGATTCAACACGGTTAAATCCTGCTTTATCAAAATCACCAATTTTATCCATGATGCGTTTAATCCTATCTAAACAAGCGGCATCATTTTCAAATTTATAATCAGTTACACCACTAATTTCGCAGTGCGTGGTAGCACCACCTAATGTTTCGTTATCTATATCTTCACCAATAGCAGCCTTAACCAAGTAACTTCCTGCCAAAAATATTGAACCCGTTTTATCTACTATCATGGCTTCATCGCTCATAATTGGCAAATATGCGCCACCTGCTACACAGCTACCCATTACAGCAGCAATTTGGGTAATACCCATACTGCTCATTACTGCATTATTCCTAAAAATTCTTCCGAAGTGTTCTTTATCTGGAAAAATTTCATCTTGCATCGGTAAGTACACTCCTGCACTATCAACTAAATAAATAATGGGTAGTTTATTTTCTATGGCTATCTCTTGTGCTCGTAAATTTTTCTTTCCAGTAATGGGAAACCATGCACCCGCTTTTACAGTTGCATCGTTAGCAACAATAATACACTGACGGCCGCTCACATATCCTATCTCAACAATAACACCTCCACCTGGACAACCGCCATGATCTTCATACATTTCATATCCTGCTAAAGCACCTATTTCAATACGTGGTTTATCGTTATCAATTAAATAATCAACACGCTCACGTGCCAACATTTTACCTTTTTCTTTTTGCTTGGCAGCGGCTTTTTTACCACCACCTTCGTATATTTTTTCTAATCGTGTATTTAATTCGTTTACTAAATGTTGCATGTTATTTCAAAGAATATAATAAAAAGTAATTATTCAATTAATGTTAAAAAACAAAGTTAAATGATGCCTGATAAAGTATACCGCGCAGGTTCCGATTCAATTCGTTAAGCGGCAAAAAATAACTCACTTTATTGTCAACCAAAATGTGTTTTGTTTTAATCAGCTCAACTCCAAAACTTAAGTTCGCATTGGGAATAAACATACTGTTTTTATTGTTATTTTGATTGGTAATAAAACCACCAATTTGATAGCCAGTATATAAGTTGAAGAACCTTCGTTTACCCCTACCAAAATTACGCGGGTAAAAATCTTGCCCAAAATTAATAATAAACAACTCATTAATTAATGATGTATCTGCAGTATTGTTATCCATTGCGCGGTATACGCCTAAATTAAAATAACTTTTACCTCGTGTAAACATATACTTAATAGATGCGCCCTGATAAGATTTAGCACTTATTCCTAAAGTAGGATTTTCAATATTTAAAAAACCGTACTCGACACCCGGCATATTAACAAATGATACACGAGAATTATTTGGTGTACTCATTTCATCGTTAATGGTAAATTGAACTTTACACATTTGGTCGCTTGCATTTTGTTGCAGTTGATTGATTTCTAAATCTAAAGTTGCTATGGTTTGTAGGTTAATTGATATTTTACGTTTTAACTCCTCACCCCTTATTCCGTTTACCAAAGAATCACTTAATTGTCGTGCATAAATATTATTTTCATATTTCAGTCCGTCAATTCTTTTTTCCAAACCACTTATCTTCTCTTTAAAATTTTCGGTATTGAATACATTTTGGGTAACATAACCCATTTTGCTTGCCAACGAATCGAGACCACGTAATTCTGAATGAGCAATTAAGAATTCGGTGTAATAACGATTAGTACTTAAATCGGTTTGATACACTACACCATTTTTTGAGGCGATAAAATTGGATAATACAGCAGTGCTTAATTGTAACTTGGTTACATATACCTGAATGGTTTTGTTCGATGGTCTATCTTGTGCGTATAAACCATGTGCTGTAAATGTTAGGAGCGTAATTATAATCAGCAGGTTAGCAAGCTTCTTCATATTTGTATTTTAACGTGCTCAAAGCTAAATAAATTAAGTGTTTTATAAAGAATAAGTTTGCTGAAATAGTTTTAAAACATACTTTTGCACTTGGGTAAGTCGGGTACGACCAGCTCCTACTGAATCCCCCAGGATAGGAATATAGCAAGGGTAAGTAGTTGTAGCGGTGCGATACTTTGGCTTGCCCTTTTTTGTGCCCTAAAAATAAACCTGTAACCTTAGATTTACCCTTCTATTTGTTAAGTAATTAGGCACAGCCCAAGTTCGGCCTTCAATATCTTCAATCCAAATATGAGAAATGGTGTTGTTAATAGCCAAAAGATTAAATACATCGAGTCCAATCCATGCCGATTTTATATGTTTTTTCCAGCCCTTTTTATCCTTATCATTTTCATCAATTAATACGCGTAAAAAACCAATATCAACCCTGCGATAAGAAGGCATCCGCTGCGTATCAGTATATCGGTTTTTGTCTGGAGGGCCAAATGGCAAACCTGTTCCATACACCATGGTTAAATTAACTTTATAGTTTTTATTATTTTGAAGGTAGTCTTGAAAAAACATACTAAATGTAACACGCTGATCTGTTGGGCGGGGAATGTAACCAGGAGTTACTCTATTGCCTGCATCATCAAATAAAATAGCACCAGGAATACGCTCTTGTGTTTTCATTAAACTTAAACTCATCCAACTTTCGGCACCTTTTACAAACTCACCATTAACACGCATATCAATCCCACCAGCATAACCTTCGGCTATGTTATCAGCATAATATCGTATACGAACATTATCAATCTCATATGGAATTAAATGCTCTAATTTTTTGTAATATGCTTCGGCAAAAAAGCGGAATTTCCTGTTCCATAATTTAAAATTCATATCGCCACCTAACACATAATGTATGGCTTTTTGTGCTTTTATATTTGGGTTAAGTACACCATCAAACCCACGCAATTCGCGATAAAAAGGTGGCTGATAATAATAACCAAAGGCCGCTTTTAAATTTACATCACGCTTAATTTTACCTATACGAGAACCATTAGCAACAGCCCTATTGTGCTTGCGATTAGGCTCCATACTAATTTGTATGCGCGGACTAAACACATTTTCATTATTAAAACTCCACCAATTGGTTCGTATACCATAGGTAACATACAAGTTATAATCTTTATTTAAGGTTTGGGTGTTTTGTATATAGCCACTTAATCTATAACTGTTTAAGTTAATGGTGGTGTTTAAATAATTTAAAACAACAGGCATTCCGTTTATTTGCGATGGCTGCGCAAAACCCAAAGAGTCCTTGTAATCCCACTCATTTATTTTATCGGTTATACGTTCGCCTTGTGCCTGCATACCCCATTGTATGCTGTGGTTATTTATGGTATGATATCCCCTATGACCAACATTATACACTGTTGCATTGATGCGATTACGGGCATTATTTAAAAAATATCCAATACCTTTTGTAGCACGTGATTTTCCGAAATTATCGTTCCCAAAATCTGTCTCTACTTCTTCCAATCGATATGCACCTTCAACAGTAAATAGTTCGTTTTCGTTTGAGTTAAATATGCTGCTGATGAGTTTTAATTGAGTTTGTTTATTTGGCGTATAATTAAATGATAAAGCACCCGTAGCTGTTTGATATTCCATTAAATCCTGACCATCAAAAAACATTTTTAATTGTAAGGCTTCTTTAACAGTTCCAAATGTGGTTTCTCGTGTTTGAGGAATAACCAAATATTTATTGCGGGCATAACTACCCAATGCACTAATGGTAAGGTTTGATGTGGGATTCCAAGTAACTAATGACTGTATATCACTAAAACTGGGTTTATAATCAGCTTGCACATCCAAAGTAGAAAGTACATACTGGTTAGTCCAATAACGTGCACTAAGCAAATAAGTGAAACGTAAATTTTTAGTAGCACCTTCGGCATGGGCCTGTGCACCCATTAAACTTACGTTAGCTGATGAAGCAAACTTTTTAGGCGTTTTATATTTGATATCAAGTACTGATGACAACTTATCGCCATAACGAGCTTCAAAACCGCCTGCCGAAAATCGAATATTCTGAACCAATTCGGTATGAATAAAACTTAACCCTTCTTGTTGCCCACCACGTGGTAAAAACGGACGATAAATTTCTATGTCATTAACATAAATTAAATTCTCATCGTAATTACCGCCACGAACATTGTATTGAGAACTTAGTTCGTTATTGGAGGTAACACCAGGAAGTGTTTTTAAAATTTGCTCAAAACTACCCGATACATTAGGCAGTTGCTTTATTTCTTTAATATCAATTGTAATGGTACTGGCCTTGTCTCTGTTTTGTTCCTCCATGTACGTAAAGGTTTTTAAACTCAGAACGTAACTCATGTTTACATCAAGCAAAAAACGTTCGTTCACTTTAAGCGGACCTACAGTTGTTTTAAATGAAGGTCTTCCTACAAAGCTAAAAGCAAGTTCAAATTCTTTATTAGCAGGAATTTTAACCTGATAAAAACCATCTTCGCGACTAGTAGTGGTAATATTGGTTCCTACCACATACACGTTAACATCAGCAAAACTTCTACCTAAACTATCATTAACAGTTCCATACACCACTGCAAAATCTTTTTGCTGAGCATAAGCTGCAAAAGAAAGTAATGATATGAAAATTAGAGAGAGGAGTTTGCGCATTAATTTTGTTTAACGAATAATTGTATTAAAGCGTATGTGCTACGGTTTGCTTTAAAATAGCAATCGTTTCAGAAGGGTTATCGGAGCTAAACACAAAGTTACCAGCAACTAAAACATCTGCACCTGAGGCCATCAGTTTTCCTGCATTAGCTTGGTTTACACCACCGTCAATTTCTATGCGTGCACTGCTATTTTTTTGTATGATTAATTCTTTTAATTCGGTTGTTTTTGAGTAGGTGTTTTCTATAAATTTTTGTCCGCCAAAACCAGGATTTACACTCATTAAACAAACCAAATCAAGATCGGAAATAATATCTTTTAACAATCCAACTGAAGTATGAGGATTAAGCGCCACACCTGCTTTCATCCCCAAATCTTTTATAGCAGAAATGGTACGGTGTAAATGTGTGCAAGCCTCTATATGAACTGTTAAAATATCTGCACCTGCTTGTTTAAAATCATTTAAATACCTGTCGGGGTCTACAATCATTAAATGTACATCTAATGGCTTTGTTGCGTGTTTTTTTATCGCTTTAACCACCGGAAACCCGAATGAGATATTAGGAACAAACATTCCATCCATAATGTCAACATGAAACCAATCTGCATTGCTTTGGTTAATCATTTCAGTATCACGTTGAATATTGGCAAAATCTGCCGATAAAATTGAAGGAGCTATTATAACTGACATATGCTGCGAATATAATCAACAAGTTTGAGGTTTAAGGATATACCAGACGCATTTGGGTATTTTTTACTTAATGTGCTAGTATTTCATCAATAATTGAGGACCAATCTTGGTTTGATTCTATTTTAACCGCCTTTACACCAGCGGCATGAGCTGCATCAACATCGCGTTGCGTATCTCCAATCATAAAAGCCTCTTTAGGGTTAACACCAAATCTGGCTAGTGCTTTCTCTATCATGATACTACCCGGTTTACGGCACAAACATTTTCCATATTCGGGGTGATGCGGGCAATAATAAATTTCATCAAAAAACAATTGATGCTCGGCAATTGCCAATTTTAGTTTCTGATGTATTTGGACTAGGGTTTGATGAGCGTATAATCCTTTTGCAATGCCACCTTGGTTAGTAATAACCACAACCAATACGCCTGCCCTTTTTAACTTAATTAGGTTAGGAATAACATGTGGTAACAACTCAAAATCATTAGGATTAGTAACATAAGCTCCCAGTTCCTTATTAATCACTCCGTCTCTATCTAATAAAATTAACTTAAACATAATATACCGCAATAAAGTAATAAATTGAATAATTTAATGTTAATTGATACTTTTGAATAAAATTTAAATCCTTGAAAACGCGCATAGTCATCATACCAACTTACAACGAAATTGAGAACATTGACTTAATTACACAGGCTGTTTTTGAATTGCCAATGGATTTCGATGTATTGATTGTTGATGACAACTCACCTGATGGAACGGGTAAACGCATCAAAGAACTTCAGCAAAAATATCCCAACTTACACTTACTAGAACGTAAAGAAAAAAACGGATTAGGTACTGCATATATTGATGGATTTAAGTGGTGTTTACAAAAAGGCTACGAATATATTTTTGAAATGGATGCCGATTTTAGCCATAATCCTACTGATTTGATGCGCTTGTATGAAGCGTGCAAAACACATCATGGAATGACCATTGGTAGCCGATATGTAACAGGTGTAAATGTAGTAAATTGGCCTATGAGTAGGGTAATGCTATCTTTTTTTGCAAGTAAGTACGTGCGATTTATAACCGGTATAGATGTGCATGATACAACTGCAGGTTTTGTATGTTATCACCAAAGGGTTTTAGATACAATTGACTTGGATAGAATAAAATTTCGCGGTTATGCATTTCAAATTGAAATGAAATTTACTGCATGGAAACACGGGTTCAAAGTAACAGAAGTACCTATTATTTTTACGGATAGAACCCGTGGTGAATCAAAAATAAGCAAGGGAATTATTAAAGAAGCTGTTTGGGGTGTAATTAGCATGAAGATAAAAAGTTTATTCCACACTTATAAGCAAGTTGATTAAGCGTTAAGCTATAAAAACAAATACAAAAACGTTATAAAATAAAAAAGCCCCTTCACATTTTAATGAAGGGGCTTTTACTTTTTAAATTAATATTATGCCAATACAACAATTTTATTGTCCATTGCCTCAACAACACCGCCATTAACCTCAAACATTTCGGCTCTGCCATCAGCTGTTTTAACTTTAATTGTTCCTTTTTCTAAACTAGAAACAATAGCAGCATGGTTATTTAATATCTCAAACTGACCTTTACTACCTGGTAATATAATGGAAGTAATTTGACCACTAAACAAGGCTTTATCAGGTGTTAATATATCTAATTGCATGGTTTAAATTTATTGTTATTTAAAAACAAATAATGGTTAATGCTTTGTAAAGTATTATTTAACTTCACTTAACATTTTTTCACCTTTGGCAATTGCATCCTCAATTGTACCAACAAGATTAAATGCTGCTTCAGGAAGGTGGTCTAACTCACCATCCATAATCATATTAAATCCTTTAATGGTATCTTCTATTGGAACCAAAACGCCTTTTAAACCTGTAAATTGCTCAGCCACGTGGAAAGGTTGAGATAAGAAACGTTGTACACGTCTTGCACGCGAAACCGTTAATTTATCTTCTTCACTTAACTCGTCCATACCTAAAATGGCAATAATATCTTGCAGTTCTTTGTAGCGCTGTAATATTACTTTAACACGTTGCGCACAATTGTAATGTGCATCGCCTAAAACAGCAGGAGTTAAAATACGTGATGTAGAATCTAAAGGATCTACCGCAGGATATATACCTAGCTCAGCAATTTTACGACTTAATACTGTGGTAGCATCTAAGTGGGCGAAAGTTGTTGCTGGAGCTGGATCTGTTAAATCATCTGCAGGAACATAAACCGCCTGAACTGAAGTAATTGAACCACGCTTGGTTGAAGTAATACGCTCTTGCATGGCACCCATTTCTGATGCTAAAGTTGGTTGGTAACCTACCGCAGAAGGCATACGACCTAATAAAGCCGACACTTCAGAACCTGCTTGGGTAAAACGGAAGATATTATCAACGAAGAATAAGATATCACGTCCACCAGATTTTTCATCACCATCGCGGAAATACTCAGCAATAGTTAAACCTGATAACGCTACACGAGCACGAGCACCCGGAGGTTCGTTCATTTGTCCGAACACAAACGTAGCTTTCGACTCTTTTAATTTTGAATAATCTACTTTATCTAAAGGCCATCCGCCTTCTTCCATACCGTGAGTAAAATCATCACCGTATTTAACAATACCTGATTCAATCATCTCACGCAACAAATCGTTTCCTTCACGGGTACGTTCACCTACACCGGCAAATACAGAGAAACCATCATACGCTTTCGCAATGTTGTTAATTAACTCTTGAATTAAAACGGTTTTACCTACACCCGCACCACCAAACAAACCAATTTTACCACCTTTTGCATATGGCTCAATTAAATCAATAACTTTGATACCAGTATAAAGCGGCTCAGCGCTAGTTGATAAGTCTTCGAAACGAGGAGCATCGCGATGGATAGAGCGGCCGTCTTCTTTAGATACACTTTTCATACCATCAATTGGCTCACCTACCACATTGAACAAACGACCACGAATATCATCACCTGTTGGCATTGCAATTGGGGCACTTGTAGGAACAACTTCCATACCGCGCACTAGACCATCTGTTGCTTCCATTGCGATGGTTCTGATCATGTTTTCACCCAAGTGACGTTGGCACTCTAATACTACTCTAGTACCATCTGCTTTACTAATTACCAAAGCATCTAGTATTTTAGGTAATTTTTCGCTGTTATCAGGGAATCTTACATCCACTACCGGACCAATTACCTGAGCTACTACTCCTGATTTTGACATAGTTACGAATTTTTAGCTTATTTTTAAGTTCCGCAAAGTTAACTTTTACAACTAAAAATCAAACCAAAATTTAATCATATATTCTGCACTCAGGATATTTTTAGTGTGGTGTATTAGTTATGTACTGATGTTGTTGCATTTATAAAATATAAATCTTGTTTTATTCTCTGTGATAATTTCTATTCCGCATGTATTTATAAATACCTCATATGAAAGTTAAAATACTTTAACGGGTAACACAAGTATTACTAATATTTCATTTTGTGGCATTTAAAAAGGTCATTATTATTAATATTAAAATACACTTTTACATTAAAAATTTAATCAATTATAATTGTCTGATAATATACTTTAAACTAACCACCATGAAAAATCTGCTTCGAGTTATCTGTTTTGCTGTACTTGCCTTTTTATCGTTTAATGTAAATGCAGCACACCAAGTTGGTGGCGATGTGGAATATGAATGCATCGGACCACGCACCTGGAAAATTCGGTTAACCCTTTACCGCAATTGTAATGGTATATCCCTTTGCCAGAATATGAGCTGTACTGCTCCCATGACAGCTAAACCAAACACAACGCTAAATCCAGCAGGTTGCTCAGCGACACCAAATAATGTAGCCTTAACTTTATCATTGGTAAAGGTTGAAGACGTGGGAAAAGAAAACGTGGCATTGTGTGGCAATGCAGCAAAAAATGGATGTACTAATTTAGGTCAAGTGGGTGCAGGTCCACATAGTCCATCAATGGAGAAATACGTATTTGAAGGCACTTTAAACTTAAGCATGGCCTCGCTAAACAATAGCAACTGCGCTTATTGGGATGTGTTTTACGAAGTTTGCTGCCGCGATGCAGGAATTTGGAACTTAGTAGGATCTAGCGGTCAATCATTTAGAATTGGCGCAACAATTAATATTTTTAACCGCTCACAAAACCCTTGTAAAAATAACTCTCCTATTTTAAAAAATGAAAGCGTAGTAAGATTACACTCTGGAATAGAGTATATACTTAACTCGGGAGCAGTAGACCCTGATGGGGATTCATTATCTTACGAACTTTCACACGCTTTAGAAGCAGGAGGTGGCCCAGTAAATTACCAAGCACCGGGTAGTGCCAATAAGCCATTTCCCTTGGACTCAAGCAAGTCTCCACACATTAATTCCCCTCAACCTAACGGGCCTTATGTAATCATAGATTCAGTGAATGGTGACATTAGTTTTACACCTTTAAATAATACAGCAGGATTAATATATGGAAACATGAATGTTAGAATAAAACAATGGACTTATAATGCAAATGGAAGTCCGCTGTTGGTTGGAATAACTCATCGTGATATGCAATTATTTGTACTTAATAGCACAGGTAATAATCCACCGCGTTTCATCACAACACCTTCTCTACCTAATAACCAACCTAAATACAACCACAATATTACGGCAGGACAACAACTTTGCTTTACGATTACTGCCAAAGATACCGATGTATATCCGCTCATTCCTAGGTATGATACCACCTTTATATCGTGGAATGAAGGAATTGTTAGACCAGGGAAACTGACTTTTTTACCAAATTATACAGTTACCCCCAACCAACCTAGACCAAGAGAAGATACTTGGCAATTTTGTTGGCAAACGGACAGCACTGATATTAGATCGATTCCTTATTATTTTACTGTAACTGCAAAAGATAATTTTTGCCCAAATATTGGACACATTACAAAAGCTTTTAGTATAAAAGTTACTAATGGTAATAATCCTCCTACTCCAATACCAAATCATACCTCAATTAAGGCATTTTATATATGTGGTAATGTTAGGTATAGCATATTAAAGCGAATACCATTTGTAACACTTGACAGCGCCTCACTTAGAATAGCTAACATGCCTAATGATAAAAACTTTTTGCTAGGCTTCAGAAATATCAATCCAATTAATATAAATCCTCAGGGGAGTTTGCAAGACAGCACGCCAAGATTGATGTTTACCGATTCTTTACGTTATACTCAACCTGGCAAATACTACGTTTCATTTACCTATAAAGCAATTCAAGGAGCCGTAACGCAGGTACTTGATAGTTTTGAAATTAGCATTGATTCAATTGCCCTAGCAAACATTTTCACACAATTCAATACCAACTTTTGTAACGGAGATAGTAGCCTCATAATGTCCTCTTACACCAATCCTAAATATAAATATCAATGGCAGAAAAATGGCGTAAATATTGTAGGGTCAATTACTGAGGGTATCTATGCGAAACAATCAGGATCATACAGGCTGTTAGTTACCGATACGGTATTAAATTGTAATAATTACTCCAATGCAATTAGTTTTACAGCTAATCCTAGGGTAATGATAAAACCTTCCTTAATACAAAATACGTATTGTGCTTTTAACCTAAACGGAATAAATTATTATGATAGCTCAACAATTAGCTCAGGAACTTTCACCCGATTATGGCATTTTGGTGATGGAACCACTTCTTCAACATTATTAGGAACAAAGTTATACAACTCAGCAGGTAGCTATTTAGTTAAACTGCTAGTTACAAGCAATATGGGCTGTAAAGATTCAATCGTTACAAATGTTACCATTGCAAACCCTACAAACCTAAACATCACTTCAAACTCGAATACGAGTTTTTGCAACGGAAAATCAGTAATGTTAAGCAGTAGCTCAAACTTTAATGGAAATTATTTTTGGTATAAAAACAATGTGCTGTTAAATAATGTCAATAGCTCTACATTAACTGTTGGCGAAGCAGGCAATTATAAATTAATTGTTGACCTGGGTAATAATTGCAAGGATACATCTAATGTCATTGCAACAGAACTATACCCTTCGCCTAAAGTTGGATTTACCATTAACAACCCTACTCAATGCGTAAATGCCAATTTGTTTTCTTTGGTTGATACAACTTCTATTGTTAGCGGCATATACAGTAGGGTTTGGACTTGGGATAACAACTCAAGTGGTCAAGCCAATTTAGATTTATCATTTAATACTGTAGGCACAAAATCAATTAAACTAAAAGCCACTTCTAATAACGGATGCAGTGATAGTTTAGTAAAAACAATAACCATTCTCGCTAAACTTAACATTGGAACCCTTGCCGGGCCAACTAGTAATTTATCAACCCAACAATCCTATGATTACAATTTAAACCAACAGTTAAACCACAGCTATAATTGGACTGTAACGAATGGGAATATTGTAAACGGACAAGGAACAAATGCTGTTAAAGTACAATGGCTAACTCCTGGAACAGGTAAATTAAATGCAGTAATCTCAAATAATGTTGGTTGTAGTGATAGCTCTAGTTTAAATGTAAGTATTATAGGAAGCGGACAAACAGCTCCTACCATCACCTCTTTTACACCACAAACAGGAACTAATGGCACATTAATAACCATTAATGGAACTAATTTAAACAATGCAAGTTCGGTTACTTTTGGTGGTGTAAATGCTAAAAGTTATACTGTTGTTTCACCATTAATTATAACAGCAATAGTTGATAGCGGGGCCACTGGCAATGTAAGTGTAGTTACACCAAACGGAACTGCACTGCTAAATGGGTTTACTTATACCACCAATACAGGTATTGCCAAGTTTGCATCACAATCATTTTCTATCTTCCCTAATCCGGTTAGCGCAGAAATTGTAATTGAATCTAACAAATCATTAAATGAATCTCGTTTTGAGTTGATGGATGTAAATGGCAAAGTATTGATCAATACCACGTGCAATACACCAACCAATAGGTTAATTATGGATGTGAAATCATTAAGTCCAGCGATGTATTTCCTGCGTATTACATCGCAAGGACAATCGAATACGGTTAAGATTATAAAGCAATAAAAGTTTTTGCCAAATCTATAAACGCAAACAGGCCACCCATGGGTGGCCTGTTTTATTTACATGATAACTTAAAAGTTAACTATGCGTTATTTTCTGAACTTGTTCCTTCTGGTTTGTTTTCAGGGCGTGGCGGACGAGGCAATAAAACTTTATGAGATAATTTAACCTTACCCGTTTTCTTATCAATTTCAATCAGCTTCACTTTTATTTCTTCGCCTACTTGTAATACACCTTCCATACTTGGTAAACGGTTCCAGCTTACTTCGCTAATGTGTAATAAACCATCTTTACCAGGTAAATACTCAACAAAGGCACCGAAATCAACGATGGTTTTAACTTTACCAACGTATTCTTCACCTACAACAGGAACTGCAGTAATGCCTTTAATGATGTCAACCGCTCTGCGCATGCTATCACCATTGGTTGCAGCTACTTCAACAACACCTGTATTACCAACTTCAGTAATAGAAATTGTAGCCCCAGTATCTTTTTGTATACCTTGAATTACTTTTCCACCAGGACCAATTACCGCACCAATAAAATCTTTATCAATAATAATGGTTTCGATACGTGGAGCATGTGGTTTGTAGTCATCATTAGCTTTGCTGATGGTTTTATTCATCTCGTTCATGATGTGTAAACGGCCTGCGTTAGCTTGTTTTAAAGCTTCTTCAACCATTTCCCATTTCAAGCCATTAATCTTAATGTCCATTTGGCAAGCAGTAATACCTTTAGCGGTTCCTACTACTTTAAAATCCATATCTCCTAAGTGATCTTCATCACCTAAAATATCGGTTAAGATGGCGTATTTTCCTGTGCTTTCATCACTAATTAAACCCATAGCCACACCACTCACTGCACCTTTAATTTTAATACCTGCGTCCATTAATGCTAACGAACCAGCACAAACTGTTGCCATTGATGATGAGCCATTAGACTCTAAAATATCACTTACAATACGAATGGTGTAAGGACTTTCGCTTAATGGTGGTAAAATACGTTTTAAACCACGTAAAGCTAAGTTTCCATGTCCTATCTCTCTACGTCCTGGACCACGATTAGGTTTTACCTCACCTGTTGAGAACGAAGGAAAATTATAATGCAACAAGAATTTGGCATAACCAGCATTCATTGGTGCATCTAATAATTGCTCATCTAACTTAGTACCTAAAGTTACCGTAGTTAACGACTGTGTTTCGCCACGTGTAAACACTGCACTACCGTGTGCTGCAGGCAAATAACTAACTTCACTCCAAATAGGTCGGACTTCATCTAACTTACGGCCATCTAAACGCATTTTATCGTTTAAAATCATGGCACGAACAGCATCATACTCTACATCGTGGAAGTACTTATTCAATAAAAATTTATCATGAGCGGTTTCGCTGCCTTCAGGATAAAATTGGTTGATGTATTCTTTACGAACGGCTTTAAATGCTTCACTACGTTCATTTTTACCTAACGCACCTTTAGCTATAGCCATAATTTTATCGTAAGCAAACTCACGTATGTGTGCAGCTAAAGTATCATCACTGCGCTCATGTTTGTATTCACGGGCAGGCTTTCTACCACCTAACATTTCACATAATTCCCACTGTGCTTTGCACTGAAGTTTAATGGCTTCATGAGCAATTTTTAAAGCAGCTAACATGTCTAGCTCACTTACCTCACTGCACTCACCTTCCACCATATTTAAATCGTGTTCGGTACCTGCAACAATCAAATCCATATCAGCATTAGCCAATTGGTCGATGTAGGGATTTAACACAAACTCTCCATTAATACGTGCAATACGCACCTCAGAAATTGGCCCGTTAAACGGAATATCACTTACCATTAAAGCTGCCGAAGCGGCTAAACCTACCAAGCAATCTGGGTTTAAGTTCTTGTCTGATGAAATTAATTGTAACATTACCTGCGTATCGGCATGGTAATTTTCAGGAAAAAGCGGACGCAATGCACGGTCAACAATACGGCTTACCAATACTTCGTAATCACTTAATTTTGCTTCACGTTTGTGGAAACTACCAGGAATACGGCCTACAGCTGCAAATTTCTCTTGGTAATCTACCGTTAGTGGCATAAAATCCACATCTTCTTTAGCTTCACGTGCTGATACTGCTGTTGCAAGAATCATCGTATCGCCCATTTTTACTACCACAGCACCGTCAGCCTGACGTGCTAAGCGGCCTGTTTCAATTGAAATGGTTTTACCACCTATTTCAATCGTTTTTGTTGTTGCTTTACTCATTTTTCTAATTGTTTACAGGGCCTATTCCCTGCAAGGTTTATTATTGTTTAAGTTTTTTTGCATTAGTTAAACCCATTATTATTAAGGTTTTCATTTTATTATAGCCTCAATAAACACAAAAGCAGAGGCTTTTATTGGCCCCTGCTTTTATTAAATTTACGATATAGAAACCGACACAGATGCCGGAAGGTGTATCGTTAATCCAAAATAACTGAACATTATTTACGGATTTCTAATTCTTTAATGATCGCCCTATAACGGAAGATATCATTTTTAACAAGATAATCTAGTAGAGCGCGTCTTTTACCTACCAATTTCACTAGGCTTAACTCAGCAGAATAATCTTTTTTGTTCTGCTTTAAGTGGCCCGTAATGTGATTAATACGGTGAGTAAATAATGCGATCTGACTCTCAGCTGAGCCTGTGTCTGTTTTAGACTTGGCTTTACCGTACTTTTCGAAGATTGATTGCTTCGTGTCTGTGGTCAAATACATAATTTATAGTTTTATTGTTTAATAAAATGAGTTGCAAAGGTATGTAAATATTTGATAGTTACAAATGTTCTATCATCTGCAGGGATAACACCTAAGTTGTTATTCCACTTCAGGCTTAACCAATGGCTTATTGGCCAACAATGAAAGTAGTTGCCCCAATTGATTTCTTAAATTGGTGCGGCTTACAATCATATCTACAAAACCGTGCTCTAATAAAAACTCAGAGCTTTGGAAACCTTTAGGTAAATCTTTACCAATGGTTTCACGAATTACACGAGGACCGGCAAAACCAATCAACGCTTCTGGTTCGGCAATGTTAAAATCGCCCAACATAGCAAACGATGCCGTAACGCCACCTGTTGTAGGATCTGTTAATAAACTGATGTAAGGAATGCCATCTTTTGCCAATAAGGCTAATTTAGCAGATGTTTTGGCCATTTGCATTAAGCTAAATGCTGCTTCCATCATACGTGCACCACCAGATTTGGAAATAACCATTACTGGCATTTTATTTTCGCGACCATAGTCAATGGCTCGTGCAATTTTTTCTCCCATTACACTACCCATACTTCCTCCAATAAAATTAAAGTCCATACAGGCAATAACAATAGGGAAACTATGAATTGTTCCTGTCCCAACACGCATGGCATCTGTCATGCCACTTTTCTTCTGGCTATCAGCCAAACGTGATTTATAGTCTTTGGTATCTTTAAATTCTAGTGGATCGGTTGGATAAATATTAGCAAACAACTCAGTGTAATTGCTTTCATCAAACAACAGTTCAAAATATTCTTTCGAACCAATTTTATCGTGGTAGTTACAACCAGGGCAAACAAACTGATTAGCTTCATGTTCAGCAGTAGTGATGGCTTTTTTACATCTTGGGCACTTATGCCACAAACCATCAGGCACCGATTTTTTATCTTCGGTTGAGGTTGTAATACCTTCTTTTACACGTTTAAACCAACTCATTTTTTTTAGTATTTGAAATTATAACATGTGCTATAATTTCTGTGTTAAAAACAAAATTGGTTGATTGGGCAAATCAAATCACCCAACCAACCAATAACTTATTAACTTAATTAAGCTAAAGTAATAGAATTATCAAGGTAAACATCTTGAATTGCATTTAATAATGCAACACCTTCGTTAACTGGCTTTTGAAAGGCTTTACGACCTGAAATTAAGCCTTGACCACCAGCACGCTTGTTAATTACGGCTGTAGTAACTGCTTCAGCTAAATCGCTAGCACCTTTACTTTCTCCACCAGAGTTTATTAAACCTTGGCGACCCATATAGCAATTTGCTACTTGGTAACGAGCCAAATCAATAGGATTGTTTGACGAAAGTTCTGTGTATACTTTATTATGTGTTTTACCAAAGTTTAAGGCGGTGTAACCTCCATTAACAGTTGGTAATTTTTGTTTGATGATATCTGCTTGTATGGTAACTCCCAAATGATTTGCTTGTCCAGTTAAATCAGCTGCCGTATGGTAATCAACGCCATCCTTTTTAAATGAGTTATTACGTAAGTAGCACCATAAAATAGTAGCCATACCTAACTCATGTGCGCGCTCAAATGCGGCAGCAACCTCTTGTATTTGGCGTGCACTTTCATCACTACCAAAATAAATAGTAGCACCAACAGCTACAGCACCTAAGTTCCAAGCCTCATCTACAGAACCAAACATAATTTGGTCGTATTTATTGGGATAACTTAAAAACTCGTTGTGGTTAATTTTAACTACAAACGGAATTTTGTGAGCATACTTGCGTGAACAAGAAGCCAAAACACCATATGTTGAAGCTACGGCATTACATCCGCCTTCAATAGCTAATTCTATAATATTCTGAGGATCGAAATAACGAGGATTTGGTGCAAATGAAGCACCACCGCTATGCTCAATACCCTGATCAACTGGCAAAATCGAAACATATCCAGTATTTGCTAAACGGCCAGTACTGTAAATCTGTTGTAAGCTACGTAATACTTGAGGGTTACGGTTACTTTGACCAAAAATATCGTTTACAAAAGTTGGGCTTGGAGCATAAATATGCTCTTTGCTAATTGTTTTACACTCGTGCTTTAATAAGCTGTCGGCATTTTCGCCTAATAATTCAACTATGTTGCTCATGTTACTTGATGTATTATGTTTG
>CANHBJ010000038.1 GCA_947459075.1 Bacteroidota bacterium
AGTAAAGGCCAATATTACGGCAATGCTGGTGCCCGAATTTCTTTTATTAATTACCCTTCATGCTTATACTTATGTAATGATTATGTACACCCCCAATACAACAACTGGGTAAGGCTTTCGCCACAATTGGAATTATTGAATAATTTTCCGGATACGGGATTTGCTTATGAGGAGTTTGCGGGTTTCAAATCGTTTATAGGACAAGGCGCAGGAGATATAATAGAAACCAATAGCGGCTATTTATCAATGGTTGGTATGATTATCTCTTCACTTGGTCAGGTTTTTACTAACATTATACACAATGATAGCTTTACAAAAAATATTCATACACGTGGAGGGTGGACTATAAGAAAACTTACCAACCCGGGCAAGGTGCCAAATTACGATACAGGGCAATACATTGATAACCACACACCATTTTTTTATTCCAAAAAATTAACAGACAACTCTACCTTGCTTGGTTTAAGTGGACAGTTTGTTCAATTCAGAAGAGCTGAGTACGATATGATTACAGACACCGGTGCATTTTATGACAGCGACCGTGGTTTTATTTTAAAACTAAACGATACAGGTGGGGTAGTTAATTATGTTTATGATATACCCGCTGATACCGAAACTTTTATTGGAATTAACAACCCTGCCAGGCAACGCAGTTTAGATTTTTACACCCCCGATAATATTTACTTTGCACAAACAGAAGATGTGTCAAACTATTTTTTACCACAGGCCTGGAACAGAATATGGGTAACACTTGTAGACTCTAACCTAAATAAAAAGTGGGTTAAATGCATTACACACCCCAACAGATATGTGCCCAACAGAGAATACATACAAGAACATTTAATAGCACAAACCATACAAGCAACCGCAGATGGAGGCTGTTTGGTGTTTGCCAGCATTGCCTACCAACATTTTACTGATACTACATACTATCAAGACTCTGCATTTGGTTACACTAATCCATATTGGCAAACAATAGTGTACAAACTTATGCCTGATGGTTCTGTTTATACAGGAGACAAAACCCACGAAATACCTGAACAAAATATTTTAATTTATCCTAACCCAGCTAACGATTTTATAAATATTGCATCAAATAATCATTTAGCGGTATTGTGTGAAATTATAAACATGCAGGGCCAAACTGTTGCTAAACATACAATCCATAATCAAAATAAAATTGATATAAGTAACATTAAAAGCGGAGTTTATATATTTAAGATAACAGCAATAAATGGAGAAACTACTTACCAAAAAATAATTATTACCCATTAATACGTTCCTGACACAACTCAATCAACACACCATTGGTTGATTTGGGATGCAAGAAGGCAATCAATTTATTATCAGCACCATTTTTAGGCTGCTCATTGATAAACACAAAACCTTCTGCTTTTAGGCGCTCCATTTCAGCGTGAATATCTTCCACGTCATACGCAATATGGTGTATGCCTTCTCCCTTTTTTTCGATAAATTTTGCAATGGCACTATCAGGAGAAGTAGCTTCTAACAATTCCATTTTATTAGGACCAACTTGGTAAAAAATGGTTTTTACGTGTTCGCTTTCTACTTCTTCTATTTTGTAAGGCTCTATGTTGTACAACTTGTTAAACAATGGTACTGATACTTCGGCACTTTTAATGGCTATGCCTATGTGTTCTATTTTTTTCATTGGTGTTTAGTTGATTGGTTTACTATTTGAGTAGTTATTGGTTAACTAATAATGAGTTGAATTTTTAAAAGATTATGCGCGTTTTGCTTTTTCCCATTTTACACTTTGGTTTCCTTTTAAAAACCTTACAAAACCAGCTATCATACAATAATTGGTTACCGCAAAGTAATATGGAATAAAAAATAGTTTGATGCGAACTTGTTTATGCTCAAACATTTTACCCAATAGTGCAAACAAATAAAACAATTGCTGACCTATCCACAATAAGCTAAACCAACCACCAATATTAATATGTAAAATATAAGCAGATGGCAACATTACGAGTAATGCCAATGGAGCTAAACTCCAACGCAAAACTTTATGCGAAACATAAATAAACGTAAGCATGGCATCATGAAAAGGATTGAGTGCTTTAGGTAATCTGAATAAAGCTTGCCAAGCGCCTGCGGCAATTCGTACTTTGCGTTTAATCTCCTCATTTACATTTGCACTTGCTGTTTCTTGTGCGTAAGCTTCTGGCTCATAAACCACTTTGTATCCGTTAATTGCAATACGCATACTGGCTACAAAATCATCCAAAATGGTATCTTCTTCTAAAATTGTAAAACACGACTTTCGGAAAGCTATCAACTCACCTGCACCACCAGCAGTAGTATGCAACTCGCTATCTTGTTTTTTTAGCCACGATTCATATTTCCAATACACACCTTCTCCGGCAGATGATGCCGAATTTTTATCTAAAGTAATTACACGCTTTTCACCCGATACTGCACCTACTTTTTCATCAGCAAAATGCCTCACAATATTTTTTAACGACATTGGATTAAGGGAAGTATTCGCATCACAAAATACCACAATCTCTTCTTTAATTAGAGACATAGCTCGGTTTTCTGCAGCGGCTTTACCTTTTCTTTCGGGTTGATGAAATACCTGCACACCTTTCATATTTTCGAGCAATTCAACACTACCGTCATTACTTCCATCGGTAATAAAAACGATATTCAATTTTGATTTCGGATATGTTAAATTCAAACAATTTTGAACTTTATCCAACAACAAATATTTCTCGTTATAACATGGTATAACAAGTGCTACATTGGGCTCAAACAACTCGTTAATTTGTTGCACACCCACTTTACTTGCACGTTTTAGCTGGGCTAAAACACCAACTATAAAGGCATAACCGAAGTACGTGTAAAACACAACAAAAAAACTGATAACAAATAATATAGCTGCTATGTACATTTTTACAAATGTGGGGTATTCTTATTTAATAATAAAATTTAGGTTTAAACTACTTTATTCGTCTATTTTTGAATTTGATTGATAGTACCACACACATGACAAAATTATCGGTAAACATAAATAAAATTGCCACTTTACGTAACTCAAGAGGTGGAAACAATCCTGATGTAATAAAAATAGCCCAAGACATTGAACGTTTTGGAGCTGATGGCATTACCGTACACCCTCGCCCGGATGAGCGCCATATCAGGTATGCCGATGTTTACGAATTAACCAAAGTACTTACTACAGAATTTAACATAGAAGGTAATCCTAAAGAACAAAAATTTATTGATTTGGTGTTGGCCACAAAACCGACTCAAGTAACTTTAGTACCCGATGTTGACGGACAACTAACCAGCGACCACGGTTGGGATACCATCAATCATAAAACCTATTTGCAAGACATTATAGCTTTGTTTAAATCAAATGGCATACGCACCAGTATTTTTGTTGATGCAGATATAAAGATGATTGATGGAGCAAAAGAAACTGGAACAGATCGGATTGAGTTGTATACCGAAAGTTATGCGCATCATTACTCAACGCATAAAGAAGAAGCGATTGCACCTTTTATTGAAGCAGCAAAAAAAGCAAAAGAATTAGGTTTGGGAATTAATGCTGGACATGATTTATCGTTAGAGAATTTAACCTATTTCGCTCAACATATTCCAGATTTATTAGAAGTAAGTATTGGCCATGCCTTAATTGCTGATGCATTATATTATGGTTTAGAAAATACGGTACAACTTTATAAAAGATGCTTGTTAGTGCATGTTTAAATATATCATTACTATTAAACCATTTACCCCTATAATATGAATAACATATTAGAGTTATTAAATAAATATTATCCTCAGTTTGATGAGGATTTAAAACAGTATATCGCATCAAAAGCTCTTGTTAAAGAATTTAAATCTGGGGATGAAATGATGCGAAGCGGTCAATATTTAAAATCAACCATGTTGGTTACCAAAGGGCGTGTAAAACTGTTTACCAATGGAGAAGATGGAGAAGAGTTTTTTATGTATTACCTTGAACCTGGGCAAGCATGTGCTTTATCATTTGTATGTGCAGCACGCAACAAAAAAAGCGACCTAGAGGCAATTGCCATTGAAGATGTGGAGGCAATAATGATTCCGATAGAACTCATGGACGACTTGATGATTAAACATAAAAGTTGGTATTATTTCGTGATTGAATCATACCGTAATCGATACCAAGAAGTGCTAGATGCCTTGAGAAGTGTAGCTTTTCACGGAATGGATGAAAGACTAGAGTACTATTTAATTAAACAAAAAAACTCATTCCAAAATAAAACACTTAATTTAACTCATGAGCAAATTGCAAACGATTTAAACTCTTCGCGTGTTGTTATTTCTAGGTTATTAAAACAAATGGAAAATAACGGGAAAGTGAAATTATTACGTAACGCAATTGAGGTTAATTTTTAACCTCGATAACTTGAATGTTAAACATTGGTGATTCGTTGCCTAACCACCTCATAAGCTGCAATTCCTGCAGCAACAGATACATTAAGAGATTGAACTCCCACATCCAACGGAATGCGAGCCCATTCAGAACAACGTTTAAGTATATCTTCGCTAATACCTGTTTCTTCATTACCCAAAACAATAGCTACCGGGCCAGTTAAATCAAGTTGGTGTATCATGCCTTTACCTTTTTCACTACATGCTACAGTTATCAAACCAGATTGGTTTAATATTTCCATCACTGTTTTCATATTTTTTTCGCGACAAATCGGTAAATGATGTAATGCCCCCGCAGAGGTTTTGATTGCATCTTCACTCACTTGAACGCTTCCTTGATCAGGTATAACAATGGTGTGAACGCCTGCGCAATATGCACTACGGGCAATGGCACCAAAATTTCTTACATCAGTTATTCTATCCAACACCAAAATAAAAGGTACTTTTCCTTCCTCAAATAATTGAGGAATAATATTTTCTAGCTTATGGTATGTTACTGGAGAAATAAAAGCTAAAACACCTTGATGATTTTTATTGGGAGGAAATAAACTCGATTCTTTAGGTACATATTGTGTGGGAATATCTAAATCGCGAGCTAACTTGGTTAAACTTTGTAACAAAGGCCCCAACTCGCCACGTTGAAAAATAATTTTATTAAGTTCTTTACCAGCATTAATAGCTTCTGTAACAGCATGTATGCCATAAATAGCCTTATTGTTATCTGCAGGTTTTTCGCTTCTTTGAAAGTTACCTTGAGGTTTGCCGTAGTTTTTTCTGTTTGGATACATGTAGCGGCAAATGTAGGAAAATATTTTAGGAAGAGTGAAAGACAGAAGTTGTTAATTAGCATGTGCGTTTCTGATTTAAAAAAATCATAAAACAAATCACATACAATAAACTTCAAACCAATATATTAATCATACAATTCAAACTTGATTTGAGATTTTTCATAACCCATTGCGTTTAAGCGTTCACGAGCTTCCATAATCATATTCTTCCAACCACATAAATAAAAAGTTGCGGGACGTTTATCTGCAAAAATTTGTTCGTATACATGATGAACATAACCATGGGCGCCAGTCCAATCTTCATCAGGTCTTGACAGAACAGGGATAAAATTGAAATAAGGATACTTACTACTTAATTCCTGCATTTCTATTTTATACAAAATATCTTGCGTTGTTCGGCAACCAAATACCAAGTAAATATTTTTATGGGGTATATTTTGATTGATGATATGGTGTAACATACTTCTTAAGGGTGCAATTCCTGTACCAGTTGCAATCAAGCATAAATCGTTATTAATTTGATCAGGGAGAGTAAACTTACCCAAAGGCCCAGCTACAGGCACTGAATCACCAATTTGGAAATTCTCCCACATGTATGGAGTTCCTAATCCTGTTGGGTTAAGAACAATAATCAATTCGAAAATATTGTCGTTTCCGGGAGCTGAAGCAATAGAATAACTCCTATTGGTTATTTTAGAAGCAATTGGCAAGTCAATCATTACAAATTGTCCCGGCTTAAATTCAAACTGCTCCGTTTCTGGAAACCTAAAATAGAATCGCTTTACAGCAGGTGATTCATCAACTATATTAATGATTGTAGCTTGACGATAATTTATTTTCATAAAAGAAAAATTTATACAGCATATACTATTTGTTTAAAAATTGTAAAAAATGCTGCTATTATCGAACTAAAGTACAATAAACTTGTTAAGTAAACAATTAAAGACTAGTTTTATTTTATTAATTATAAACGCATCATTTATTTAATGAAAAACCTATTAAAAGTGCTCGGTTCATTTCTTCTAGTAACCATTGTCTATCCAAACTTTTTATATGCTCAAAGAAGCAATTGCAGCGTAGCACCATACACCAATACCCTTGAACAACCAGATGGAAGTATAATTACATTAAGGGCGTTAGGAAATGAAGCAATTCACTATTTAGAAACGGAGGATGGCTTTACCTTATTAAAGAATAAAGATGGCTTTTTTGAATATGCCACAACAGATGATGCTGGAAATTTAACAACAAGTGGTGTAGTTGCCAGAGATGGAGTGAAAATGAAAGCCAATGTTCTACCTCACTTAAGGTACAGTTCTGCGCAACAAAATATGAAGTTGCAAATGCATCAACAACTTGAACCAATCCAAACCTTGAATAAAGCTGCTGGACCATTTCCTTTTCCATCAATGGGTAATCGTAAAATTTTGGTGGTTTTGGTTGAATATCCCGATTTAAAAGCAACTCTACCAAAAGAAAATTTCGAATTGTTACTGAACCAACCAAACTATAATGGTACTGGTTCGTTCCGAGATTTCTTCCTGGCAACATCAAGTGGTAAATTAACGCTAGAATGTATTGTTTATGGTTGGGTAATGGCTGATAGTGGATATATGTATTATGGCAAAAATAGTACATCATATAGTACAGCCACCCGTCAACTTTTATTAGGGGCATTAAAAGATGTTAACGATTCATTTAACGTAGATTTTAGTCAATTTGACAATGATGGCGATAAATATGTAGATGGTGTAATTTTAATGCACGCAGGTATTGGTGCGGAGGAGCAGAGTGCACCTAATGCAAATAATTATATTTGGTCATTTAGGTCTTCATTACCTGCAGCCCAAAGGCCTACATATGATGGTGTGCAAGTTTCTGCTTACGGCATGTTTCCTGAAAAAAGATACAATGGTGGAGCATACTCTATGGTAGGAATAGGAGTTGCAGCTCATGAATTTGGGCATTTGCTCGATTTGCCTGATTTATACTCAACACAAAGCAATAACGAAGCCGCAGGCAATTACTCATTAATGGCTGGTGGCCCATGGTTAAATAATGAAAAAACACCATGTTTAAATGATGCATGGAGCAGAATGCGCATGGGATGGGTATCACCAATAGAAATTAGTGATACGGCATTATATACACTTCCTTATGCAGTAGTTGATAGTGATATGGTATTTAGAATAAATACCTCGGTAGCTAATGAATACTATCTTTTAGAAAACCGTCAGCGTAAAGGTTTTGATATGTATTTACCATCGAAAGGGTTAGCTATTTGGCATATTAATACTACACGTGCACGCTTATTAACTGAAGCATCAAATAATGTAAATAATGATACATCACAATTAGGGGTAGGTATTATGCAGGCCGATGGATTAAGACACTTAGAACGCAATATAAATAGAGGTGATGGAAGTGATTTATATCCTCTAGCAGCTAATCAAAATTTCACACCAACATCAACACCTGCAAGTAATTTACATTTAAAAGTAAGTGGCGTACGTCAGCCTGCTAATGTTGCTATAACAGATATAAAACAATTGCCCGATAGCAGCATCGTATTTGAATATGGAACAAATGCATCAGCATCATTTACAGCAAACAGATTTATCGGATGTGGTCCAGTAAGTGTTAATTTTACAGCTAATTCTCAAGGTGGAGACGAAATAAAATGGGACCTAGGCGATGGACAATTAGCCAATAGTAAAACCACTACAAAAACATTTGTCAAAACAGGCCTTTATCCAATTACATTATACTTGTACCGAAAGGGTGAATTAATTGATTCAAATACACAATTTATAAGGGTTTTAGAAACACCTGAAATTGATTATGAATGGATAAGAGATACAGGCAACTATGTAACGTTTTTAAATAAAACTTTATTTGGAAAAACGTATGCATGGACATTTTCATCTGATACTACGATTAGAGCTAACGAAACAAACCCCACAATCAAAACAAGCGGACCTCAGAAAATTCAAGTAAAACTAACAGTTACAAGTAATGACGGTTGCGTTAAATCCAGAACCGATAGTATTCAAATATTTGCATTAGGATTAAAAGACAATCTTGCACAGGAAATAAACCTTCATGCATTTCCAAATCCTTTTCAAAATTTACTACAATTAAATTTTGAAGCTAAACAAAACGAATCAGCAACAATTGAACTATATAATATCTCAGGACAAAAATTACTTGAACAAGTGGTCAATTTAACGATAGGTAAAAACCAGTTTAATTTAAAGACCAACTCATTACAAAGCGGATTGTATATTGTGAAAATAATTACCACAAAAGGTAATGCATGGCTAAAAACAATAAAGGAGTAAGTGCATGTTAAACACCTTGGTTGGACTTTTATTTCCCAACTTGTGTGTGGGTTGTAACGGAGTGCTTTTAGCAGCCGAACATCATATATGTACGCATTGCATTGATCATTTTCCTGAAACTAAATTCCACACACATCCCGAAAATCAACTTGAAAAAGCATTTTGGGGTAGGATTAAAATAGAAAGTGCGTTTTCATTTTTAACATTTAGAAAACAAGGAATAGTACAAAAGATTTTACACGAATTAAAATATAGCAATAACCCAGATTTAGGAGTTATGCTTGGTCAAATGTATGGCTCGAAGTTACGCGAGCATGGCATGCATTTTGATGTTATTGTTGCCATTCCATTACACGAAAAAAAACAAAAACTACGTGGTTATAATCAAAGCGATTGTTTCGCTCAAGGACTTGCACAATCGTTAAATTGTGAACATCTAAAAAATGTAGTTATACGTGATAAACACACCGAAACGCAAACCAAAAAAGGAAGGTTTGATAGGTGGTTAAATGTTGGTGATGTATTTGATATACAATCGTCCGAGCTGATAAGTAATAAAAAAGTATTGTTGGTTGATGATGTAATTACAACAGGTGCTACCATTGAAGCCTGTGCGCATAGTATTTTATTGCATACACCACATTTAAGTGTGGCAAGTATAGCATGTGTCGTTAATCAATAGTTAGTTTAGTAAAGCCCCAGTTATATCATTTAATTTATCATCACTGTAAGTGCCAGATGTTTGGTAAATTATATTTCCATCTTTTTCAATTACAAAAAAGTGTGGTAGGCTTTTATCTGTAATATTCAATGCTTTCATCAATGGTTCCAAATCAGTATCGGTATACATAAAATTACCATGAAACTTTTTATCAACTTGGGTTTTCGACTTTTTAATCATTTCTGGTAAAGCTAATTTAGCTAAACCTTTAACGGCACCTACAAAACATAAATTAGCATTATACATATTACCACTCATCATCCCTCCTGCTCCATCGGCCATTAGTGAATTATAAAGCGGCTGTGCCCAATTTTGCATATATTTATCTGCTTTTGTGCTAAAAATTAATGCAATAACAGTTCGCTTATTTTGAACATCTGTAGGAAGTACAACCTGCTTATCATTTAAATTGATACAAGTAACGATAGGGAATTTTACGACATGTTTAAATGAAAATAGTGCTGGTAATCCAAGCAGTAAAACAAAAACTAGATACTTTTTCATTTTAATATTTATTAGCTAAACAATGATATAATTATTAGCAAATAAATAACCAAATAATTACACACATTACTACATAAAAAAGCCTCCATTATGAATTAACGAAGGCTTTAAATACTTATTTATAAATGCTATTTAGTAAGTAAATCTACAAACTCTTGTGTATCGTAATTGGTGCTACCTTGTATGGTTTTAATTAACTCCCCTTTTTCGTTAAAAAAAAATGTAGCTGGTATTCCATCCACATTAAACAAGGAAGGCAAGTTGGCAGTTGGATAGTACATTAACATGCTAAATTTGTTAGCAGCCTTATAACTTATAGCCTTATTAAAATCATCGTCTAAACTAAGTAAAACAAATTCAACTTTTTTTCCTTTGGTTTTATTATATAAAGATTCAATTGAAGGCATTTCTCTGCGACAAGGTCCGCACCATGTAGCCCATAGATTTACAAATACTTTTTTACCTTTAAAACTATTTAAGTTAACCGTTTTACCTTGGTCGTTTTTAACAGTAAAATCGGGAATGTTTGCAGCCTTCACATCAGCAACCTCAACCTTTTTAGTTTCATTTAAATTCGCATTAAAAGCAGTATATCCTAATAAACTTAATGCTACGGCTCCTACACTTATTAATTTTAATGTTGTCATATTTTTAAAATATTTAGCTTTTATCATCATGCAATAATAATACCATTAAATATGCATGGTGGTAACATCAGTTACACAACAATTATAGCTAAAATAATAAATTAGCCCAAATGTAGGTTACATATATTGGTTTAATTTCATTTCTCTAGCAAAAATTGAACTAGTTAAATCACTCTATTATTATGTTAGTTAGTTAATTAGATAATTTCTATTCTTAGTAATATGTAATTAAGTTATTTAAAATCCGCATTATTAGTTAGATGATTAAACTTAATCACATATTAAATTATATGATGTAATTCAAAAACCACATTACATTTTATCAGTTTTATACTAAACACAAAAAGCCCCAATCGGAGCTTTTTGTGTTTAGTATATTATTAAGATTATAATCCCAATATCATTTTTTGAGGATCGTTTCCTGAGGTTAGCAACATGGTAGGGTTTTCTAGGCATTGTTTTACTTTAACCAAAAATCCTACCGACTCACGGCCATCAATAATTCTATGATCGTAACTTAACGCCAAATACATCATCGGGCGTGCTACAATCTGACCATCTTTTACCACAGGACGTTCCACAATGTTGTGCATGCCTAATATAGCCGACTGAGGCGCATTAATAATTGGCGTACTCATCATACTGCCAAATACACCACCGTTGGTTATGGTAAATGTACCACCACTCATTTCGTCTAAGCCTAATTTATTTTCACGTGCTCTTGAGGCCAAACGAGCTACTTCTCTTTCAATATCGGCTAGGCTCATACTTTCTGCATTACGTATAACAGGCACAACCAATCCTTTGGGAGCGCTAACTGCAATAGAAATATCACAATAGTCGTGGTAAATAATTTCTTCGCCATTAATGTATGCATTAACAGCTGGGAAATGCTGTAAAGCAATGGTTACCGCTTTGGTAAAAAAGCTCATAAAACCAAGGTTAACACCATGCGTTTCTTTAAACTGATTTTTGAACTGAGCACGTAAATCCATAATTGGCTTCATGTCTACTTCATTAAAAGTAGTTAACATAGCTGTTTCGTTTTTCACAGCAACCAAACGTTTTGCAACAGTTTTACGTAGCGATGTCATTTTCTCAGCACGGTCGTTACGCGACTTAGTTTCATTGGTTGTCATTTTCAAATCTGCTGCAAGGGCATCAGCTTTGGTAATACGTCCAGCAACTCCAGTACCTTTAACATCTTTTGGATCAACGCCTTTTTCGGCAAGTATTTTTGAAGCAGCAGGGCTAGGAGTACCTGTTGCGTAATTTTCTGTGGTAGGTGTTGCAGCAGGTGCTTTTATTTCAACCTTGGGTTCTTCTTTTTTAACCTCTGCTTTGGGGGCTCCTGCAGGCTTAGCAGCACTTGTATCAATGGTAGCAATAATATCGCCTACTTTAATGGTATCGCCTTCAGTAGCTTTAGGACTTAATATTCCTGCAGCTTCAGCGTTCAGTTCAAAAGTTGCTTTATCACTTTCTAACTCGCAAAGTAATTCGTCCATTTCTACATAATCGCCTTCTTTTTTATTCCAGCGTGCAACGGTTACTTCACTAATTGATTCACCTACTGTGGGCACTTTAATTTCTAAAGCCATATTTATTTATTTAAATATTTTAACGTGGTGCAAAGGTATAAATTGAAACGAGAAATGCTTGATTTGTTTGCTAATAGTATCATAACCCGAGCTTAAAATCCAATAAAGCCAATTATAACAAATTAAATTATAAGAAATTACAACCTTACAAAGCCCTATCAAACCACTCGCGTCTGCGGGTAAGTTTAAGGTCTTGCAACACACTTGAGCGCACATTAATCTGAAAGAAGAAACTTTGGCGGAAACCAATAGGAATCCAAGTAAGTTTAAACGTCCAACAGTGTAAATCGCGAACAAAATCAATGGTAGTAAATGTGATTTCTTTTGTTTGCAAATCATACCCGCTAGTAGCGGCAATTTTCCAATTCTTAGTTAGATTTAAATCACCACTAAAGTTTAAAGTTTGAACAACATTGGAAGTTAACGGATTATTTAGGTTATTGTAGCGAGCGTATTGAATGGTGTAATTTACGTTTAAATTCCATGGAATATTAAAATCATAATAGTCTAATGGATTTGAATTAACATACCTCCACTCATTGGCATACTTTTGAGCTGCATCACTTTCTTTTCGTTTAAAAGTTTGCGGATTAAAACTTGCCGACAAAGCTAAATTTGCATTAGTAATTACGCCCAAACTATTTTGATTCAAATAAAATTCTTTGGTGCGGGTTACACTTTTAAAACCATTAGAACCTGTTATGATTTCATTTTTATATGGATCTAAAACAGCATTGGCATTTATGGAAACATTTTTAAACAATTTTGTACGCGCATTTAATGTTATTGGTGCTAGATTTAATGAATCGGCAAAAAGGTTATAGAAAGTACCAACACGGAAAGTCTCGAAAATTTGCACCTTTTCTTCTTTTCGCGCGGTATCCTTTCCACGCATTACTTTTAATTCTAAGTTATTATCAATTGCAAAACCAACGTTACCTTGTCGTCCAAGGCCAGGACCACCAAAAATCCCGCGCTCAAAAATACTGTATCTGCTTATTTTCCCTAAAGTGTCCTGATAGCTTTTATAATAGCCCCAAGCAGCGTCACCATAATCAGGAGTATATGTAAAATCAACGGTTGGCGAAACAACATGCCTAATGGCTTTTATGCTGTTACTATTAAATGTTTTCATTCCGTAAAAACGTGTGTTAATACCAACCCTAGGCTGATAAGTAAATGCCCTTACAAAGCCAGATTCTCTATTGGTGGTAACGATTCCGCTATTATACGTTTTACTAATACTTTGCAAGTACCATACTTCATTTAGCTGCACACCTGCAGATAAAGTATAATATTTTAATATTTTAAAAGATGTTTGAATAGGCAAGGCATGCTGTATACCATAACGCCCAGCTGTATCATAAAAACGGGCAAATTCACTTCGTTTTCGGTTACCAAACAACAACGAATCATAGGTATTAATTTCATTTCTGAAATTCATAGTATAGTTTGTTGTAATGTTCTCGTACCACTTATCAGCAGTTGGTTTTGATTTAGCCTTAAATGGACTAAAACTACTTACTGTAAGCGTAACATTGGGTAAAGCCACGTTAAGCTGTTTGGTTTGTAAATTTTGAGATAAACTTGCGCTAGAAGTTAAATTGTATTTACCACCACTAAAGCTACGCGAATAATTAATACTGCTTAGTATTTGGTTGCTTATTACATTTTGTGCAACATATGAGTTGTTGGCTAAATAACTTCCACTAACAAAATTTACATTAGCACCAAAATATGTTCCTGGTCGGGCTTTGGGATCTACGTTATGTATCCAGTTTACTCTAAAATCTTTAGATTGGTTGAAAGTAGGATCATCAATAGCACCAAATTTATTGTTGGCATAATTAACACCCAATTGCCCGTTAAAACGGTATCGAGAATTGTAACGTAAAACATTATTTAAAGCCCAACTGCCTTGCGTATAAATATCTCCAGTGAGCATATAATCTGCCTTTTCTCCCAAACCAAAATAATATCCTCCACCGCGTAAAAAGAATCCACGATTTAAACTACTACCGTATGTTGGAATAATGATACCTGAAGATTGGCCCTTCTTTATAGAAAAAATACCAAAGGGAACTACTAAGGGGGTTGGAACACCTTCAATTCTTAAATTAGCCGACCCCGTTACAATTTTTTTATCAGGTATAATTTTTAAACGTGCCGCTTGAATATGAAAATGTGGAGTATCCAAATCGCAAGTTGTATAATATGATTCGCGAATTCCAAACTCATTATCTGGAGTTCTGATAACGTCAGTTCCCTTTACATAACCCTCTCCCTCTTTTGTTCTTAACTCGCTTAAGTAACCTTTTTCACTTTTATAATTATAAGAAACACGCTGAACCTTATATTCTGTTCCACCTTGATTAAAAACAGGCGTACCGTGTAAATTTCCCAAACTATCTATAATACCCGTGGCATGAACCAAGGTTTTACCTAATTCAATTTTTATAAAATCTGCATCAATGGTCAAATCTTCATAAATAACTTTAGCATTTCCATAAAGAAATACCTCTTGGGCTATCGCATTATAAACAATACTATCTTTTGCAGTGTATTTAACTTTTGATTTAAGAGCTGATTTTGCCAAAGGTAATTCAACTGTATCCTTTAGCTCCTCTTTTATATTTTCATCAAACAGACTATCAGTACTTGGTACGAATTTTGATTTAACACTATCCGAAGGCATTTTAACAACCACTGGGGTTAATGATTTGGGATTTGCATCGGGAGCCGTTTTAATCTTCTGTGCATACACAATTGAACACATTAACACCAATCCGGTAAAACAAAATGTACGAATTATGCTGTTAATCAAATTATACGTTATAAAATTGTAGTATGTCAATGCGCGCAAAACTATATAAAACTCAGTACTTATTAAAATTACCTTTCACAATATCTTGTTTATTGTTGTTGATAATGCTTTGTGCGTATGCTCCATTAGACCAAATGCAGCAGCCTAAAATTAAAACAATAACCATTGATGCTGGACATGGAGGTAAAGATGTAGGAGCCAGTTACAGTGGAACACATGAAAAAGACATAGCCCTTGCTGTTGCACTAAAATTAGGCGAAGTTATTAAGGCAAGTATGCCTGATGTGGATATTATTTACACCAGGGATAAAGATGAATTTATTGAACTATACGAACGTGCAGGTATTGCCAATAGGAAAAATGCCGACTTATTTATAAGCCTACATTGCAATGCCAACAAAAAAATTGATGTGTTTGGTACCGAAACTTTTAGCATGGGTTTACATAAAAGTGAAGGCAACTTAGATGTAGCAAGACGTGAGAATGCAGTAATTTTATTGGAAAAAGATTACGAGGAAAAATACGAAGGTTTTGACCCAAACTCGCCAGAAGCCCATATTTATTTTAGTTTTTTACAAAATGCATATTTAGAGCAAAGTTTAAAGATTGCTGCTAACGTTGAAAAAAACTTTACCAACGTAAAACGCGTTAGTCGTGGTGTTAAACAAGCGGGATTTATGGTATTATGGAAATGTAAAATGCCAAGTATACTAATTGAAACAGGTTTTATTAGCAATCCTAAAGAAAGAGCCTACCTTACAAGTAATAAAGGACAAGATGAATTGGCAAAAGCAATAGCTGAAGCTGTAAAACAATATAAGATATCTTTAGAAAAAGAAAACTAGTTATCTTTTTTAACTTGTATTGCCAGTAGTTTTTATATTTTTGTCCAGATAATTATTAAATAGTATTTTGAAGATTAATAAAGACGCCAAAGTTGGATTATTCGCCTTTTTAGGCATAATTATACTTTTTATAGGGTTTAACTTTATGAAAGGGTTTAACTTTCTTAAACCATATTCTCGTTATTATATTGTATACAGCAATGCTGGTGGTGTAGTTAAATCTACCCAAGTACTTATTAATGGTTTTAAAATTGGCCAAGTGGAGGATGTAAGGTTATTAGAAACTGGAAATGCCTCTAAAATACTAGTTACAATTATGGTTGATGGAGAGATTTTGATGCCAAAAGGTACGGTAGGCGAAATTGCTAGTAGCGATTTATTAGGCACTAAAATCATCAACATAAAATTAGGTCAATCAATAGAAATTGTGCAACCAAATGATACACTTAATGCTTCAATTGAAGAAGGTTTATCCGAATCAATAAGTAACATGGTATCGCCAATAAAAGAAAAGAGCGAACAAGTACTGGCTACATTAGACAAAGTGCTATTGAGTATGAATGATGTATTCGACTCTACTGGAACTGCTAAACTATCAAAAGGTGTTGATGATTTATCAACTACATTGAATCACGTAAAAAACATAACTGGTAGATTAGATAACCTTACCAAAGGTGAAGAAATTAAAATACAAGATATGTTTTCACATACCGAAAGTATTATGCGCAACTTACGTAACAATAATGAGCTGCTATCTCACACCATAAAAAATATAAAAAATATAACAGATAGTATTGCCGCTGCTGATGTTACCTGTATGATTAATAACCTAAATAAAGCTCTTTTTGAAATGGGGGTTATGCTAGATAAAATTAATCGTGGAGAAGGCACTTTAGGCCAATTGGCAAACAATGATTCATTATATAAAAACATTAGTGGTAGCAGTAGAGAGCTAACTTTACTTTTAGCTGATATGCAAAAATATCCAGGTAGATATTTTACTGTAAGTGTTTTTGGTAATAGTAAGCGTGCAAACAAAACAGATAAAAAAAGAGATACAGAATTAAAGGGAAGTAAATAAATTCTATCCTCTCTCTGCCAAAGCCAATCGAAATTCTGTTTAAATAATATTAATAGTGCTTTCAGCGAAACTTATTTCGATACTATTCTTTATTCTTTAGCTCTTGTAAAAGTTCATTTGGTGTTAAGTTATATCTGATAACACGTCTGCGTTTTTGGGTATAAATACTGCTTGGCAAACCTCTTATACCTAACATACGGTTTAGGTCTTTATTTTTATATGCAAGAATCCAATTCAAATAACTGTATTGCCCGAATATGCTTAATTCGTATGATTTGTTTACTTCTATAAACCCTATTACCCTTAACGATTTTGAGTATCTACTAGCTAAAACCCTCAAAGCTGCTGTATCTGAGGAAAAGTTAGTAGCTAAAGGGCTTCCAAAATAAATATACAGCTCGTATTTTTTAAGCTTATTTATTTTTTGGTGTTCACCCTTCCAAGTAATGTATTTAAAGCGTGGTAATTTTTTACCTACTTTAATATGTTCACTATTATTGGTTTGATCTAATACATTAAAGGTCAAATTTTCACCATATGGCGATGCCCTTACAAATTCAATTTGTTTTCCATTTTTATCTACAAAACAATGCCCGTTTTTTTTATTAATTGTGCTGCTATATAAATCATCAAAAGGATAAAAAACGGTATCACTTAAATTAGCTAATATAAACTTGTCACTATCTGGCTCATTGTAAAAACCATTATTATTTCCATCAAACAAAGCAACCCTAATACTATCTACACCTGCAATTGCTAAACCAGATTTTATCTGATATTGTTGTATCCTGTAGCAGTGATCCATGCCAATAAACTTTCTATTGGGATAGGTAAGTTGATAAAACTCATTCATCAACTGCTTATACATTTGTTTATTCTCCATTAAATGCCTGGTGAACTTTATTTTAGTGCACAATTTAGTACCCGAAATACACATTTCAATTTCAGCAGTATCACCACGCCAAGGAAGTATTACTGAATAATTATCATCTGTAAAGTTGTTGTTATTATTTAAATCGGCAAATAATGTGGGCTTTGTATGATAAGGATTACCGAGCAGCACAGTAATAAAACCTGTATTATTTCCCTGATAATTACCTGCAAAAAAAACAAACCCATATGCATAAGCTTTAAATCCTTCGGGTTTTATAATGGGAATTGACTTTGCTTTTTTTAACCCTTCAAAATCCCAAGTAAGTATCGTATCATTTTCCAATTCAAACAATGCCAAGTTTAAATTTAGTCGATCAAACCTATCGTCACGGGCATAAGCTGTTAATGCAACAGTTTTTTCTTGCTGTGCAAATAAACGCATAGCCTGAAA
>CANHBJ010000039.1 GCA_947459075.1 Bacteroidota bacterium
AATGGCAAAAGAAGTAGCCAATGCTGAGTTGGTAATGAAAAATGCTGCTCGTCCATTTACCGCTATTACAGGTGGTGCAAAGGTTAGCGACAAACTTTTAATTTTAGAAAACTTAATTGACAAAGTAGATAACTTGATAATTGGTGGTGGTATGGCTTACACTTTTTTAAAAGCCATGGGTTATGAAATAGGATCAAGTTTATGTGAAGAAGATCGTTTGCAACTTTGCCTTGAATTAATGGCAAAAGCAAAAGAAAAAGGCGTAAACCTCATGTTGCCTTTTGATAGTGTAGTAGCTGATGCGTTTAGCAATGATGCCAACCATAAAGTTTGCGATAATAAACACATTGAAGCTGGTTGGATGGGATTAGACATTGGACCGAAAGCTGCGGATGATTATGCAGCGGTAATTAAACAATCGAAAACCATTTTATGGAACGGCCCAATGGGTGTGTTTGAAATGAGCAGTTATGAAAACGGAACCAAACAAGCCGCTATTGCTGTGGCTGAGGCTACCAAAAACGGGGCATTTAGTTTAATTGGTGGTGGCGATAGTGCTGCAGCCGTTGCTAAATTTGGTTTCGAAAATGAAGTAAGTTATGTAAGCACAGGTGGTGGTGCTTTACTTGAATATTTTGAAGGAAAAGAACTACCAGGTATAAAAGCCATAAACGATTAACACCAATTGTAAACCACCAATTGTAATTGGTGGTTTATTTATTACCATAACCAAATGCTGCTTAAGCAAACAAAATTATACCACTATAAATTAGCCATTGCTTGGGCGCTGCTTATTTTATTTGCATGTGGTGCGCAACCTGGCACATTGGCTCAGCTTAAGCTCGAAGATTTATTTGGTTACGATAAACCCATTCATGCGTTGTTGTTTGGTATGCAAGCATGGTTGTTAATTAAAGCTAATTTACAATACACAACCAAAAACCCAAAAAATGTGATAGTTATTTGGTGTGCAGTAAGTGCAAGTTATGGAGCATTAATTGAGTTAATGCAAAAATTTATTTTTACAGGCCGCAGTTACGATTATTTTGATATGATAGCCAACACACTTGGTTGTTTGATTGTGTATTTTATTGTTTCGAAAAAGATAAAAAATGTTTGATATTATTTCTCCGGCCATACAGCAATATTGCGATGACCACACCCAACCCGAAAGCGAAGTGTTAAAAAAACTAACACGCCATACTTTTGCCAATGTATTGCAGCCGCGTATGCTTAGCGGCCATTTTCAAGGTCGTTTGTTGAGTATGTTTAGCCATATGATTAAACCAAAATACATATTAGAAATTGGCACCTACACGGGATACTCAGCCATTTGTTTGGCCGAAGGTTTACAAGAAGGTGGACGATTAATTACCATTGATGTAAACCCCGAACAGGAAGACAACATACACCGCTTTATTGAAGAGGCAGGTATGAAAAATAGCATACAATTTATTGTGGGCGATGCATATAATATTATTAAAACATTACCCTACAAATTTGATTTGATTTTTATTGATGCAGATAAACCTAACTATTTAAAATATTACAACCAAGCCATGGATTGTTTAAATGTTGGTGGTTATGTGATTGCCGATAATGTATTGTGGAGCGGTAAAGTGGTTGATGAAAAAAGTTTGCTAAAAGACAATGACACCCAGTTGCTTGATTCATTTAACAAGCATTTACACAACGACCAAAGGCTGGAGCACATTTTATTGCCTGTAAGAGATGGTTTGATGATGGGCAGAAAAGTATCTGATTAAATTCGCTAAAATTATTTCACCCTACCTGCCGATGTGTAATACTTTTGATAATAAGCTTCGTTTAAATTATTAATCATAACACCTTTACTTGTGCTTACATGAGCAAACCAACCTTCTTTTAGATATACACCCACATGCGAAACTTTTTTAGCATTTATTTTAAAAAAAACCAGGTCTCCTTCTCTTAAATTTTTAATATTTATTTCTTTGCTATCAAGTTGCATTTCTGCAGCCGTTCGGGGCAATTTGTTACCATATACTTGTTGGTGCAAAAGCTGAATAAAACACGAACAATCAATTGCTAAATTCGAGCAACTACCTAATTTATGTGGCACTCCCAGCCAATTACCAACAAACTTATATAATTTAATATTATCTGATTTGTTGATTTCCAGATTTAGTTTTTCACTGAGCGCACGGTATTCTTTTTTGGTAAATGCCGTCTTTGGCGTTTGATGCAAACCCTTTTTACTCTTACAAGAAGCGTGTGTTACCAAAAACAAAACACAAAAGAGGCCAATGTTTTTCATCGGCCTCAAATATCTAATAAATTTAAATGAATTACACAACAGGCTTAAATCCTTCAAACGCCTGAAGACAATCGTTGCAGTAGTGCATACTGCGGCAAAGTGTTGGTCCAAAAGGACTTTTCATTTCGGTATTTTTACTTCCACAAAATGGGCACTCGGTATGCTCAAGCAATTCCATGGTTACTTCACCGCTGTGTTTAACTGGTGGTGCCAATCCATGTTTTTTTAAACACATTAAACCCCTTTCAGTAAGTTTATTGCTGTCCCATGGTTTATCAAAAGTTGTAACTACTTCTACTTGGGTAATACCCATTTCTTTTAACCTATCAGCAACCATTCCTTCCATCATTTTTATGGCTGGGCACCCTGTAAATGTGGGTGTCATTTCCACAAACACACTGCTTTCGCCACGCACTTCCACCTTAGTAATAATCCCCATATCAACCATGCTTAAGGTTGGTATTTCTGGGTCTTTAACCAACTCAAGGCCTTTCCAAATTTCTTGTTCTGTAATCATACACAAATTGCTTTATTATAAACTTAAACCAACATCACGCGTGTAATGTTTACTACCACTCTGCACTTGGGTCCACCCTAAATACTTCACTCATCTCCTCTACCAAAGGCTCTAAATGTTCGGTATGAATACCTTGACGGCCGCCTAGTTTAGGCTCCCAAGTGTTTACATGAGGAATGGTAAGTGTTGCTTTGGTTAATGTTGGTGTAATAGTTTCTAACCAAAGTTGTTTGAGCGCAACTTCACCGGCAAACACACCTTCGTTTTTTAAGTCGTTTTCAAAGTCACCTTCTTCAAACAAACCCAATGCATAATTCCATGCATCATTTAAAGCGGTTTGCATACGTGCTTTACTTTCTTCATTTGCACTACCTAATTTTACTATCCAGGTATTGGCATGAAAAACATGGTATTTTAATTCCCCTTTTATTTTACGAGCAACTTTTGCCAATGGTTCATAACTACTATTAGCTAGCATTTCAAAACGCAATTGATCAGCTACATCATATAAGAAGTGACGCATTAAACTGAAATCGTAATCACCATTTGGTAACTCAACAAATTGTGCATTATGAAACTGTTTAGCATTACGCGTAAAAGCAACAATATCTGGTTCTTGTTCACCTAACTCGTGCAATAATTGAAACAATGCTTGCGATTGTCCAATTTTATCTTGTGCCATAGAAGAGAAGGCAATATCTTCTTCTAATATAGGACCCAATCCAGTCCATTCGCTGTTTCTATGTCCAATAATTAAAAGATCATCGGCCATTTTGTAAAGTAACTCTTTTATTGCTGTTGTATTCATATCAATTCAATTTTAAATATTTATAAGTATCGGGTGCTAAAGTAAAATACTTTGCATTTAATTGGTTGTGGTTTAGTGTGAGGTAAAATGAAACCATTAAAAACATATTTGGATTAATATCATTTAATGTTTTTTGTGCATCAGTTTCATTGTTAAATATATATACTGTTTTCACTTTTTTAGGGTGATGTATTGCACTATACAATAATTGCTCGCACGCATTGGCCCACATGGCAAAAGGATAAGAAACATCCTTATTCAAAACATAAAATTTTGACCCCTCTTGCATTTGTGCTGCTTCAGCTTGTTGCTTAACTAAACTTAATCTGTAATTATATTTTACCGATGCCTCTAATATTTTAACTATTCCAGCAACCAAACATCCTGCGGTTAAAATGGTTAAAAAAAGGTGTGCTTTTTTTTGTTGATAGATTAAACTGACATCAAACAAAACATTAGCAAAACCTATTGAAACAATGGCACCGTAGCATAAAAAAACACGTTCCATCATGATCTCAGAATCGCCCTTAAACATCACAGATGCTAAAACTACATAACCAACAGATATCAGAAATAAAAAAAATAGCTTTAGCCATTGCTTTTTAAAACTATACCAGCCTAATGTAATTAGTAACATAATAGTTGGAAGCAAATACAAGCCTTGTAAACGCAAAATAAAAAACTTAAAAACATAGGATTCGTTTAGGTTCAATAATGCACTCAACAACAAGTCTTTGGATTGGTAAAAACTTTCTTCATAAGAGCCTACAGGAGTTAGTTTAGCTTTGATAAACAAAACCAAAAAAGCAAGTACCAAAAACACCATTGACTTCACATCAGACCAATTTCGTTTTTCAATCACATTCCAAACTATAACGAATACTGTGAACAAAGCTGATAATGGATGAAAAAGCACAGCAATTAAAAAAATAAAAATGCCCATTAAATGGTGGACATATTTTTTAAAATTGCTTAATGCTGTTGTGGTGTAATTAAGCCAAGCATAAAACAAAGAACTAAAAACCAATCCATGCGCAACTTCTGTTTGAAGAAAGAAAATTTCGCTGGTTGTTACCAATAAGGTAAATACAATGATTAACGAAACTTTTATGTTTTTGTAGGCATACATTGCTGCCAAAAAACACACATAATACAGTAAGTAAAAATTAGCTGAGTAAGCGATAATTACTGTTTTTAAGCTTGCACCAAACTTTATGGCTAACAGTGGTAAAAACTGCGTTAATACCAACGGATACCTATAATGAGGTATAATAAAGTTTTCTGTGTTAATTAATGTTAAAACACCATAAGCATTATCCGTATGTAACATTCTTTCTTGATAAAAATATACCGAGAAAAAAATAAGCAACAACATAAAAGTATGCCCTACATACGCAATAATTTTTTCAAAAGTCATTACGCCTTATTCGCCTTCTTGTATTTATTAATTTTATCCATCACCTTATAGCCACCGGCTTCACGGTATTGCTTTTCGGGCGTTGTTTCAAACATATCGGCATCATCGTATTCGCTTGCAAAAACATTGGCTGTTTTAACCACCCAAATATTTGCAGTTATACTTCTACGTCCGTATTGCTCTTTTCCAAATAACAAAGCCATTTCAGGATTTGGTGCATGAACAATTCCTACATGCATATGTTGATCACCACGTTTTTTTTGGTGAAACACCTCATAGGTTTCCCAATTATCCATTGGAGTTAAAGGCGCAATAAGGTTGTTTTCTTCTATATTTTCGCGTGTTAAGCGCGGGTCTAGTGATTTAATCATAAACTAAAAATTAGGCCAATGGAGTAACGTATTTTTCTGTAGCATTATAAAGTGCCTTACGCACCCAACGACCTCTTTCTTCAGCCATTCTACGCACAGCCAAACGTTCGGCATTGCAAGGACCACCACCATTAATTACACGCTTAAACTCATCCCAATCAGGTTCTGTATATTCCCACTTCTTAGTTTCTTCGTTTAACTTCAATTTAGGGTCTGGAAGTACTAATCCTAAATCCCAAATTTTAGGAACGTACATATTTAAGAACTGCTGGCGCATATCGTCATTACTTGCCATCTTTACTTTCCAACGCATAAGTATCTCGGAGTGTTGTGAAATTTTATCACTTGGGCCAAAAAAGTGCATGATTGGGGGCCACCAACGAGTTAAAGCTTCCTGAACCATTTGGCGCTGAATTGGCGTTCCAGTAGCAAGGGTTACTACATTATCATGACCATATTTTAAATGGAAACTTTCTTCAGTACAAATTCTATCTAAAGCACGGCAGTATGGACCATAACTTCCTTTTGCATTTGCAACTTGGTTAATAATTGCACCTGCATCAATTAACCAAGCAATAATACATGCATCGGCCCAAGTAAATGCAGGGTAATTAAATACGTTACTATATTTACTTTTTCCCGTAATTAAGTCGTTGGTCATGTCTTCACGACTTTTGCCTAACGTTTCTGCAGCACTATATAATAGCTGTGCATGACCAACTTCATCTTGTACTTTAGCCATTAAAGCCATTTTGCGCTTAAAGCCTGGTGCACGTGTTATCCAAGTTCCTTCAGGCAATGCTCCAATTATTTCTGAGTGGCCATGCTGCTCAATCATACGAATGAGTTGCTTGCGGTACTCTTTGGGCATCCAATCTTTAGGTTCAATTTTTTCGCCACGGGCAATACGCGCCTCAAATTCAGCTAATTTAATTGGATCCTCTCCAGCTATCATTGCGTTAGCCTTTTCATTTGGATCGATGTAAGCATTTCCGTACATATATATTTTTTAGTTTATAGTTTCTTGTTTGACGTTTATTCGAATTTCGATTTTAAGATTTTGAATTTTCCCTCGTTATGGTTTATAATTAATGTCTGTAACCATCTTTTTTCTTAACCCACCCAAAATAAAATCGCTTAACTTTTGAGCTATTTCTTCCGTGCTCATTTTACCATTTGGCTTATACCATTCGTTAATCCAATTAACGGTTGATAAAATAGTTAATGATGCAAATTTTTCATCTACATCATCAAACACATCTTCATTCATGCCATCTTTTAATATTACACGTATGCCTTTTTCGTATGCATCACGCAATTTCATAAACTCACTTAACTTTGGCTCACTTAAGTTACGCCACTCATGCAAAAAAACAGTTGATTGATTGGTGTTTTGGGTAATAATTTGAACGTGATTTTTTATGGCTGTTCTAAGTTTTTCCTCGGCATTAAAGTAAATGTCATTTACTTCGGCTATCACATTGCTAAACTTAGATGCCAAATCAAAACATATGGTTTCTAAAATCTCTTCCTTTGATTTGATGTGGTGGTATAAACTAGCGGCTTCAATACCCAAATCTGCAGCTAAATCGCGCATGGAAGTAGCTGCATAACCCCTTTGCTTAAATAACTTAGCAGCCACTTCAAGCAATTGTTCTTTCCTATTGGTTGTGAGTAATTCAGACATAACCTAACATGTGTTAGGCAAAATTAATAATATCTGAATAAAAAGCAATTATTTTAATTAAAATCACAAAAAACATGGTTTAATTCACTTGCTATGTATGCAATTAAACCAAAATCGACCAAATTTTACCCACTAAAATCCAAAGTCAATAACCCATTCATAATTTATGCAACATTACGTTGGCTTTAATAACATTAAATTTAAATGTTATTTGGTTTTCAAAATCAAATACCTAAAACAAATATTACAGGCTTCTTATGCAAATCAGGCAATTGCTGTCGCCACTGTGTGATGGTTTTGGTTTTAATAAAGCCCTCGGCAGAACTAATATTACATGCTATACATAATTTCGTTTGAGGCGCACAATTAGCCAATACATCAGTCAATAGTTGGTTATTGCGATAAGGTGCTTCCATAAAAATTTGTGTTTGCTTGCGCGTAAACAAATCACTTTCAAGCTGCTTAATTCTTTTAGCCCTCTGAATTTTGTCTATTGGCAAATATCCATTAAAAGTAAAGCCTTGACCGTTAAAACCACTGGACATTAAAGCCATAAAGATACTTGATGCACCGGGAAGCGGAATAACCTCAATGCCTTTCTCATGAGCTATTTTGACTACATCAGATCCCGGATCAGCTATACATGGTAAGCCAGCATCCGTAATTATACCAACATCAAATCCATGTTTAAACATGTCGGTAATTTCACGCATATCCTCAGCCTTACTGTGTTCGTTCCATAAAAGTATGGTTAACTCTTGTTGCGGTGATTCTAATTTAAGCTTATTTATTAAGCTACGGGCTATTTTTTCATTCTCTACAATAAAATATTTTAAGTGGTGAACTTGATGACGCACAAAATCTGCAATAAAATCTGAGGGATTATCATCGGCTAAATAGTTGGGAATTAGCAATAAACGAGTTTTGCTTGTGGTATTTGTCGATGAATTGTTCATGTTTAATTACGAATTGTTTGCAAAGTTTTGATTTTAAAGCTAACCTGCAAGCTAAATTTTGTTGCTTTATACGATTAACAAATTTATTTTCGCTCGCTTATAAAAATTGAATAATAATAAATAACTAGATACAACATGTCGATATTAGAGAAAATCAGAAACAGGTCGGGCTTAGCCATAGTAGTGGTTGGCGGTGCTTTAGCGCTATTTGTAATTTCGGATGCGTTACAAAGCAATAGTCGTATTTTTGGCGGTTCGCAAAGTACAAGTGTAGGTGTAATTGATGGCGAAGAGATAGGTGTAAAAGCATTCGAGGCTAAAGTTACAGAAAATACCGAGTTAACACGCCAGCAAATGGGCCCAGACGCCCCAATGGATCAAAACACCATTGATATGGTGCGCGAACAAACTTGGAGCCAAATGATTATGGAAGGAATTATGGAAGGCGAATACGAAGACCTTGGTATTAAAGTAACAAATGAAGAGTTAACCGACATGTTTGTTGGAGACAATATTCACCCACAAGTAAAACAATCTTTCACTAATCCTCAAACAGGTGTTTTTGACAAGTCGATGGTTATAAGTAACCTAAAACAAATTAATGAAAAAGGAGATGCTGACGCCAAAAAACGTTTACATGACTTTGAAACTTACTTATTAAAAGATGCATTAACTAAAAAATATTATAGTTTAATCCGTAAGGGTGTTTTTGCTACTTCTTTGGAGGCAAAAACATTATACACCAGTCGCTCTAAAACGGTTGATGTTGATGCAGTAGCTTTAAATTATTTCAGTATTCCAGATTCTAGTATCACTGCAGAGGAAAGCGACCTAAAAGCATACTTGAATAAAAACATGAAGAAGTATGCCGAAAAAGAAAACAGCCGTAAATTAGACTTTTTAATGTTTGATGCCGTTGCGAGTTCAACTGATACAGCAGCAGCTGAAAAATGGGTAACAGACCAATTGGTTCAATTCGCCAATGCTACAAACGATACTTTATATGTTGATGCAAATAGCGATGTTAAATTCGACCCAACAGCTAAACCTCGCTCAGGATACCCAGAAGAAATAGCAGGTCGTTTATTTCGTGATTCAGTTGGTACTATTGTAGGACCAATTTTTAGCGAAGGCAAATACAATATTTACAAAATCATAGGGACGAAACAAGACAGTGTTTATCAAATGCGCGCAAGCCATATTTTATTTAAGACAGAGAATGGTGATACCGCTGCTACCGTTAAAAAAGCAAACGAGGTAATGGCTCAAATTAAAGGCGGTGCAGATTTTAGTGCAATGGCAGCGCAATACGGAACTGATGGAACGGCACAACGTGGTGGCGATCTAGGTTGGTTCAGCGAAGGCCAAATGGTTAAAGAATTTAATAACGCTGTATTAGCAGGTAAAAAAGGTGATATGCTTGTGTTAAAAACACAATTTGGCGTTCATATCCTAAAAATTACAGAAGATAAATCGAAGAAATTGGTTTGTGCTGGAGTATTAAGTCATGCTATACAACCAAGTGAAGCAACAACCTCAACAGCATACAATGCAGCAAGTCAATTTGTAGCAAATTGCAATAATGCTGAGGAATTTGAAAAATTAATTACTGACCAAAAGTTGATAAAAAGAACTGCAGAGTTTGTTCGTGAAAACGACAAACAACTGGGTGGTTTAACAGAAGCACGTGAGGCTATTCGTTGGGCCTTTAATGCGAAAAAGGGAGACATCTCTGAGGTATTCTCAATAAATGATAAATTCATCGTTGCGGTATTAACAGCCGTTCGTGAAAAAGGTAATGCAGATTTTGAAACAGTAAAAGCACGAGTTGAAGCTGATTATCGTAAAGAGAAAAAGGCTGAACAACTTTTAGAAAAAGCATCAACTGCATTAACTGGTGCTAAAAATATACAAGATGTAGCTACAAAGTTACAACTAAGCATCACTCCAATAACAGGACAATCTTTTGATAACAATAACATTGCTTATATTGGTCCTGATAATATTATGGTAGGTACTTTATTTGGCACAAAAGCCACAGGCAAAATAACTGGGCCATTAAAAGGTGATAACGCTGTTTACATCTATTCAATAAATAAAGTAACAGAGGCTCCAGTAATTACTGATTTAAGTATATTCAAAAACGAAGTTCAAACTCAGTTATCTCAACGTATAGAATACGCAACTTTTGAAACATTAAAAGAGTTGAAAAATGTTCAAGATAACAGACATAAATTTTACTAAAATCTAATTAACATGTTACACTACACTACAGCCGGAAAAGGCAAAACAGTAGTGCTACTTCACGGATTTTGTGAAAACAACACCTGCTTCGATAAGCAGGTGTTGTTGCTTAAAGCGCATTGTAAAATAATCACCCCTGATTTACCAGGCGCAGGACAATCAGCAGTGCAAAATAATACAACTATGGAACGCATGGCTGATGCGGTATATGAATTATTAGTTGATTTAGGAGAACATGATGTAGTAATGATTGGTCATAGCATGGGCGGTTACGTAACACTGGCCTTCGCTAAAAAATATGGTCATATGCTTTCCTCCTTTGGCTTGTTACATAGCACTGCAAAACCCGATACCGAAGAGCGAAAGTTAAAACGAGATCAAGCTAAAAGGCTAATAACAGAAAAAGGCGCATCGTTTTACGCAAGAAATTTTATTCCTCCCTTATTTCGTCCTAACGCGCCACAAGAGTTAATTACGCCTTACATTAAAGTGGCCGATGATTTTACAACTGAAGGATTAAGCGAAGCTTTAATGGCAATGAAAAACAGGGAAGACTCTTTTGCTTTTTTAGCGCAAACAGATTTACCAGTTTTCTGGGGAATTGGTAAGTACGATGAACTAATACCTCAAGAAGATATGTTGAAACAATCTTTACTATGTAAACAGAGCTACGTAGCCTATTTAAATAACAGCGCACACATGGGTCATATTGAAGAATCGGATATACTAGCAAAACATATTATACGATTTATTTCCTGATAATTATTGTTATGAAATCTGATAAATATCAACCAAAGCTATATAAAGTAAATTTGTATTAGTTTTGTTGATATGACAATTACACAACTTGAATACGTGATAGCAGTAGATACTCATGGTAACTTTTTAACTGCTGCAGAAAAATGTTCAGTAAGTCAGCCTGCATTGAGCATGCAAATTCAAAAGTTAGAGCGTGAACTTAGCATTAGAATTTTTGATAGAAGTAGGCAGCCAGTGGTTGCTACAGAAATTGGTAAAAGCATAATACAACAGGCAAGAGAAATTATAAAGCAATGTAACCGATTGACAGAAGTTGTTAATGAAGATAAAAAAGGTGAATTAACAGGCCAACTTAGAATAGGAATTATACCCACAATAGCACCTTATGTATTGCCATTGTTTTTGGTCGATTTCATGAAAAACAATCCTAAAGTAAATATAGAAATTGCAGAAGTTACAACTAACCAAATTTTACAACAGCTTAAAAATGATCAATTAGATTGTGGCATTATGGCCACACCAATTGAAGCTGGTTATTTGCAATACACACCATTGTTTTACGAGCCATTGGTGGCTTACATGAGTGAAGATAATAAATTGTTTAGTAAAAAAACTTTGGTGCCAGATGATATTGACCCCACAGAAACATGGATACTAAACGAAGGCCACTGTTTGCGCAACCAAGTTTTAAATCTTTGTACAGGAAATAAAGGAAACTCTAAAAATAAGCAGTTTCAATACCATACAGGCAGCTTAGAAACGCTTAAAAAAATGGTGGAAATAAACAGAGGCATAACCATCTTACCCGAACTCAGTATTTTTGATTTTAATGACGAACAGATGGAACGCGTAAGGTACTTCAAAAAACCAGATCCAGTTCGCGAGATCAGTATGGTAATCCATCGGGTTGATTTAAAAAAACAATTAATTGAAAGTTTTACAACCGCGCTACTTGCAGCAATACCAGCGCGAATGAAAAAAGATAGGGAAAAAATAGTGGTTGAGTTTTAAAACTATTTTTTTTCGTGATTTATTTTATCCAATTCAGGTGTTGCATGGATACGCGCTAAAAAAGTGGTTGTGCCTAGCGTTTTCCAGATACGTGTAGCCAAAATTACTCCTACAACAACTCCAACCATCAGTATACTTACAGATAATATTAGGCCTAATATTCCCGATATATTGAGGTAAATAATTACAGCAATAATTAATGCTATTAAAAAAGGTGATGCAACAATTTTCAACCAACTAAATACATCAATTAAAAACTCCAATACTTTCATTTGGTATATTTTAATTTTAACCAAATTACTTATTGGCTAGGTGTAAATCAAATAACCCGTTCAATAATTTTTATTGCCCTGAATTTCAATACATTTGAAGTAATGCTTTTAGGGCATGTAACTTATTACCTGTCTGAATCGTATTACTACAAGCCCAATGACAGTAAACGAATACAACAATTGTGTTAATCAATATGCCGATGGTGTATTTCGCTTTATACTCAAAAATATAAAGGATGAGGATAAGGCAAAGGACATTGTGCAAGATGCATTCGAAAAACTATGGATAAAACTATCAGATATTGATGCCGCAACAGTTAAATCATACCTATTTACAATAGCCTATAATGGAATGGTAGATGCTATTAGGCGCGATAAATTTGTTGGTGATATTGAGAGTGTAAAAGACAATAACTTTATAACGTTTAATAATTATAACGATTTAAAAGAGATCTTGAATGAAGCACTCTCCAAACTAAATGACATACAGCGTGCTGTAATTTTACTACGCGATTATGAAGGATACAACTACAATGAAATTGGAAAAATTACAGGGTTAAGTGAGAGTCAGGTGAAAGTATACATTTACCGCGCACGTGTTATTTTAAAAGAATATATTGGTAATTTATATCGGGTGATATGAGCATAAATAGAAATAATTACGAGACATACTTAATAGATTATCTTGACGGAACTTTACATCCGTATGAGGTGACTGAGGTATTATTGTTTTTGGATCAACATGCGGATATAAAAGCAGAATTTTTTGAAATGAATAATGTCCTTTTACCTAAAACAAAGGCACACTTCAATAGCAGCATACTTTTAAAATCAGTTCAAGACAGAAACGAACTCTTGCTTGTTAAAGAGATTGAATCTGATTTATCAAACATAGAGACTACTGAACTCCAAGCTGCAATTAAACAAAATCCCAACCTTATTAGTGAGCAAAAATTATTTACACTAACTATACAACAACCAGATTATAGCCTTATATATCCCAATAAAACTGAATTAAAAAAACAAATCTTACCCATCTTTTGGTTTACTCCATTTTTGCGAATAGCTTCGGTAATAGTGTTTTTAAGTGTTATTGGCGTTATTTATTATAAAAACACTCAACAACATCAACACATTGTATACAATAATCAAAACATTAATAAAAAAACCAATACACTAAAGGCTTTTGAACAAACGAAGTTGACATCAAACCAAACAAAAGAAATTGGAGCCCAAAAAAATAATAACACAAAAACATATTTAGAAAAAAATAAAGAGGTAATAATTAATGCGATTATTGTAAATGTAGAAAAGGTACCCACCATTAAACCGCATTTGATTAACATGAATTTTAGTACTAATACCAACCAACCACTAAACGCTCCTATTTTAAATTATGTTAAACAGATAAAAGTAGTAGAGCCAGATCAATTTGAAGACATTAAAAGTTTATTGGCGAGAAAAGTAAGGCAAAACACCAATAAACTAATTGGCGAATCAGATACCAATAGGCAAATCACAATAGTGGGGCTTATAAATAAAACAACAGGTGTCGATTTAAAAATTGATAACGATACAACATCAGGACGTATCAATCATTTTGAGTTAGCTGCGCTAGATTTTTTTTGGTCAAAAAAATAAAAACATAGTCATAGTGTAACTATATAAACAGTAAATCGTATTAATAAAAAAGCAATAAATTATGAAAATGAAAATACTAAAAACTCTTATTTTAATAGGCGCTCCGCTTATTTATTTAAAGCCCATAAAAGCACAAAACAGCATTCCTATTAATGAGTTTACCAAGATAAATTTAAGTGCTGTTGCAAATGTTGAATTGGTAATTGCCGATAGGTATTCAGTATACATTGAAAACAATGCCGAAAAACTAATTAGTGCATTAAAAGTAGTAAACAACGAACTTATCATTGGTGATAATTTTAATGCAGCGGGTAAAATAAAGGTATATGCAAAATCAATAACCGACATTAGGTTAGATGGCGAGGCGAATTTAAAGAGCTTAGACACGTTGAAGTCATCAGACCTTAATATTATTATGGATGGTGCATCTGAGGCGCATTTAATAGTATCTAGTAACAATATCAAAGTAGATATAGATGGTGGTGCAAATTTGATACTTGATGGTAAGGCTACTAATGCCGTATTTGAAACGGATGGTGCAGCATTACTAAACGCAAGTAAATTATCGGTTATAAATATGAATATTGAAGCAGATGGAGGTAGTAATGTAAAAATATTTGTAAGCGAATCTTTGCATGCAAAGGCTGACGGTGCAAGTTTGGTAATTTACCAAGGGGAGCCTAAAAACAAAATATTTAATATAGACGGTGCAGGAAAAATAAAAAGCAATACCGATGAGTATACTACTGATTTAAATATTGACATACCAACATACAAAATTACGCCCGATGCGGATACTACTCGGTTAAAAATTGGTAAACGTAAGTTTATTATTATTGATGATAATAAAGTTGATAAAGAAAAATCTACTGATGAATCTGAAAAACGTAGACGAATGAAACGTGTATACGCAGGATTAGAAACAGGTGTAAATGCACTAACTACATCAAGCATGAACTTTACGCATAGTAACGATTATAAATTTTTAAATACCAAACTAGGTAGCTCATGGCTTTATGGAATAAATTTATTTGAATTTGATGGTCATATTATTAAAAACAAACTCGCTTTTACAACTGGTTTAGGTTCTCAGTTTAGCAATTATCATTTTGAAGGCAATTCTTACATCACACCAAATAGTGATAAATTGACCAGCACGGATGCAGGTGTTGCCCTTACTAAAAATAAGCTGTTCACCTATGATATAAATGTGCCTTTACTAATCAAGTATGCACCAGGCACTAAAAAAGGAGCTCACGGTGGATTTCACATAGCTGTAGGTACAATTGTAAGATATACCTCAACAGCCAAAGTTGTTAACGAAACAACAGCCAGAGGTTTTGAGGAAAGGTTTACATTTAATGACGATTTTAACATAAATACTTTTAGGGTTGACGGAACCGTGAGAGTTGGTTACAAGGAAATTAAGTTGTTTGCCAACTACGCATTAACACCCTATTTTAACAACAGCAAAGCGCCTGATGTTAGGGCATTTAACGCAGGAATTATGTTTTTGGCGTTTTAAATTAAACCAACAGAAAACTAAAAGGGCAGAAAATCATTGATTTTCTGCCCTTTTCAATATGTGATATCTTTGATTACTTTATACCAAAAGCTTTTTTCACTTTATCCATGTAATCTAATTTCTCCCAAGTAAATAGTTCAACCTTTTTGGTAATTTTTTTGCCATCAGGAGAAACATATGTTTTGGTTACTATTTCGTTTTTACGACCCATGTGACCATATGCAGCAGTTTCACTGTAAATAGGATTACGTAATTTCAAACGAGTTTCAATACCGTATGGAGTCATGTCAAATATTTTTTCTACTTTTTTAGCAATTTCACCATCAGTTAATTTAACTTTTGATGTACCATAAGTATTGATGTATATGCCCATTGGATCTTTAACACCAATTGCGTATGAAACTTGCACTAACACCTCAGAGCACAATCCTGCAGCCACTAGGTTTTTAGCGATATGACGTGTAGCATACGCAGCACTTCTATCTACCTTACTTGGATCTTTACCAGAGAATGCACCACCACCATGAGCACCTTTACCACCGTATGTATCAACAATGATTTTACGACCTGTTAAACCAGTATCGCCATGCGGACCACCAATAACAAACTTACCAGTTGGGTTAATATGGTATTTAATATCGTTGTTAAATAACTTAGCGAATTTTTTATATTTAGTCTTAACGCGCGGAATCAAAATTTCAATGATATCTTTCTTTATTTTAGCTAACATTTTAGCTTCTGTATCGAAATCATCATGTTGTGTTGATACCACTATAGAGTCAATACGAACTGGTTGGTTTTTATCATTGTACTCAAGGGTTACTTGACTTTTTGCATCAGGACGCAAATATTTAATTGCTTTATTTTCTCTGCGCAAAGCAGCTAATTCAATTAATACTTTGTGAGCAAGATCTAAAGCCAATGGCATGTAGTCGTCAGTTTCAGCAGTAGCATAACCAAACATCATACCTTGGTCACCTGCACCTTGGTCTTGTTTTTTCTTGCGATCAACACCTTGATTAATATCTGCTGATTGTTCGTGAATAGCACTCAGTACACCACATGAATTTGCTTCGAACATATACTCACTTTTGGTGTAACCAATTTTCTTGATTACATCACGAGCAATAGTTTGAACATCAAGATAAGCTTTAGACTTAACCTCACCAGCCAAAATAACTTGTCCGGTAGTTACTAAAGTTTCGCAAGCCACTTTTGATTCTGGATCAAAAGCTAAAAAGTTGTCAATTAAAGCATCCGAAATTTGATCGGCTACTTTGTCCGGGTGGCCTTCGCTAACCGATTCTGAAGTGAATAAATATGCCATGTTTATTTAATAGTGTTATGTTTAAACTTAGGTGGGCAAAAATACATTTTTATATGAAGTTACAAAGCCTTGATTGTTAAATTTAAAGATTCCTCAAAAGCCCTCCAAAATAAGCAATTGAAGCATTAAATTTGTGCCATGCAGGATATAGAACCTCATTTTAGGTGGAGAGACTTCTACCAAGCCGAGCACGACAGCAAATCGCCTTTTTTTGAGCGTGAGTACAGCGAGTTTGAGTTCACCAATCAGATATACAATTACCTGATACATCCACAATGGGATGATTTTGGGTCGAATACCTTGTATGTAAAACTATTATTTACAGAGTATAGTGAAGGTTATGCCATTATTGAGTTAATAGGCGAATGGAACGATGCCATTAATAATGATGTGATGCTTTTAAAGCGTGAAGTGGCTGAAATACTAATAGCAGAAGGTATAAATAAGTTTATCTTAATAGGCGAAAACGTATTAAACTTTCATGTTAGCGATGATTGTTATTATGAAGAGTGGTTTCAAGATATTGAAGATGGTTGGTTAGTGGCGCTTAACTTTCAAGATCATGTGTTGGATGAATTTAGAAGAAATAATATTGATTACTACCTAAATTTTGGTGGAGATTTGGATGCGGTGAATTGGCGTAAATTTACTCCTGCACAATTATATATCCACGTTTTAGATATAATTAGTAAACGATTAAATTAATTACTGTTATAGTAACAATATAGTTTAAACTGCAGCACTAATGTAATAAGTTTACTATACTAATAAGCAGAAAAAAGCAATACTAAACTTCGTTAATTTATCATAATACGCATTAAGCTCTTTCAATTTCTGGCTTACACTTATTATCATGTTTTTAGTCAACTACTCAAGTTTCGTCAACTTTCAAAAATTACGTTGCTTATTAATTTATAGTTATCTAGTTGGTGTTTTAGACTAAAATACTTTTTATTTAAAAATTTTATATTAGCCAAGTTATATTATAATATGGGCATGCTTTTATAATTAACATCATATTAAAATTGTTAAACCTACATAGGTTGTTGTTTAACTTTAAGCTATTTACCCAACTCGACTTCTCCTTTATCTTCCGCTTCTTTTAAAGCCAAAATTTGGTCTAATGCAGCAGGTACTACATCACTACAAATGGTTAAAAAAGTTCCTTTGCGGGCATTTTTTATGGCAAAGTCAATCGCATCAGATTCACGTTTAAACGAAGTCACTTTTTTATTAGGATCAACCTCTCTGAT
>CANHBJ010000040.1 GCA_947459075.1 Bacteroidota bacterium
ACTCCAAACCATTTAAGTGTTGCATCATATTTCCATTTGTCAAACTTTGTGGCATAAGCTGCGTTAAATAAAATACGGTGTTTTGCAACCAAGGGCTTTGTTAATAACACATCGTTGTATGTTGCTTTAACATCTTGGTATTTATAAGCAGCACGCAACTCTAGTTTTTTTAGGGGTTCATAAATTATTTCGGTTTGAAAGCTATTGCTGTATGATTTACCTTTTAAGTTGTACAAAAGTAATTGCGCATGGTTGGTATATAAATCTGCAATAACTTGGTTTTCGAAATCGGTTCTGTAAAAATCAACTAAAATAGTTGTATTGCCCTTCCCAATTTTAAAGCTATGTGTTATTGATGTACCGTAATTCCAAGCTACTTCAGGATTTAATTTCTCTAACACCAAAACATTGCGGCTACTTGCCATTGTTGCTGCATTTTCAATAAACGGATTAGCCACACGCATTCCTCTTCCGCCACTTATTCTAAATGCGGTATATCTAAATACATTGTATTTAATATGTATACGTGGGTTAATCATCAAACCGTAAAGGTTATGATAATCGCTGCGCACGCCAGCTAGTATATTTACTTTACCTGGAATATCATAGTTTATCTCACCAAAAATACCCGGCACAATTTCGCTACGTTTAAAGTTTGAGTCGTTGTATGTTTCATCAAATTTATCGTATAAAAAACTTACCCCAGTTTTAAATTTATAATCGGTGTTGCCCAAAATGCTATGATATGACAAGTTAACATAACCAGTTTGTTCATTACCTCTGTATGTTTTAAATCCATAATAAGCATTGTGCTCATAAACTCTTGCCGAGCTTGATAATAAAAGTGATTTGTATGGTTGATTGGCAAATCCAATACCTAATTTCCCAAATGCTTCTACTTGTTTGGTGTTAATGTTTACACCATACACACTTCTGTTATCGTTTTCTTGTTTGTTTTTAAACGAGGATTGACCGCCCATTCTATCGTCATACAACGCATGTATACCAAATGTAGCTAATAGTTTTCCGGGGTTATCGTACCTCCAACGATTTAATACGTTGTATTGGTAACCAACAGGTATATCTAAAAACCCATCTTTATTAAAATCATTTCGTTTTGATGTGCTGTTGGCATGAGTAAGTAAAAGTGTACTCCAGTGGTTGTTAAACTTATGTTTGGCATGCACATTGGCTTCAAACCTACCTGCGTCACCTGCAAATAAGTTTACAAATAAACGTTCAGCTTTTTCTGGTTTATCTAATTCAATATTAATATGTCCACTCATACTCTCATAACCAAGAGATACACTTCCAACTCCCTTGGTAATTTCAATGGCATCAACCCAAGTACCGGGTATATGCGAAAATCCATAGTTGGTATTCAACCCACGAATGCCCGGCAACATTTCTTTAGTAAGTTGTGCGTACGAACCATCAAGTCCTAACATTTTTATTTGTTTACTACCACTTATCGCATCACTATAATTAACATCTACTGTTGGGTTGGTTTCAAAACTTTCGCTTAGGTTACAGCAAGCCGCTTTTTTTAATTCTGCTTTACCTAAACTTTGTTTATTAAAGGGGTCAATCATGTTAAAGGATACCGCTGATTTTTGATCAGTTACCACGGCTTCATTTAAGTTGGCTGATGGTGTTAAACGAATCACAAATTCTTTATCGCTTCGAATGTTTAGTAACGTATCTGTTTTGTAACCTATGTAGCTTATTACCAGTGTATCTGGTAATCTTGGAGGAAGAGCTAATTCAAACACTCCTTGTGAGTTGGTAGTTGTTCCTTTTTGGGATTGAAGCCAATACGCACTTGCCCCTACCAATGCTGTGGCGTCTTTTTTATCTACAACTACACCTTTTATTTGCGCATAAGTGTTTACTGCAAACAAGAGGATAATTGTTGTTATCCAAATTTTAAATTTCATGTGATTTAGTTTGATGAATTTTATAAAGAAAGTTACCATCCAATATTGGATGAAAAACTCTGGGATAAAATAACAAACTATTAAATCAGGTAAACCTGAATTTGACTTAAGAAATTAGTTATGCTTTTATGTCTGAGCGGGGGCGAGTGATATACAATGTTTGTGGATTCGTTATTTAAAACGAAAGGGAAATAAAATATGGCCACAACATTTTGCCAAATATTTAGGTGATGTTCTGTGCTGTTTTTTATTTTTTGAGTTACAGGAGTGTCATCAATTTTTTGAAGTGAATAACTGTAATCACAACAATCGTCTGTTTTTTGTAGTTTAGGTTTGGTTTTGCCCGCAGGCATACAGCAATCACTTTTTTGAGCCACTTCATGATTACAATCATCTGCAATATTGGTAACCGAAACAATTGTTTTGCCTTGCTCGCTTGCACATACCATTTTGTACACAGTAACTCCCGTATAGCCAAGCACTATGCTAAAGGCTAAAACCAACGAGAGCGTTATGTGTGCTAATTTTTTCAATGTGGTGAGCTTAATAAGCAGGTACAAATATCAAACAAAAATAAAGTATTGTTATACATTATCTTGCTTAAGGGTTACATAATTTTAGTAAAAACGTTTAAAACCAATAGCAGTTCTGGCTTCGTTTAATGTTTTTGATGCGCTTTCGCGGGCTTTTTCAGCACCAAGTTTGGCCACTTTAGCTAAGTAAGTTTCGTCTGCTTTAATGGCATCAATTTTTTCGCGTATAGGTGTTAAAAAAGTAATCAGGTCTTCTGCCAATTGTTTCTTTAAATCGCCATAACGAATGTTGCAATTGGCATATGAATCGGTAAAGTGATTTAAGGTATCTTCGGTAGAAACCACTTTCATTAAATCAAACAAGTTTTGTATTGCTTGGGTAGGAGGGGTGTTGGGTTCGGTTGGTCCGGTATCGGTTACAGCCTTACTCATTTTTTTACGAATGGCTTCAGGTGTATCAACCAAATTAATTACGTTGTTATCACCATCGCTTTTACTCATTTTTCCACCACCTTGTAAGCCCGGAATTTTAACCAATTCGCTACCATAGTTAAAGGCTTGTGGCTCGGGGAAAAGTTCCATATTATACATGCGGTTAAAGCGATTGCCAAATGTACGTGCCATTTCTAAGTGTTGCTCTTGGTCTTTACCTACTGGCACTTTTACTGCTTTATGTATAATAATATCAGCAGCCATTAATACTGGGTAAGTTAATAAACCTGCATTAATATTATTGGGTTGCGTACGTGCTTTTTCTTTAAATGAACTTACGCGTTCCAGTTCACCCAAATATGCATGCATGTTCAGCATCATGTATAATTCGGGTATTTCGGGTAAATCGCTTTGTATATATAAAGAGCAAGCCTCTGGATCCATACCGCAAGCCAAATATTCGGCCAATACTTGTTTTACGTTATTGTGTAAATCTGCGGGGTTGGGATGTGTGGTTAAAGAGTGGTAATCGGCAATAAAAAAGTAACAGTTATACTCGTGCTGCATTTTTAAAAAGTTGCGCACTGCTCCAAAATAATTTCCTAGGTGTAAATTTCCGGTGGGGCGAATGCCACTAACTACAATTTCTTTCGTCATTACTAATAATTTATCCTTGTTGTCCTGCTAATAAATACATAACAGCCATTCGTGTGGCTACACCATTTTCTACTTGGTCTAAAATAATGCTGTGTTTGCTGTCGGCCACATCGCTCGTAATTTCAACACCTCGGTTAATTGGTCCTGGGTGCATAATTAAAATTTCTTTGTTTAGTTTATCCAAACGTTCTTTATCCAAACCATACAACATGCTGTACTCGCGCAAGCTTGGAAAATATTTAATTTCCTGCCTTTCTAATTGTATGCGCAACATATTGGCCACATCACACCAATTTAGTGCTTTCATTAAATCGTGTTCCACCTTTACACCAAGACTTTCAATGTGTTTTGGGATGAGGGTTGTTGGCCCACAAACCATAACTTCAGCGCCTAATTTTTTAAGGCAATAAATGTTAGATAAAGCCACACGCGAGTGGGTGATATCACCAACAATCACAACTTTTTTACCTTTAACTCCACCTAACTTTTCTCTTATCGAATAAGCATCTAATAAAGCTTGTGTGGGATGTTCGTGGGTGCCATCACCTGCATTAATGATTTGTGCATCTACGTGTTTGGCCAAAAACTGGCAGGCTCCCGGTGCAGGGTGTCGCATCACCACCATATCAACCTTCATGGCCAAAATATTGTTTACAGTATCAATTAAGGTTTCGCCTTTTGATACTGATGATGAAGATGCAGAGAAGTTAACGATATCAGCACTTAAACGTTTTTGTGCCAACTCAAAAGAGATACGTGTACGTGTTGAGTTTTCGAAAAATATATTGGCCACAGTTACATCGCGCAGAGAAGGAACTTTTTTAATTGGGCGGTTGATAATTGCTTTAAAATTATCGGCCGTTTCAAATACCAGTTCAATATCATCGCGGGTAATGTCTTTAATACCTAAAAGGTGTGGTTGACTAAACTTCTTGCTCATTGCGTTGCGTATTCTTTTTGGTTGAGTTATTAGTATTGTTTCTGCTTAATAAATTTAATTGGTAAGTATGTGTACCAAATCATTTTTGGCATTTTCTTTCCATTCTACTTTTACTTTATCGTTTGCTCTTGTATCAACAGATATTCCCGTGTAATCTGGTTGTATTGGTAAATGACGGCTGTATCGTCTATCAACCAATACCAATAATTCCACCTTATTTGGTCTTCCAAAATCTGTTAATGCATCCAACGCACTTCTGATGGTGCGTCCTGTGTAAAGCACATCATCAATAATCACAATGTTTTTATCTTGGACATTGAATGAAATATTCATTTCACTAGGCACAATTTGTTCGTTACCTCTTCTATAATCATCACGATAAAAGGCAATATCTAACTCGCCATATAAAACCTTTTTTGAGTTTAATATTTCTGAAACACGTTTGTATATCCTTCGCGATAAATAAATACCCCGAGGCTGAAGCCCAACAATGGCTGTGTTAGAAAAATCTCCATGTTTTTCAATCAATTCAAAACATAACCGATCAATTGTTATGTCGAATTGTTTTTTTTCTAAGATAACTTTCGTATTCATGTTTCTTTTTCAACCTTACTACTGATTAGTAAAATAGTTTATTATTGGGTAATTAACCGATTTCAAATATCTAAAACCAGTTTCAATATAGTCTAAAGGTAATTATTTTGTTTGTGATAGGTCTAATATGGCATCAAATTCTTCTGCTTTTAAAGAACTCACGCTTAAGCGGCCTTGCCTTACCAATGCAATGTTTTGCAAGCGTTTATCTTCTTTAATTTGCTCTAGTGTAACAGTTTTCTTTAGTCTTTTAAAAGGCGCTAAATCAACTACAACCCAGTTTGGATCTTCTGTAGTGGGGTCTTGATAAAATTCTTTTACAACCTTAGCAATGCCCACAACTTCTTTTCCCTCATTACTATGGTACCACAATACCAAGTCACCTTTTTTCATTGCTTTTAAGTTATTTCGGGCCTGATAATTACGCACGCCATCCCAAAAAGTTTTTTTGTCTTTTTCAAACTGTTCCCAGCTGTACTTAAAGGGCTCTGATTTTACTAACCAATAGTTCATATTTCAAACATAATTAATTACAACGAAACGAAAACAAAAGGTCAAAAAAAATCCCGACACATGGTCGGGATTTTAAAGTTATTCAGCTAATTAGTCTTTTTTCTCTAATTGAGCTTTCAATGCAGCAAAACCTTCAACATCAGCGAAAGTTGATTTCTCATTACTATCGTTTAGTTTTTTAGCAGCTTTGGTTGCTTTGTCTTTATCGTCTGTACGTTTTTTCTCGTCAGCCTTTTTCTCTTCAATAGCATCAGCTTTCCAAAGAGCGGTATGAGAAACAACAATACGTTTGTTTTCTTTGTTAAACTCAGTTACTTTAAAGTCAACTACTTCGTCTTCTTTAACGGTAGTTTTATCTTCGCGTTGTAATTGCTTGATAGGAGCATATCCTTCTACACCATATGGTAAAGCGATAGTAGCACTTTTATCTTCAATTTTTAACACAGTACCTTCGTGAACAGAACCAACAGTAAATATGGTTTCAAAAGTATCCCAAGGGTTTTCGTCAAGTTGTTTATGACCTAAACTTAATCTACGGTTTTCTAAATCAACTTCTAATACCATTACATCTAACTCTTGATCTTTTTTCACGAACTCAGCAGGATGTTTGATTTTCTTGGTCCAGCTTAAGTCACTTACGTGAACTAAACCATCAACACCTTCTTCTAGCTCAACAAATAAACCGTAGTTAGTCATGTTACGCACAACACCTTTGTGGCGCGAACCAACAGGGTATCTTTCGTTAATATTCACCCAAGGATCAGCTTTTAATTGCTTGATACCAAGAGACATTTTACGTTCTTCTTTTTCTAGCGTTAAAATAACTGCTTCAACTTCGTCACCCAATTTCATGAAATCTTGAGGTGAGCGTAAGTGTTGACTCCAGCTCATTTCACTCACGTGGATTAAGCCTTCAACACCAGGAGCAATTTCAAGGAATGCACCGTAATCTGCAATGTTTACGATTTTACCTTTAACGTTAGCACCTACAACTAAAGTGTCTGCTAAGCTATCCCAAGGATGAGAAGAAAGTTGCTTCAAGCCAAGGCTGATACGTTTTTTCTCATCATCAAAGTCAAGCACAACAATGTTGATTTTTTGATCCATTTTCAATACCTCTTCTGGATGGTTAATACGTCCCCATGAGATATCTGTAATATGTAATAAACCATCAACACCACCTAAATCAATAAACACACCAAATGAAGTCATGTTTTTAACAGTACCTTCTAATACTTGGCCTTTTTCTAATTTTGATAGGATGTCTGATTTTTGTTTTTCAATATCCTCTTCAATTAACACCTTGTGAGAAATTACCACGTTTTTAAATTGGTGATTAACTTTTACCACTTTAAATGGCATTGTTTGACCAACATAAACATCGTAATCTTTAATTGGCTTAGTGTCGATTTGTGAACCTGGTAAAAACGTGTCAATACCGAATAACTCTACAACTAAACCACCTTTTGTGCGAGATTTAACGAAACCATTAACGATTTCATCACTTTCAAAGCACTTCATGATGTTGTCCCATGCGCGTTCGCTCATGGCTTTTTTGCGTGATAACACAAGTTGACCTAATGCATCTTCTTTGTTTTCAAGCAAAACTTCTACTACATCGCCTACTTTTAATTCAGGCATGTCGCGAAATTCTGTTTTAGCAATCAAACCATCTGATTTGAAGCCAATGTTAAGTACCACTTCTTTTTCGGTAAAACCTACAACGGTACCTTTAACAATTTCTTTCTCAGCAATAGTGCTAAGTGTTTGTTCGTAAAGACTTTCAAGAGTTGCTCTCTCATCTTTAGAATAGTTGCCGAAACCGGCTTTGTCCATGCTCCAGTCAAAGTCTGAGCTTGGTGTTTCGAATTGAATGTTGTTGTTTTTTGTCAATGAATTAATTCTCCTTTCGCTTAAAAAAGCGTACAAAGGTAATGAAATTATATATATAGCAAATTTTTTTTGAGAATTAATTTACAGTTACTTACATGCTGTCTAGTGGCGTGTATGTATAAATACCTTTGCGCCATTTTACGTTACCTTCAGGTATCCAAGATTGATTTATAAGTTGCTGGTGGTAATCTTTTTGATAAGTGAAAGGGAAATGATAGGTGCGTTTTAATACTTCAAAATCTAAACTATCGGTTTTGATGTTGTTTTTATTAGCCCACAACCAAATTGATTTTTCAAGTTCTTTTGGGTTTGGAATGGTTCCGCTGCAAACTGAGTTAAATGTATATTTACTCCAAGCTAAGTTCATATTCATATTCATGCAATAACCAGTAGCATTGAAAAAGGGTAACCACAAAGTGTCTCCGTTAGCTTGTTTTTGTACAACTGCAAAAACAGTTTTAGAACCGCTTAGGCTATGGTCTAAAAATACACCACGGGCATTCAAACCAAATAAGGTTCTAAATAAATTGGATGGTTTTAGGCTGTAATCTGAAATATCTTTTCTAACAGCATAAAATTTCTTGAGTTCTACTGTTGTTACTCCGCCTTTTATACGTGAGTAAAAATGATAACTGCTGTAAAAAGTTTGCACAGACAACAAACCAAAACAAAAAATGCCTAACACCCCATATCTTATTTTTTCGCTTATGATGGGTTGAGGCGATTGTTCTGGATTTTGCAGTTTAATGACTTCTTCCAATATAAAATCGATAATTAAACGAAACAATTCGAAGTGTAAAAAAAGCGCGATTAGCTTTCCTACTAAAGAAGATTTTAAAACAGCGCTCGCAGCTAACCAATTGTTAACGTATTCGGTTTGATTGATGATAATATTTTTTAGGGTATGATGATGAACAACAGTATGATTATTTAACCCTGAAATTAACCTAGCCAAAGCATTTTGTTTTGGGTTATTTGGGTTGATGGTTATTTCAACCGAACTCATTTTAAACTTCTGCCAAAACTTGTCGTTTACAAAAAGCAGGTAAAATGGAATAGGCCCAAAACATAATAATGGGAAGGGGAAAATACTAGCAATAATCAAGTGAAAAAACACACCAATCCACGCAGCATAGTGTCTTATTTTTTTGAAGAATAATGCGAATATCAATCCAAATTCCCATGCCATTGTGAGGTAATTGGCAATGATATGTGCCCATTTCCAATTTAAGTAAAAAGTTAAATCATGCCATTTATTATGAGGCATTACAGATGGAATCCAAAGTCCTAAACCTTTATTCCACATGGGCGAATAGATTTTCGTAAGGCTACTTGCCCAATACATTAAACCCAAAGAAACAAATAGTGCTGCTAAATAATTCCAGTATGATGTTTGGGTTGATGGTCGTTGCCCGTATTTAATAGTATGTAATACATGATCTATACTGTAGCTTTGTTTGGCAGGCATGATAATTAGTAAAAAACTACCTATGCGCATCAGGTCGTCATTAAATGATCCGCATCCTGAATTGCTAAATGTAAATGCAGTAATTACTACAAATAAGTAATTGATAATGGCCACAATTCTTGTTTGCCAACCAATCATCAAAATAAAAACTACTAAGGCCCATATGCTTAAAAATAGTTTTGCAGGAAACGGATTTAAAGCAATGTGTGGAATGGCATTAAAAATAATAGGGCGGTAGTAATAAATACTTGAAATTAGCAATAGTAAAAACAACGAAAATGTAATGCGGAAAAAGGCAAAACCTACTGTGCTTACAGGAAAGTCATATTTTTTAAGCCAATTAATTATGCGGTTCATCTTTTGATTGTAATTGAGTAATGGTAAATGCGGCCCATAAAAATAAGGTTATAATGGGTGAATGCAAATAACGATTAACTTTTGAAACCAAAACATGATCGATGGTTTTAGATTGTATGAAAATTGACGCATATAACAATACCATTATCGCAATGTGAAGTATTAATGTGAAATTGGTAAGGTTTTTTTGTTTAAATGCAAAGTGAATTAAAAGGGTAGGTAATCCAACAAAACATAAACTATAGATAAACGCTTTAATCCAAAAAAATCCGTGGGTAAGCAATGTAGCCAATCGAGTTGTTGTTAATACTTCAGGTGATAAAAATAATGCCTCCGGAGTATTTCGGTAATCGGGCGATATTTCATCTTTTAATAAGCTGAGCATTAAAATTAACAAAAAAACAACTGCGGCATACCATTTATTAGTTTTCATGGGTAGCTTGAATTTTAGATTGTTTGGCGGCCCACCACATCCAAAGCATAAAAATGATACCGTAAACTAAAAAAATAAATATATACCTATGGAAAAGATCGAAGTATGGTGATTTAGCCTCTGCCATCAGTGTAAGTATGAAATTACGCATGATGTTTACAACATGTATTAATAAACAACCTATTGGTATAAACCATAATTTAGACTTGAAGTTGCTAGGATAACAAATGATAAAAATACTAAACAAAATGAGAAGTTCTAATCCATTACAGGATGCGCCAACTCTTATAAGTGGGAAAGTACTTGTATTTAGAAAAATAAATGTTTCCCCAAGTTTCTCTGCAATACTAAAGTGTGGATTAAATCCAAGGTAATCTAATCCTAAACAAATAAAGTAGGATATGTTTTCGGTAATGATGTGGTCGGGTTGACCATTAGATTTTAATAAAAGTTCGTATGAAAGTAGCCAAACTCCGTATAATAAAAATGATTGGAGTAAGAATTTAACTAATTTTTTATTTAGCCCCATCAATTTCATATTAGGCTTTGTCGTTTATTTTTTGCGACCGTATAGTTTTTTAATACCTAAGCCTATACCTGCAGAGGTTAATAAAGCTATTGCCCCATTAATGGGAACATCATCTATCTCTTCAAAAATAGTAGATGATGCAGGCGCATTTGGCTGGGCCATTACAATTGATGCAATAGACAAGAACACAAATAGCATGGTCAATAGTTTAAAAATCTTACTCACTGAGTGCTTCTAAATAATAATTAGGCGAATTTCGGAAAAAAAAACGTAAAACTGTTAAATATTTTTAAAACTGCTAATTGATGGCAATTAACTGCCATTAAAACGTTAGTTTCTCCAGCCTCTTAACAAATCCTCTGTTTTCATTCTTTTTTTGCCTTGTAGTTGAACATCAATGGCATATATCCAACCATCATCCACTGCAAACCTTATATATGGATTTTTACCCGAGTTAGTTTGAATTGTTCCTGATTTTTCTTGATGCTGCGATGATTCAAATGTGCATTGGTATATTTTCAAGATTTGCTCGTTAATTTTTGTATATGCTCCTGGGTAAGGACTTAATCCACGAACATGGTTAATGATCTGCGTTCCTTTTTGTGCCCAATTAATTAAGCAATGTTCTGTAAATATCTTAGGTGCAAACTTGCCATTAGGTTCTTTCTGTGGTGTTGGAGTATAATTTCCACTTTCTACTGCTGCAACTGTTTTTACAATTAAATCAGCACCAACTTTCATCAACACGTCATGCAGTTCACCTACCGTCATTTCTGGTAAAATTGCTACTTCTTGTTGATGTATAAGGTCACCTGTATCAATTTCATGTTTAAGCAAAAATGTACTCACGCCTGTTTTGGTTTCTCCATTTATAATGGCCCAATTAATTGGCGCTGCTCCGCGGTAATCTGGTAACAAGGACGCATGAAGGTTAATAGTTCCTAATCGTGGCATATTCCAAACTAATTCAGGTAACATTCTAAATGCAATCACCACTTGTAAATCGGCATGGTAGCTTTTCAGTTCATCAATAAATTCAGGGGCTTTTAATTTTGTAGGTTGTAAAACCGGAATATGATGAGATACAGCAAACTTTTTAATAGGTGATTCTTGTAATTGCATGCCTCTTCCTGCTGGTTTGTCAGGAGCGGTTACAACAGCCACGATATGAACGCCTGAATCAACCAACGCTTTTAGTGGTGTAACTGCAAAATCGGGTGTGCCTAAAAATATAACGCGTAATGGACTGTTCATGAAAAGTTGGATTTTATTAATCTCGCCACAAAAATGGAAATAACAAATAGGCAAGTGTTACAATTAAAGTATTTATGGCCAATAGTATTAACAAGTCTTTTGTCATTAAAGATGGGTCCAAATCATCAACCGCTTTTTTAGCTGCTTTAATGGCAACCAATAAAAGTGGAATGATAACAGGAAAGCTTAAAACAGGCATTAGTAAATTGCCATTACCTGATTTTGCAGCTATGGAAGATATTAAGGTGAAGGTAGATGAAAAACCAATCCCACCTAATGCAATGGTAATGATAAAATAAAACGTATTACCAACAGGAAATCCAAGAAATAGGCTATAGGTTCCTAAGCACAATAATGCAAGTAACACAGTTAAAATTGCGTTATAAATTAGTTTTGAAATAATGAGGTGCTGTGGTGATACAATGCCATAATAATATAATTGTCTGCCGCTATTTTCGGCAACAAAACTTTTAGCAACAGCACTCACCGATGAAAACAGCAATACAATCCAATAAATAGCATTCCATGTTGGCGCATTAAGCATTTTTACACTTAAAAACACAACCATCGTACTTGATATTGCGTGAAGCAAAATACCATTGATAGCATACCTTTGTCGCCATTCAATAGTAATGTCTTTTTTTATTAATGCAATAATTGGGCTCATTATTATGGTCGTGTAACTATACCATCAAAATCAGTATATAGCATATATTTTTTTCGTATGCGTTTAAATTTAGATAATTCAGGCTCCCAACTTTTTCTTATTTCTGCTTCGCTGGTTCCGTTTTTTATTTGTAGCATTAATGTATTGTTACCTGCAAGTTTATTGAAAAAATTATTAAAAAATTTATCCTGCATCGTATCTTTTTGGAACATTTCTATCATCCAATTAATATTTAGGCTAGGATTTATTGGCAATACATTTTTTGCATAGTCAGTTAGTAAATATCCCCTACATTCTTTATTCATAAAAGGTGGATTATCGGCAATGCCAATAATATTGCGTGGCGTAAAAGTATAATTTCCATGGGTGTTTCCGGGTTTTCCAATGCATTCAAATGGTTTGTCTGTACCACGACCTAAGCTGTAATTAATCCCCTCAAAAAAACATAATGAAGGGTATAAAGCGATACTCTCTGGGGTTGGTAAATTAGGTGAAGGTTTAATAGGAAGATTATATTTCATTCCATGATTCCAGCCTTTCATTTTAATCACTTCTAGTTTACATTTTAAACTATCCTTTAACCATTTTTCGGAATTAATCATGTTGGCATATTCGCCAACTGTCATGCCATGTACCACAGGCACAGGATGCATGCCCACAAAAGATTTATACTTCATATCTAACACTGGGCCATCTATATAAAAGCCATTGGGATTTGGTCGATCTAAGACAATAAGTAACTTTTTATTTTCTGCACAAGCCTCCATTACGTAGTGCAAAGTTGATATATATGTGTAAAATCTAGCACCTACATCTTGGATGTCAAAAATAACCACATCCATTTTTTTCATCATTTCAGGACTAGGTTTATAGTTTTTGCCATAAAGCGAAAAAATTGGTAGTCCGGTTCTTTCGTCAATCCCAGATTTTACTTTAGCCCCTGCACTGTGGTTTCCTCTAAATCCATGTTCTGGGGCAAATATGGTTATAATGTTTACATTAAGTTTTTGTAAGGTATCAACCAAATGTGTTTGGTTAATAACAGATGTTTGGTTAACCACCAACCCAACTCTTTTACCTTTTATTAATGGTAAATAATTATCAATTTGTTGAGCACCTGTAATAATTTGTGCCGTAAGCGAATAGAAGCTAAAAATGAATAATGCTGCTGTAAATAAACCAATCTTCTTATATTCGAACCTTATCATTTAATATTATTACGTATTGAACTTTCCTTTTTTCATCGCTAAACGCTTAATGAGCAATAAGAGCAGCGGACGCAGTGCTTTGATAGTGAACATTGCAATAGCTGCAGTAGCAATTAGTGTAGCGGTGATGCTTATCTCTGTAGCCGTTGTTCAGGGCTACAAGTTGCAAATAACAAACAAAATTACCGGATTCAATAACCATATTCAAATTAGTAGATTAGATTTTAACAATTCTTTTGAAACTAATCCAATATACCGTGATGCCAAAATTGAGAAAACTTTACATTCGGATAATCGTATTGAGTTTATACAGCCATATGCAACAAAGGCAGGAATAATAAAAACAAGCTCAGAGTTTGAAGGTATCGTGCTTAAAGGAATTGACCAATCATTCAACTGGGGATTTATACAATCTTGTTTATCAGATGGGGTGGTATTTGTTCCAAACGATTCATCAGTTTCAAACAAAATTGTTATATCAATGAGCACTGCTCAGAAATTACAATTAAAAATAGGGCAGGGTTTGGTTATTTATTTTGTGCAAGAAGACGGCTCAATGCCTAGAGCTAGAAAGTTTACCATAAGTGGAATATACAGTACGGGCTTTTCCGATTTGGATGCGCTTTATGGTATTATTGACATACGACACATTCAACGACTAAACAAGTGGGACGAAAACCAGATAACAGGTTATGAAGTTAAGATTAATAAGTATGATGATTTAGTTCTTACCGCTTCAGAATTATTGCCATTAATGCCCATGCATTTGCAAGTAAAAACAATAGTGGATGTTTATCCGCAGTTGTTTGATTGGCTGGGCTTACTAGATTTAAATGTGTTGGTTATAATTGTATTAATGGTTGTTGTTGCCTGTATCAATATGAGTACTGCCTTACTAATTCTAATTGTAGAAAGAAGTAATATGATTGGTATGCTTAAGGCTATGGGTACTAACAATAAACAAGTGCAAAGCATATTTGTAGTAATGGCAGCAAAATTAATAGGTAAAGGATTAATAATAGGTAACACCCTTGGTTTACTAATTTGTTTTACCCAATATTATATAGGTTGGATTAAGTTGGATGAAGAAGCCTATTTTTTAAACCAAGTTCCTATATTTTTAAATGCATTGGATGTAGTATGGATAAATATTGGTGCATTTGTATTATGTCTTTTAATTATGCTTTTACCTGCACAATTTGTAAGTAAAATAACACCAGTAAAAGCCATCAAGTTTCAATAATTTTAGTTGTGTCTAAAAACTTTTAAATAGGCTGTTTTGCCATTATGATTTAACTCTAAAATATACAAACCTGCGCCAAATTCTGTTGGGTTTAAATCAAGTTGATTGATGTTTTTTCTTGTTAAGATTACATGACCATTTACATCATACATTTGTATATTAAACGTACCCGCTTGATTTAGTTTAATTGTTGCGTTTCCTGTTCCGTTTGCAAAACCAAATGAATTTAATAAGCTAATTTGCTTATTTAATAATACTTCATTTGTGCCCGTGTAAAAGTCACCCATCTTACGTGCAACAAATTCTTCAGCCAATACCCATCTATATTTACTGTTGTTTGTTATGCTATCAGTATCATACATTATTTTAGCGGCCTGAGGCATCGTAGTGTTTGGAGATAGTTGTGGTATAACATTTAGTAATAATTTCATCACAATATTTTCACCAATTTTTTCGCTTAAGTTATTCATGGCGCTACTCCAAATTTCACTATCGCTATAAAAGTCTCCTACTTTATTTTCATATGTTTTTAATGATGCACCATTGCGGCCATTCCAAAACTCGTTATGACCATCCCATCCAAAAATATTTTTCCATAAAAATGGATTAATTCTTTTAGAATAAGCGCAGCACATGGCGTCACAAATGGCTTCCTCAAGTGCACGTCTTTCTGTACCAATTATATCTGTTGGGTTTAAACTATGTGAAATGGCATGTGTATACTCGTGCACGATTACATCTGCATCTTCGGCATCAGGTACGCCACCCAAGCCAAAATGTAATGATGTATCAGGATCGTAGCTAAAATAGCTTTGGTCGGCAGTGCTGCTGTGTGGGTCAACCTTTAATTGGTATTTAACCAAGTTGTTAAATCCTAAAAGCTTAATATAAGTTTGAACCTCCGAAATATGATACAATGCCATTACTTCTTTAAAGCCAACTTGCCTGCGTGTATAATCAAACGAGTCTTTGGTTGATTTTGAAGGAATATAATTTGGTGATTTAATATCTACTATGGCTGCATATTTGTTTTTAAGGTAAAAAGTATCTGCGTTAAATTGAGCAGGAATATTAACCCATTTACGTTGTTCATTTAATAAGGTATAATCACTATCATTAAAGTTACGATATGTCCCGTCTTTGCCATATGTAACACCTGCAGTGGTAAGTGGGTCAGGGTTAAATACCCTTGCTTTTATAATGGTATCTGTAAAAAATAATCGGTTGTCTTTTTGGTAAAGTATGGTTCCGTTATTTTGTTTTAATGTAAATTCATAACCGTTTTTATAGGCTTTAGCCAATAACAAATTATTATCACTTACTACCCAGTAGTTGTAGTTTGCAGAATTATCAGTTTCTATATTTAGTGCATTTACATCAACCAAAGTACTAAAGCTATTCAATACACCGCCAGTTTTATTTGTATTTACTTTTAAAAATGCTCCGTAAATAGGCAAACCTTTATGTATTTGCTGGTATAAGTAATGTTTTCCAATATTACTTTCAGTATACGTTTTTAATACTAAATCTTCATTACTGCTTTTATTTAGTAGTTGTTTCTGCTGATTAAATTGAGAAGGTAATAATTCACTTTGAACCAGTGTTGGTGTTTGTTCTTTTAAACGCACCTCTGCTTGATGTTGGGCAAAAGTGGGTATACTTATTAAAAATAATATTGAGCTTAATGCTATTACTTTTTTCATTGTTCTGAAATGAATTTAATTTCAAATAACCGTTTTTCTTTAAGGTAGTTTGTAATATCTATTGCTTTTGTTTTACGTACTTCAAATATACTACTAAATTGTGTTCCGTTATAGGTGTGACTTATTATTTTAGCACCAAATTGTTTGTATGCTTTATATACTTCATTCTCGTCTTTGTAATTTCCTATTGCCAAGTGGTGTTCTGTAATTATTTTCTCAAGAATTTTAGCTGCTTTTAACGCCTCATTGGCCGACTCTCCATAAGCTTGAATTAATCCAGGTACACCAAGTAATTTTCCGCCAAAGTACCTAACTACCACAACCAATGTATTGGTAAGTTGTTTACTAAGTATGGCGCGTAATATTGGTTTTCCTGCAGTATTATTGGGCTCGCGGTCATCATTACTTTTTTGTATTTCTTGTGCTGTGCCCAATATGTATGCATAACAATGATGCGCAGCTGTGTAATGTTCTTTTTTTAGGCTGTTGATGATGTCTTTTACTTCGTTTTCGTTAGTTATGGGGAATGCAAATCCTAAGAATTTACTGCCTTTGTCTTTAAACTCCCCCTCGCTTTTAAATGCTATTGTTTTATATGTATCCGAAAAAAACATACTAGCTAAAAGATAAAATGATGATTGATGCAATAGCGATTAAAAATCCTATCCAATTTATTTTACTTAAATGCTCTTTAAAAATAATTAAACCAACTAACGTGGTGGTTAATACAATACCAATGTTATTTATAGGAAGTACGATACTTGCTTCGGTAAATGCGCCTAGTGTTTTTAATAAAAAAAACATGCATAAATAATTCGGTATGCCAAGTGCTATTCCCCACAAAATATTTTTAAATGTAAGTTTTTGGTTTCCTCTAAATATTTGAAAGGCAAGTAAACTACCACCAAATACAAATGCAGTTAAAAACACAAAACTTAAAATATGATTGGTGTCAAAAGGGGGGATGTAATTTTTATTAATGATGTTTAAAAGTGTATCAATACAACCACTGCCAATAAATACATATAATGGAAAATACCATAAACCTTTTTGGGTTGATGTATTGTTACTTTTGCTAATAAAATATACTGCTGTTAATGACAAAATTATCCCGCATAGCTTAAATAATCCTAAATTTTCGTTAAAAAAAAATAGTGCATATATCACAGGAATGGCAACTGATAATTTAGCGGAAACCATACTAACTGATACGCCAAATTTTTGTGCTGTTTGACTGATACTGTAAAATACGCTAATAAACAAAAAGCCCAAAGCCAAGGTATAAGGAAACCAATCCTCGATCCAAAACTGTGTTGTAATACCTGGCTTATCGGTTATTATATTTCCCATTATGGCACAAGTGAGGTAAT
>CANHBJ010000041.1 GCA_947459075.1 Bacteroidota bacterium
AGGTGCAACGTATAGTTATTAGCCGCGAAATTTTAAAATAATAATTTTAAAAATAAATTAATCGTCCACTTCAAGGTTTTGGAGTGGACGTTTTTGTTTTTAAATTTTCACCAATCAAGCATAAAAAAAAACTACCTAAATAATATGGCACAGTATCGCAATGCGCATTATATTTAAAATCAAACTTAAGTGCTACCGTTGTTATATAATTTAATATCAAACCAATTAGAAATTAAAAAATTAAAGCCAGAATTGGCGAAACAGATTTGCTACTTTAAAACCCATTTAATTTCAATCCAATTTTTCCTACCGCTTTAATATTTACCCTCACTGCATTAGGTGTAACAAATATATCGGTTGGAGTTATCTGATTAATAACACCATTAATTTGTAGTTTTTTTCCATATTGTTTATTAACCGCTTCGTTAGCAATTTTAATTGCATCTTTTAACTCTTTGGCAATAGAAAATTCGAGTTTACTTTCAATACTATTTTTAAATAATTTAGAATTAGCAAGCCAAGAAGCTGATTTAAGCAAAACATCTTTGGTTTGAATATTTAATTCGAAGTTTTTAACACTGATGGTTTGTTTTTGAATATTGTAAACTGGTGTTCCTTCAAAGTAAACTATGCCTTTAATTTTCTTGGCTAGTACTCCCCTTTTTACCTTCCCTGTTACGTTCACCCCAATTAAAATTTTATCTGTATTACCAAAAACTTTGGCATCCAAAATATCAAGGTTATATTCTTTAGATTCGAGTTTTATGCTTTTACCAATTAATTGTTGCTGTATGGTTTGATTAATTTGATCGAAGCTGATTTGAATATTTAGCATCAAATTTATTTTATCATCCAACTTATTGGTTTGATACAAATAGGGAAGTACAGATGAAGTATCCGCAAGGGGTTTATACCCACTCACAATTTCAATAACTGAATATAAACCCAAATTGAATTTAGCCAAAGAATCGAACCCTTCTAATTGTGTATAAAAAACTTGCTTAGGTCTTATTATAAGCCAACTATTGGTTTCCACATCAATACCAATGGGTTGTATTGCTTGCTTCCAACCATCATTAACTACTTTTCTTAAATCAACTGTATTGGTTAGTTCTTGATCTAACTGTGTTGTAATTTTATCAACCTGACCTTGTATTATTTTGCCAAACATTTTTGGGAAATCAATTTGTAATCCGGCCACTTCAAAATTGGGCAAATCTTCCCAACGTATGTTGCTTTTGCTATTCAGCTTCAGGTTCCAATTTTTATCAAAAACTGGTAAAGTTTGCACATCAACTGTTAAATTAAATTTAAATCCTTGGTCATAGGTAACATTCATTCCCAATACTTTTTTATTAATGCGATAACTACCCTCAATGCGCATGGGTGCAGTTACAAAAACATGATTGCCAATTGAACTTATATGTAATGGGGCACTTTTAATTACAGTTACTTTCAAATTATCTTTATCATTATTATCATATGAATCATCGGTATAATACTTTTCAAGATATAGCGCATTTAAATCTTTTGATATTGCTTTAAGATCAAGTACAATTGGTATAGTAACACAAGAAGTTGGCTTGGCTGGCTCTATATAATTTATGTTTGATGGTTCAGGAGGTTTGATATGAGTTGTATTACAAGCCAATACAAATAATAACAGCGCAAAAATTAACAAAAACCGAGGTTGTAACTTCATGGCACAAAATTACCCAAAACTGCCTGAGTATTTTTATCAATTTAAAGAGGACAGAATCAGGTTATAACAAATAATTATAAAACAACTAACAAAGTAATAATCTAAATTTTATTCAATCAATACCAAAATGAAACGCTAAATTGCAATTTCATTTGCTAGATAAACAATGACTAAGCAGGAACAAGTTTTAAAAGCACTATCAACCGTTCAAGAACCTGATTTAAAAAAGGATTTGGTAACGCTTAATATGATAAAAGATATTGAGGTAAACGGCAACGACATTACCTTTAAAGTAATGCTAACTACACCTGCTTGCCCAATGAAAGATATTATTGAAAAAGATTGTATTGAAGCCATTAAAAAATATGTTTCAGAAGAAGCTACAGTACATGTAATTTTTGAAGCCAATGTGCTAACCGCAAGATTAGATAAACTGGTTTTACCAGGTGTTAAAAATATTATTGCAGTGGTTAGTGGCAAGGGAGGTGTAGGAAAAAGTACGGTATCTAGCAATTTAGCATTGGCATTAAGCGAACTAGGGGCAAAAGTAGGTTTACTTGATGCCGATATTTATGGTCCAAGTATGCCCATTATGTTTGGCATACATGAAACACCAGAAATGCAAGTGGTGGATGGAAAAAACCACATGATTCCTGTTGAAAGACATGGAATAAAATTAATGAGTATTGGTTTTATGATTGAACCAAACCAAGCGGTAGTTTGGCGTGGGCCGATGGTAAGCAGTGCACTGCGTCAGTTTATTAATGAAACCGTTTGGGGTGATTTAGATTACTTAGTTCTGGATATGCCACCAGGAACAGGAGATATCCATTTAACCATGGGGCAGATTATTCCAGTAACAGGCGTTGTATTGGTAACAACACCTCAAGATGTGGCGGTGGCCGATGCTATAAAAGCTGCAGCTATGTTTGACATGTTACCAACTAAAATTCCTTTTTTAGGTGTAGTTGAAAACATGAGTTGGTTTACACCTGTCGAATTCCCAGATAACAAATATTATATTTTTGGTGAAGGAGGAGGCGACAAAATAGCCAAACAATTTAACACCAATTTACTCGGACAAATACCTTTAGTGGCTGGCATAAGAGAAGGCGCAGATAAAGGTATGCCGGCAGTGTTAGATGACTTAAATCCGGCAAAGTCCTTATTTTTGCAATTAGCACAACGTGTAGCACAACAATTGGCCATTAATAACAACCTAGAAAATACACAACAAATTAATAGCACCAACTAACGAATGGAAACTTTAAACAGAACCGAATTAGAGCAAAAAATTGAGATTGCATTAAATAGTATGCGCCCGTTTTTACAAGCCGATGGTGGGGATGTAGAGTTGGTTGACATTACCGATGAAATGGAAGTACAATTACGCTTATTGGGTAACTGTAGTAGTTGCAGCATGAGCAGCATGACCATGAAAGCAGGTATTGAAAATGGGTTAAAATCTGCCATACCTCAGATAACCAGAGTTACAGCTATAGTTTAAATCCATTTAAATAAATTTTAAAATAGTTGCACTTTTTAAGCATTCCTATTTTTTGATAATATTCTCAATAGGTAACAATTACTTGGGTTTAAAATAATCAAAACTACCAACAATTATTTCTTTAAGTATTTATTAATGCTTGTTATTAAAATATTTTATATATTCGATTAACAAACTTAATTCAAATACACTATGAGAAAACTATTACTGATGATTCTCTGTATGGCCTTTTTGGTTCAGGCTAGAGCAGCACAAGTAACAGGAACGTTAACCATTGATGCCAATCAAACAGCATCAGCAACCAACTTCCAAAATTTTAATTCCCTACTTACCTATCTTACAAGTGCTAATGCAAGAAGTGATGCCGGACCAGCTAATAGTGCGCCATTTGGAGTAAGCGGCCCATTGGTTGTTGACGTGGTAGCCAACTCCGGGCCTTACACGGGTCAAGTTGTATTTCCAAATATTACAGGTGCATCTGCTACCAATACCATTACAATAAACGGGAATGGTAACATTATACAATTTGCCCCTACATCAACAGCAGATATGGCTATTGTTAGGTTTAACAATGGTGATTTTTACAAGTTAAAAAATTTAACAATTAGAACTACTAGTATAGACTTTGGCTGGGGTATTCATTTTTACTTGGGATCTGATGATAACATTATTGATAGTTGTAATATTGACATAAGCTCTGTTACTAGCACATCCTCCGTTAATTCGGCTGGTATTGTTTGGAGTAACAGCTTAACATCATTAACAACTACCGGAACTAATGGTTATCGTAATATTATTAGCAATAATATGGTACGCGGGAACCCAATAGGAGCAGGTATGTATTACGGTATCGTAGGATCTCCTGCATCTACATCAACCACAGTTTCCGCCAATAAATTTTATAATAATATTATTCAAGATTTTTACATCTATGGGATATATTGGAACAATGGTAATTCAACTGCTTTTGATGGCAACACCATCAGACGTACAACCAAAACTTCAATAAGTACCACATACGCATTTTATTTAGGTTCAAGTTCTGGTCGTCAAGATACCATTCGCAATAACATTGTAACAGATTTATTTGCAGGAAGCCCGACTTCAACTAACACATGTTATGGCGTCTATGGTATTAACTATAGTGGTACTACAGCTCAGCCCAACGTAATAGATAATAATTTATTTAACTTTAACACAGGTACAGGCTCGCACTATGGGTTTTATTTTTTAACAGCCTTTAATTTCAGAATCAGAAATAATACAGTGGCTTTTCATAATAACACTGTAACTAGCTCTTTTCAAACTTATGGATTCTATTCAAGTTTCAGTCCAAGCGCATCGAGTGCATACGAACTTAAAAATAATATTTTCTATAATGCAAGAACCAGCACTGTTGGTTTATTTTACTCTATATATATATCAGGTACATTTAATACAGGAACCGACCTTGGTAAGAACTCGTATTTCGGCTTGGCTTCAAGCTATAAAATGGCTAACATTAATGGATTAGATTACAATACATACAGCCAATATAGTGCTTATATGGGTGCGGCAGATAATACAAGTTCTGACTTTAATCCAAACTTTATAAATCCTCTAACACGCAATTTTGCACCCCAAGATGGTTGGTTTAATGGTAACGGTGTTGCCATGCCGCATATTACCAAAGATGTTAATGGTGTTAACCGAACATTACCAATAGATATTGGTGCTTATGAAGCTTCACCTATTTCATTAGATGTTGCGAACAATAGCTTAAATGTACCTGTAGCTCCTTATGCTGCGGGTATTCAAAATATTACTGCTACTATACGTAATGCTGGGACTGCAATTATTACATCTGCAACAATCAATTGGACTGTGAATGGAGTTGCACAAACACCTGTTAATTTTACAGGATCATTAGCTGGAGGTGCAATATCAAGTAATATTACACTAGGAACTATAAATGTTCAAGTTGGCACGGTTTACAATATTGCTTATACAATTAGTAACCCAAATAATACCACTGAATCTAATACAACCAACAATAGCATGAGCAGAACTACTGCTTGTTTACTACCTGGTGGTGTATATACCGTTAATCAAGGCGCAGCTGCTAGCGCAAGTAATTTTACTTCTTTAAGCGGACTTGCCGATTATATGAGTATGGGAGGCATTGGTGGTGCAGTAACTTTTAATGTCGTAGCCAATTCAGGACCTTATGTTAATCAAGTATTTCTTGCAATGGTTCCAGGAGCAAGTGCAACAAATACAATAACCTTTAATGGTAATGGTAACAGAGTAGAGTTTAATAATACCAACAGCGGATTGATAGGTATAATTAACGTAATTGGAACTGATTATGTTACTTTTAACCAACTGCACGTAAAATCGCTAAATGCAAGTTATGGTGTTGGCTATCTGCTTACAACTGGATCTGACTATGTAAATATTTTAGGTTGTAACATTGATATATCGTCAGTTACTGGAAGTTCACTTTCAGCTGGAATTGCAGTATCATCAAGTTTAAGTAGTGCATCAAACATCGGTCCTAATATTGGTTTGTTTAATAGATTTATAGGCAACACCATTTTGGGTAACTCTTCAGGAGGCCCCTATTTCGGGATTTCTGTTATGGCTAATAATACAGATGGAACAAATAACGGATATGTCATCCAAGATAATATCATCAGAGACTTTACCATTTATGGCATATACGCTTATGGAGTTACCGGGAGTTTGATAAAAAATAATGAAATTTCTCGACCTACTAAGGCATCGCCATCAACATTTTATGGAATAAATTTCACCTACCTCTCGGCTGATACCTTTGTGAACAACAAAATTTTGAAACCTTTTGAAATGTTGCAGATAAATACCAATACTTATTATGCGATGTATTTTCAAATTGCCGCAACTGGTAGGCCAATATTGGTTGCAAACAACTTAATTGCAGATATCAAAGGCGGTGGAACAATTTATGGTATTTACTTATCCTCTATAAGCCAAAGTCTATTCTATCACAATACAGTAAGTATTGATTATCCTCAAAACACATCAGCATCTGCGAATTATGCATTTTACAACTCAGGTGCTCCAAGTTACCAGCGTGTTAAAAACAATATTTTTCATATTAACAGAGGTGGAACAGGGACAAAATATTTGATGTATTTAGCATCAACAAGTACAACTGGATATGACTTTAGAAACAACGGTTTATCATTAGGTGTACCGAGTGGAAGTACAAATAACTTTGTAGGTAACTACAATGCTATTAATCAAATAGATTTAGCGGCTTGGAGGTTAGCAATTCCAACAAACCCACTCGATTCATTCAGTGTATTCGCAAATCCTAATTTCAGAACAGCATTTACACAAGCACCGTTTACACCAGGTGCTGATAGTTTAAATAATATTGGTGCTGATTTACGTTCAATAATACCAACAGATATTACAGGTGCACCTCATGATTCATTGCCAGATCCTGGCGCATACAAGTTTGCTGTATCTCCTAATGATGCTGGAATTATAGGATTTTCATCGCCAACAATGCCTTTAAGTTTGGGAGTTCAAAATGTGAACGCAGTAATTAAGAATTATGGTTCAGCTACATTGTCCTCAGCCAATATTGATTGGCAGGTAAATGGGGTTAATCAAACAAGTGCAAGTTGGTCGGGGAATTTAATTACCAACGATACTATTTCAGCCGCATTGGGAACTTATAACTTTGCAAATTCAGGCTTATTTACACTTAAGGCTTGGAGTTCATCGCCTAACTCAACAACAGATATCTTGCGTTTTAATGATACAGTTCAACAAACTTTCTGCACACCATTAAGTGGTAATTTTACGGTTAACCCTGCTTTACCTAATGGCAATGGAAATTTCCAAACAATTGGTGCAGTTGTGCAATTAATACAAACATGCGGTATTGCAGGAAACGTTACGGTGAATGTATCAGCTGGTACTTACAATGAAAAACTAAGCTTCTCAAATATTTCAGGCTTAGGATCAGGTAATCGTTTAAGTTTTATTGGTGCTGATTCATCAAATACAATTATAACTTTTGCAGGAGCAACCACAAACGATAGGGCTACGATTTCAATAACTGGTTCAGATAACATCTCGTTTAGTAACTTCAAGATTGTTAATACAGGCTCATCAAATGCTGTGGCTGTTCAAATCAACGGATTATCTGGTAATAGCGCTGATAGTTTATCTTTTAACAAATGTGCATTTATAGTCACATCTAATACTGTCTCTACACTAATAAATGTATTTGAAGTAAGCTCTTTACCAACCAGCCCTACATCATCAACATTTATAAATGCCAATGCATTATCTATAGATAGTTCTTCATTTATTGGAGGATACTACGGATTAACAATGATGGCACCTAATACAACTAGATCATCAGGCAATAGAATAAGGAACTCATACTTTTTTGACCAAAACTACTTCTTTACTTATTTCAACGGTATTGAAAGAAGTTTATTTGAACGCAACAGAATAATTGGAGGTGGTAAACAAAATCCAACTTTTAGCTATGGCTTATACATGAGTTATAGTGGTGAAGGAATGGTGATAAATGCAAACGAATTCTCAGGCCAAAATGGTGGTTATGCAATTTATACTATTTATCCTCAAGGTTCGCTTACAAATAAATCTGTAATTTCAAACAACATGATTCAAATTGGCACTGCAGCGAATACCGCATACGGTGTATTTATGGGTTACCCATCACAATTTGTTTTTGCCCACAATGCTGTGAATATTACTTCAGGAAGTTCAACAGCTACTACGTTTTACTTGTTTAGTAATAACGCTTCATTATATAATACTGTTGATGTCATTAATAATGTTTTTAACAACCCTAATGCAGGATATTGTGCATGGATAGGTGATGGCGGAGCACTATTCCCAATTACACAAATTGGTTTAAATTGGACCATAAATAATAATGTTTATTATGGTTTAGGAACCTACCCTTATCGCTCGAATAACCAAATAACACAAACTTTTGCAAATTGGCAAACCTTACCTACAATTGGAAACGACTCTAATTCAATATTTTTAAACCCAAGTTTTACGAGTATTAATAACCTTCGGTTAACCACTATACCATTTAACAATATAGGTAAACCAAATACTTGGGTTGCAGCAGATATTGATGGAAATACCCGAAGTGCAACAACACCAGATGTTGGGGTGAGTGAATTTTCACCGCCTGCAAATGATGCTGGGGTGATCTCATTTGCCTTACCTAAAGCGCCTATAGATACAGGTTTAACGGATGTTAGGGTTGTGATAAGAAACCATGGGTTAGCTACAATTACTTCTGTAAATGTTACTTATGTTTCAGGTGCAACTTCACATAGTCAATTATACACTGGTTCAATTCTGCCTAATGGTACTGATACCATTACCTATAATGCTACATCAGGTGTTGGTGCAACTAGTCAGCAGTTTAATTACACAGGAGGAAGTATTTTAATGAGAGCATATACTTCATCCCCTAATACAAGTGTTGATGCTAACATGTTAAATGATACATTTAACCTTAATATTTGTCAAGGAATGAGTGGTATATACACAATTAATCCTACAGGTGTAGGGCCAAGAAATTTTACATCTTTCAATAATGCAATCAACGCACTTCAATGTGGTGGTGCGCTTGGTGCTGTTACCTTTGATGTATCCAATGGTACATATAACGAACAGTTGACTTTTGGAATTATACCAGGAGCTAGTGCACTAAACAGAATAACTTTCCGGTCTACAACACTTAACCGCAATAATGTTATTTTAAGCTTTGGGCCAACAAGTGCTGCTACTAACTATGTGGTTACATTTAATGGTACACAATTCGTAAACTTCGAACACATGACAATTAGAAATACAAATACTACAAATGGTCGTGTATTTCAGTTAGGCTTAGCAGGATCTACTAATTCTGCAAATATCCGTATACGAAATAACATTGTTGAAGGGATGAATGTAACCTCATCAAGTGATGCAAATGCATTAATCTATGGTGCATCAGGAACAAATGCAACAGACATAAATATTGCGAATAACAACCTATTAAATGGAAGTATGGCAGTGTTCATAGGTGGGCAAAATATCATTAACAACTATTCTCAACGTTGCCAAATCGATTCGAATGTAATTACCAATCCATATTATTATGGACTTTATTTAACGAGCCGTGCCGATCAAAAAATACGTTATAATGAAATTACACCAAATGCAGCTTCATTCTATGGCGTTTTTATTTCAGGTTTATCAACCAATAGCGAAATAGCATACAACAAATTGTACCAACCAGCTAATTATGGTTTTTACATTAGTGGTTATGCGCAATATGGAGAAATTGGTTCGGGTAAAATATATGGCAATGCAATAATGGTTAACGGTGGTACTTCATCACCTTTATATCTAACGGGTTGCTCAGATATGCGCGTTTTCAATAACAGTATAAATACACTTACTACTGGCACATCAACAACTATGGGTGCCATAACTTATAGTGGTTCAACTGCAGGTGGTAGCATAGTTGGCGCTACCCAAATGTACTTTATGAACAACGCTATAAAAGCAGGCTCATCACCAGCAGTAAGTATTATTAATGCAAGTGGATTAAATGCAATTCAACAGTTAGACCATAACGTATATAGCACAACAGGTAGTACTTTGTTATTCTTGAATGGAGTATCATATACGCCAGCTAACTTTTCAAATGCAAGAGGCGCAATTCTTGGGGCAAGTGATCTAAATTCATACCAGGCTGATCCAACATTTACTTCAACATCTAATTTAACACCACTTGCTTCAAATGCAAACAGTTGGGTATTAAACGGACGTGGAATACAAGTTTATGACCTTAATAAAGACATTAACAACAACAATAGAAGTATTGCTGTAGAAACTGGTGCACCAGATATTGGAGCCTACGAATTTACTCCTAGTGTGCTACCAACAACAGCAACAACAACTGGAACAATTGGTTATGGTAATACTCAACATTTTGTGAGCTTCGGAGATACGCTTGGTTCTATTATTTGGGGCTATAGTGGCACACTACCTACAAGTATCAATTTCAGATTTGCACCTGGCACTTTAATCAGCAACAGAGCAACTAGTCCGAACAGTAACTCAATGATTGATACTGCAGCACATTTGATGGATGCGTATTGGACATTAAATCAAACTGGTGGTGTAGGATTTACCTATGACATACGTTTGAAATACAAGCCATTTCAAATGGGAAAAGTGCCTACTGAAACAGATATTAAGTTTGCGAACAGAATGACTTCAGGCCTTTATAGTTGGTGGTTTAACAATAGTACCATGAGTTTTATTGATACTGTTGCTAATGTTTTTGGTATGAACAATTTATTTGAAGCAACATCATTCACAGGAACAAGCGATATTGGTACACCACTTCCTGTGAAGTTAACCAACTTACGTGCTGTTAGGGTAAATACTCATGCACAATTAAATTGGATTACGGCAAGTGAACGCAATGCTTCTCAATTTGTGATAGAGCGTTCTATGGATCGTAATAGATTTGAAATTGCAGGTTCGGTTAGGGCTACAGGTAACTCTTCTATTAGCAATAGCTATCAATTTACTGATGTAAATATTAGCAGAGTTGCAATGGGTAAAACTGTTTATTACCGCTTACGCATTGTTGATGCTGACGGTAAGTTTGAGTACTCTCCTATTGTGGCTGTATCTTTCGAAGAAAGAACAAAACCAGCTGTAAATGTTTACCCTAATCCATTTAATACAAACGTAAGTATTCAAGTAAATGCTGATATGGATGCTAAGGCAATCATCACTATTGTTGACCTTTATGGTAAAACAGTTGCAGAGATGGCACGTGAAGTTGTAAAAGGTGATAATATGATTAGCGTAGATTCATTACAACACTTGGCTCCTGGCGTGTACTTTGTTAAAGTAAATGCTGGTAGCAATGAAATGGTAACTAAGTTGATTAAAGAATAATCAAGCCTAGCTTAATAATAAAAAAGGCAACCCACGGGTTGCCTTTTTTATTACACTTCATCTAATACTTTATGCGTTTCATCATTCAAAATAATCATTTGGTCTTCATTCAAATTAAATTGTCTATTGTCTATTACACATTTGTGATATAATTAAAAAATCAATGAAATCATTAAGTAACTTAGTTGATCTTACAAAACGAATTATGGGTATCATTATTCGCAACAAAATTCAACACTTATTATTGTTGTTTATGCTATTAATATCTGGGTCTATTTGGGCACAAAAGAGTACGCAAACAGTAAGAGGTAGAATAGTTGACCAAGACAGCAAACAACCAATTATTGGTGCAAGTATTAAAGTAGTTAATACAAATCCAACAAAAGGGTCAGCCAGTGATGCAGATGGCTATTTTAAAATAGACCAAGTAGAAGTAGGACGCATAACACTTAAAATAACCTATTTAGGCTACGAAAATTTAACTGTGCCAGATGTAATTGTCTCGGCAGGTAAAGAGGTTATACTTAACCTAAGCATGACCGAAGCCATAACGCAAATGAATGAAGCCACAATTTCCTACAACCGCAAATTAGACCGTACGGTTACCAATAATGAAATGGCAACAGTGAGTTCACGTTCATTTAATCCTGATGACACTAAAAAATTTGCAGGCGCTTTGGGTGATCCAAGCAGAATGGCAGCAAATTTTGCAGGGGTAGTTGCAGGTAACGATAGTCGGAATGATATTGTAGTAAGGGGAAACTCACCCAATGCTATGTTGTGGCAAATGGAAGGTGTTAATATACCAAACCCCAATCATTTTGGAAGCAGCTTTAATACAGGTGGGCCAGTAAGTATCCTAAATGCAAATAACATTGGTAAAAGTGATTTTTTTACTAGTGCCTTTCCTGCACAATATGGTAATGCTAATGGTGGTGTTTTTGATTTGGTGTTACGTGAAGGAAACTATGAAAAACATGAGTTCATTGGCCAAATTGGGTTTAATGGTTTTGAAGTTGGAGCAGAAGGTCCACTTTCTAAAAAATCAAAAGCAACCTATATTTTCAACTACCGTTATTCGACCTTGGCAGTAATGAAAAACGTTGGTATTAATCCTGGAACAGGAGCTGCTACACCGCTTTACCAAGATATGAATTTTAAAATTGCAATACCAACTAAAGGAAAAGGAAAAATAAGTTTTTGGGGAATGGGTGGTGTAAGTGCAATAGATTTGTTAGGGGAAGAAGTAGACACCACCGAAATAGATTTTTATGGGTCAAGGGATGAAAATACTATACCTAGATATAGAACTGGAATTGTTGCTTTGAGCTACGAAAAAAACATAAGTACCAAAACATGGGCAAAAGCAACTCTTGCCGCTAGCCAAAGTTATAATTATTTCAAACAAGATAGCATTGATAGAACTGCAAACCAAACATACAGAATTGGTCAGGGTGATTTTAAAGATAACAAATACTCATTTGTGTTTAACCTTACCCATAAATTTAATGCTAAAAATGTGTTACACGCTGGTTTTACAAATGATTATACGCAATTCGATTACTTTAATAAAAATGTTTATAATAAAGGAACAATTGACTCAATCATGGTAGACCAAAAAGGGGCCATTAATCTCACACAAGGGTATGTACAATTGAAACACCGATTTGGTCCACGTTTTACTACAAACATTGGATTACATAGTCAATACTTTAATGTAAACGACCAATTGGTTATTGAACCACGAATTAGTTTACGTTATATGATTAGTGATAAAGCAAGCATTAATTTTGGATATGGATTACACCATCAAACCTTACCAACCTATAACATATTTTTACGCAATAGGATGGGTAAGGAAACCAATAAAGATTTAGATTTTATTCGCTCTAACCATGGTGTTATTGGTTACGAAAACAACATCAATAAACTATGGAAACTTAAAATAGAAGCCTACTATCAATACATTGATCAGGTTCCTGTAAATGCTTATTTAAGTTCGTTTTCTAGTTTAAATACAGGTGCTGCATTTGTTCCTACTGATGAGTTTGATTTGTTTAACAATGGAACTGGAGAAAATTATGGCCTAGAATTAACCTTAGAAAGATACTTTGATAAAGGATTTTATTTATTAGCTACCGGGTCTGTTTTTGATAGTAAGTATATAGGCAGTGATGGTATTGAGCGAAATACCGCATTTAATACCAAATACGCTGCCAATATATTAGCTGGTAAAGAATTTAATTTAGGAAAAAAAGGTAACGTTTTTTATGCGAACATCAGATTAACCTCTATTGGTGGTAAATATTTTACACCACTTGATTTTGTAGCTTCTCAAGCACGTAAACAAGCAACATACGACAATACTAGAGCATTTAGCGAACAACAAAGCGCCTATTTTAGAGCTGATGTAAAAATAGGTTTCCGTAAAGAATACAAAAAAAGTTCGATGGAGTTTGGTGTAGATTTTCAGAATGTAACCAGCCACCAAAACGTGTTTAGCCAAGGTTACAACAAATACAACAATACCATTTCATACCAATACCAACAAGGTTTTTTCCCTGTTCCTATGTTTAGGTTTACCTTCTAATTGTTTTGAAAGCTTTATTCATTGGATAAAGCTTTCAACTCTTTTTATAGTATATTTCCTTTTTAAATTTTATGGCATTAAGATATAAAGTAAGTCCGGGTATTTTTAATAAAAAAGACATTGTTAGACGCCATCTTATCATCTGTTTAATGGCCCTATTCTTTGGTACTTTGGGAAAATTAGACTCATCGGCAAATGAAATTACGAAAAATATACTCTCTTCATTCATACTGATAGGTATTATCTGGAACGGCAATGTATTATTAATGGATGTTATTGATAAACTATATGAATGGGATAAGCAATTACATATAAAATTAATCACAAGTGGTGCAATAGCACTATTATGGCCAATAATTTGCACCTACTTTTTTAATTTAGTCATATATCCAATTATTAATGGACATCCTTGTGATTTAAAATCGAAAGAAACAATTACTTACCTCGTAGTAGGTATTGTGCTTACACTTTTTATTAATAGCGTTTTTGTTTCAATTGCTTTTTTCAGGTTTTGGAAAGACTCAATAAAAGAAAAAGAAGAGTTGAAACGAGAAAGTATATCAGCCGAATACGAAGCCCTTAAAAGCCAAATCAACCCACATTTTTTATTTAATTCGTTAAACACATTATCAAGTTTAATTGACGAAAACCCTAAAACAGCAAACAACTTTGTTGAAAATCTCTCGAGTGTTTACCGATACTTACTAACTCAACGAGAAAAAGAAATAGTAGAAATTAGAGAAGAGCTAGAATTTGTAAATGCATATGTTTACCTCAACCAAATTAGGTTTGGAATAAATTTAAAAGTAAGCGTAGATGTACCCAAAGAGTTAGCCGATAAAAAAATTGTAACACTAGCCCTCCAAATATTAATTGAAAATGCCATTAAACATAACATCATATCTGCAGCCAAACCACTTTATATTTATATGGGTATAGTTAATGAAAAATTTATAGTGAAGAATAATTTACAACGTAAACAAGTAATGAACGAAAGCAATGGAATTGGATTAAATAACATTGTACATCGGTACAGTTTTTTAACTGAATCAGAAGTTGAAATCACTGAAACTAATGATGAATTTACAGTAGCATTACCATTATTGTAGTTATATGAGAGTTATTATCATTGAGGACGAAACACCGGCCTTAAACCGTATAAAAAAGATGCTTTTAGAGGTGAGTCCTGAAGCACAGATTTTAGCAACTGCCGATAGCATAGAAAATGCTGTTTTACTATTCCAAAACCATGCGAATGAAGTTGACTTAACATTAATGGATATTGAGTTAGCGGATGGACAAAGTTTTGAAATATTTAACCAAATAAAAATTACTTGTCCTGTAATTTTTACCACAGCCTATGATGAATTTGCATTAAAAGCATTTAAAGTAAATAGCATTGATTATTTACTTAAACCAATTGCTAAAACAGAATTAGTAAAAGCTATAGAGAAGTATAAATCGGTGCGAAAAACATCAATCAATTTTGAAACAGAATTTCAAAAATTGATTACGCAACTATATCCAAAAGCACAAATTAGCACTTATAAAAACAGGTTCTTAATAAAAAATGGCACGAAATTTCAATCCATTTCAACAGAAGAAATTGCCTATTTTTATGCACATGATAAACTGGTAAGTTTAATCACACACCAACAGCAAAACTTTATCGTTGATTATACATTAGATGAACTTGATACTCAATTGGACCCTAAATTATTCTTTCAAATCAACAGGCAGTTTATTGCTAATTTCAAATCCATAAAAAAGATACACACCTATTTTAACGGAAAATTAAAAGTTGAATTAAATCCTGCTGTTAACGATGAGGTTATTGTAAGTCGTGAAAGGGCAAGCGAATTTAAAAACTGGCTCGACCAATAACTTTAAAGGAAAAACGCCAACAAAAAATATAGTTGTTGGCGTTTCTGTTATTTATTAAAATTACTTTTTATCATTCTCATCTATTCTATTCATAGCCATCATTTGCTTCATTGTTCTGTCCATACCTTCAGTACTTCCATCTAAGAAGATAACATTTCCTTTTCCGTTTTCAGCAAAGTGTTTAATCGATTCTGTCCACATACTAAACAATAAAAATGAAGCGTCTAAATCGGCAACCTTCATTTCATTGGCCGCTTCACTCATACCCTTTGCAACTTCCTTGCGGAACAGTGCCACACCTTGACCGCGCAGTTGAGCTGCAATACGCTCTGCTTCTGCGGCAATTTTAATTGCATTACCATCTGCTTCTGCAGCTTTTGTTTTGGTAATTAATAAAGCCTGCCCTTCATTTTCAGCAGCGGCTTTTAAATTGCTTGATGCTACAACCTGCGCCATACTTTTGGTTATGGCATCATCAAACGTAATGTCGTTTAACTGTAAGTCTAATAAATGAAAACCCCATGTTTCTACCACCGTATCAATTCCCTCTTTTACATACTCTACAATTTCTTTACGTAACGAAAGAATTTCTGCTTGCTTTTTAGTTGCTACAAATCCTCGAATACCGCCCTCAATGGTGCGTATCAATGCCGTCATAAAATCACGCTCATTCACAAATTTAAACGCCACATTTTTTAGGGTTTCTTCTTTATTATCAATTACACTATAAAGTAACATGGCCTTAAAATACACATTAGCTTGATCTTGTGTAATGGCCTGGAAATCTAATTCGATAGAACGATTTTGAACAGAAATTTTCTTGAAAATAACTTCTAAAAAAGGAATTCTGAAATTTAAACCAGGATATAAGATCCTGCGGTATTTACCAAACATGGTTAATACAGATACTGTACCTTGTTGAACAGTAACAATGCTTAAAAATAAAATTAAAGCAACAATTAAAATAATAATTAAAGTATACATGGTTTAAACATTTTGATTTGAATGCACAAGATATACATTGTAGGCCAAACTACCTTCCTCTTTTACGTGTGTGGTTTGATTTAGGTTTAAAACCTCCTTTTTTAGGCGAATTACTTTTACCGCCTTTATTTTTACGCATATCTTGGTTGTGTCCAGCCTTTGGCCTTTCATTAGATTTACTTTGTTGCGAATTAGAATTACCTGATGGCTTTTGCTTAAACGACTTTGGTTTTGGTTTTCTATCATCCACATCACTCGAATCTTCAATCATACCATAAATGGTATCTAATTCATTTGTAGATAAATCTCGCCAATCGCCAACGGGCAATTTATTTAAGCCAATGTTCAT
>CANHBJ010000042.1 GCA_947459075.1 Bacteroidota bacterium
AACGCCCTGCAAGTTCCCATGTCATAAAAAACGGAGTCCAATCAATATAGTTACGTAATTCGCTTAATGGAAAATCATCAAAAACTTTAACACCTGTAAAACCAGGAGCCACAATATTCTTTACATCAATCTTAATTTTATTGGCACGAGCCCTATCTATAGTTACAAAGTTTTTATCCCTTTTACGGTTTTTATAATCCTCTCTAAACTGGGCATAATCTGCCTTTAAGTTGGCTTGGAAAACTGGTCGGTTTTCTTTACTAATTAAACTTTGCGCAACAGGAACACTCTTGCTGGCATCTAACACATGAACAACTGGACCACTATAATTTTGATCGATTTTAACCGCAGTATGCACACGCGAGGTTGTTGCACCCCCAATAAGCAAAGGTATATTCATACCCATACGTTCCATTTCTTTGGCAACGTAAACCATTTCATCCAAACTTGGTGTAATCAATCCACTTAAACCAATTACATCTACATTTTCGGCTTGGGCACGAGCTAATATTTTATCAGCAGGAACCATTACACCCATGTCAATAATTTCAAAATTATTACATGCCAACACCACACCTACAATATTTTTTCCTATATCATGCACATCTCCCTTAACCGTAGCTAACAATATTTTACCTTGTCCGCCACCTGCTGCTGCGCCTGCTAAACGTTTTTCTTCCTCAAGGTAAGGAGTTAAAACAGCTACCGCTTTTTTCATAACGCGTGCACTTTTAACAACCTGTGGTAAAAACATTTTCCCTTGCCCAAACAAGTCGCCCACTACATTCATTCCAGCCATTAACGGACCTTCAATTACGTTAAGTGGTTTACCATATTTTAGGTAAGCTTCTTCTGTATCTACATCAATAAACTCTACAATACCTTTAATTAAAGCATGGCTCAAACGTTCTTCAATAGTGCCTTTTCGCCACTCTTCATCAATAACTTTTTCTTTGCCTTTGCCTTTTACTTTTTCGGCATATTCTAATAATTTTTCGGTAGCATCCTCTTTCCTATCTAACAATACATCCTCTACGTGACCCAATAATTCTTTATCAATTTCATCGTACACTTCTAACTGGCTAGGGTTAACAATACCCATATCCATTCCGTGTTTTATGGCGTGATATAAAAAAGCAGAATGCATGGCCTCACGCACTTTGTCGTTACCTCTAAAAGAGAATGAAACATTTGATACTCCACCACTAATTTTAGCACCTGGTAAGTTTTCTTTTATCCATTTGGTGGCATTAAAAAAGTCGATGGCATTTTTACGGTGCTCTTCCATTCCTGTGGCAACCGGGAAAATATTGGGGTCGAAAATGATATCGCCCGCAGGGAAATGAACTTTTTCAGTAAGAATGCGATAGGCTCTTTCGGCAATTTCAATTCTACGTTGGTAATTATCTGCTTGTCCAACTTCATCAAAAAGCATTACAATTACAGCTGCACCAAAGCGCTTCACAATTTTAGCCTGACGAATAAATTCTTCTTCGCCACCTTTTAGCGAAATAGAGTTTACCACACACTTGCCTTGCACGCATTTTAAACCAGCTTCAATAATTTCCCATTTTGATGAATCTATCATAATTGGAACACGAGAAATATCGGGTTCGGCCATCACCAGATTTAAGAAACGAGTCATGGCTTCTACGCCATCAATCATTCCTTCATCCATATTAATGTCAATTATTTGTGCACCGCCTTGCACTTGCTCAAGGGCTACTTCAAGGGCTTCATCAAAATTACCCTCTTTAATTAAGCGCAAGAATTTTTTAGATCCTGTTACGTTGGTACGCTCGCCTACGTTTATAAAATTTGAGCCTTCAAATATTACCAGTGGCTCTAATCCTGAAAGTCGAAGTGTATAATCTATGTTCGTCATGTAAGGTTTTCAAGAAAAATCGAGGCAAGATAGTAAATAGGTTTAACAGTGCATAATAGAAATGATTTAACAGGTAAAGAGTTTTGCAGCTCTCCTAATAGCAAGTTAATTAGGGCATTAGCGGTTGGCTCATACCAAACATGGTTTAGGAGCTATTTTCTGAAAATCATAAACCGATGGAATTATAGAATATGCTCGACTATTGTAGTTTAGTATTTTTCCATTACAAATAAAGAAGATAGCTTAGGCAAAGATTGCGTAACTAAAATTGTAATACACTATGGATGATTTGATTTTGCGATAGGCACTTAACTAATAGTCAAATTGTTGTAGTTTATATTCGGTATTATTTTTAACGGAACTCGTACAGTTTAATCTATGGGCTTTGCTGAATCAACATCAGTATTTAGTAGAATTTATTATCAGCATGTGACAATACATATAGTATAAATGGCAAAGACAGCATAAAGCATTTTAAAATAAAGTATAGTTAATGACGGTATTTATTTTAAAGCTTATTTCAAGACATCTAAGCGATTTAAAATCTCATCATATTTAGCTGGGAAAACCCCTCTTACTATAAGCAACATTTCTTGCCTTTCAAACTGATCCATATTCTTCAAAGAAGCAATAAACTCATCCCACGAGTTGATACGGTAATTAAATGATTTTAAAGATGCCAAAAGAATAACTTGAATAGAATTACAATTTATTGCATGACAAATGCTTTGGAATCTCTCAAAATCTAATTTCTTTAATTTACCAGATTCAAAACGTGAATAGGTGGTTTTATCTTTATATCCAGCTTGATCAGCCACCCATCCTTGGCTGTAATTTCTTAATTCTCTTATTAATTTAACGGTACTACCGATTTGTTGATTGGTTAGTGAATTGTTCATAGGGCTTAAGTTGGTTAAGTCAAATATAATAAAAATTTGTATGATATACAACCCTAGTTGCATGGTATACAACAGTATAACTTGTATATTAAATATTGGTGCGGTTAAATTTGAATTGGTAATTAACGATTAAACACTGCAGGGTTTTTATGTTGGTTATTACGGGTTGCTGAAAACGGATTAGAGTAGGCAAAAAAATAAATATTATAAAAATGAAAAGCAATGCATTAACTCTATTTTTACTATGTGGTCTTTCTTTTTTTATCACAAAAAAAACGAATGCAAAAGAGATTACCACTTATTATCACAGATCATGTATCATTGGATGTGGTGATGTATCAGTAACTAGATCTCCATCAATTCTTACTTATCCTGATGGAACAACCGAAGCCGTGACGTTACGAAGTGTGGACTGCAGAGGAATAGGCTTTAATAGCTGCCCTTCGCATAAATTAGCTCCACTAACGGTTCCGCAGCATTGGATAGAAAAAGCAAATGACAATTTGCTTGAACACGCATTAAGTGCCATTTCTAACGGCAATGGCGCAGGAACACACCATCAAACAGTTTATAATGTTGAAACCGGTAAATCTATTACACTTTACGTTGACTGGCATACAACATATGATCAAAATGGGAATAAAGCCTCAGAAACAATAGAAATCTACTACAACAATTAATCAAAAAGCTGGAGTTGAGACATTCAACTCCAGCTATAATAACGCTTATGAAAATCATTTTAATTTCACTCGCAATGTTGACTTTGCAACTAAGAATACAAGGTCAAAATATGAATGCTGAATTCATTAATTTACCTAATCCAAATCTTGATGAGGTCGTCATCTCAGACTCAGACACGTGTTTGAAAATTTGCCAATATAAACACCCTGCATTGTGGTTGGATGGTGAGAAAATTTATCTTTCTAGCCTAGTCACTGCCAAAAAAAAACTTGAAATATCTGATTCAATTATGCTTAGCAAACAACTTTACAATCAACTTGGTAATATTTTAGATTTTCTAATCTATCAAGGTACATTTTATTTTTTAGGCACAAAAAACCTTATAATTATTGAGCCGACTGGTAAAAGCAAAGTTATCTTTAATGACAAATACCAACGTTTGTTGATGACAAAGGATGGTATTTATTTAGCGCGAAATTTCAGCATGGAAAAACAAAAGGAAATGTTTCAATTCTGCAAGTTAATATCCAAAGAAAAAGAATATTCATTGGGAAAGTGTTTAAGTTTAAAGCAATTTTCACTTGAAAATACTTTTTCAATTTATTCAACAATCAACTTTACTGCATCAAACAAAAAGAATACAATTTTTAGCGCCAACCTTTCAGATAATTCCATTGACGTAATTAAAATTGGCGAGGATACTGTCATTAAATACCCCTTTATTTCAATAAACATTGCTACTCCTGATTCTTCGGTTGCTAAAAGATGCGTAAAACTTCACAAGAAGTATGGAATAAATAATTCGTACGATAACTTAGATGCTTTAATTGCAACAACTGATTCATTAACCATTATTACTTCAATCTCTGCACATGGAGAAAATGCGCTTCTCTTAAATCTTCAAAATAAAAAATTAAAACACAACTGGTTTTCTCAACTTCTATATGTAAGCCTAGATTCTAACAATAATATTGAAGTAAAAGATATTTCTTGGAAACTGACCGATTACGCCAACTATTCTAAAAACAAAGTCCCTTACTATACATTTGGAAGACGCGCATATTCAGCCGGAGAGCACTGGTTTGCAATACCATCAACTATTAACGAAGAAGAATTATTTGACAACTTCACACTATCTGATTATCAAAAACTAAGAGATAAAAACTTAAAAACGAAATCAATAATTTTAGTTGAGATAAAAACTAAATAGTCCTCTATAAGATCTATGAATTGAAATGATAATTAATAGCGTAATTGGTTACTATTTTAGTAAAACAAATAAGCCGCCTGAACCCCAAAGCCTATATGTGATTACAATTTATTAGTAAATAATTTAAAAAAGAATAAAACCAAAATAATGAATCGCGATAACTAACAAACTAAAACACAAAACATATGAAACATCTATCAATCATTTTAATTTTTGTTGTAACAGGAGTTATGGCAAATGCACAAATCAAATACAACCAAGTTGGTCAATTAGGCGAATTTAAGTCTGATTGGGTGTTGGTTGAACTTGATAACAAACTTGGCTTTATAAACGATAAAGGCAAAGAAATTATTAAACCAACATACGATCATATTGGACAGTTTGGTGAATATAAATCGGATTGGGCCTTGGTTAAACTTAACAACAAATTAGGCTTTATTGATGATGAAGGAAGAGAAATGATAAAACCTATTTATGATAAAATCGGGCAATTTGGTGAATATAAATCTAGTTGGGCATTAATACAAATCGATAATAAACTCGGATTTATCAATGAAAAGGGGGAAGAAATTATTAACCCAATATATGATAAAATTGGGCAGTTTGGCGAATACAAAACGGATTGGGCTTTGGTGGAGGTAAACAATAAACTGGGTTTTATTAACGATAAAGATGAGGTGGTTGTTAAACCTATTTACGATAAAATTGGTCAATTTGGAGAAGTAAAATCCAATTGGGCTTCTGTAAAATTAGATGATAAAGTTGGCTTTATTAATAACAAGGGGAAAGAAGTAATTAAGCCTAACACAAAGCCTTAGCGCTATTAATTAACTTAACAGATTAAGTAAACATTGTAACAGAGGGTGATTATGAACCTCCAAACAAGAATCGTTTTATTGAAAACAAGTTTGTTTTTAACATTATTTTGTAATTACTTTGTATGCACATTTCAACACATCACCACATGGAACTTCCTGTTATAAACATTGGCAATTCAAAAGGCGTTAGACTATCCAAAACCATTTTGGAAAAATATGGCATTGGCGATAAAGTTGAGTTAATTTTAGAGAAAGGTTACTTAATTTTAAAACCAAAAACTGAGCCCAGAAAAGGTTGGGAAAAGGCATTTAAACGCATGCACGAAAATGGCGATGACCAATTGCTGATTGACGATATTTTTGATGATGAAACATTTGATTAATGGAGCAAATAAAACAATATGACTTGGTTTTGGTAAACCTTGACCCAACAATTGGTGTAGAAATGAAGAAGACCCGACCATGTGTTGTGTTATCGCCTAATGAAATGAACAAATTTTTACAGACTATTGTTATCGCTCCTGTTACATCAAGCTCTAAACCTTATCCTACAAGGATTGAAATAACACATCAAACAGTATCAGGCTGGATTGTATTAGACCAAATACGAACCATTGATAGGCTAAGAGTTATAAAACGATTAGGCACGTTATCCGAAAAAGAAATTCGTAAAACAAAAAATATCATAAAAGAAACTTTTGTTGATTAAGGCTTGTACTAAACAAACAGCAATGTCAACACTAAAAATACCCATCTTGGTAAAATTCCAGAAGCAATTATAAAGGGTTCAATAATTAGTCAAATTAAACAAAGAAACGAACACGCTGCTTAAATCGCTGTCATATTAAGTTCCCCCAAATCCCACCCTTTACTTCTATCATAAATCAACTGCCCGTTGCTTACCACTAATGGTGAAGAAATGTTGTTGGTGTACAAGCTGCCCGTACCAAGGCCATGAGGCACTAGCAAATTTTTAGTGGCTGTCCATTGTGCTATGGCATTAAGTCCAATGTTACTTTCTAAGGCACTGGTAGCCCACCAGCCTATGTTGTTATGTTGTGCGAGATTTACCCATGCATCACTATTTTTTAATCCGCCCAATAATGTAGGTTTTAAAATAATGTGTTGTGGTTTGATTTGCTGCAGCAACCTTTTTCCATCAGCTAAAACATCAATGCCAATTAACTCTTCATCTAATGCTATGGGAATAGTCGTTTTGGCACAAAGTTCCTGCATGGCATCCCATTGTTTGGCTTTAATGGGTTGTTCTATACTATGTATGTTAAAGCGCGAAAGTTCATGTAGTTTTTCTAAAGCATCTGCATTTAAAAAAGCTCCATTTGCATCTAACCTGATGGTGGTTTTAAATGCATTAAATTGTTTTCTAAAAGTTTCAAGCATGCGACATTCGTCATCAAAATCTAATGCGCCAACTTTAAATTTAATGGTATCAAAACCTTGCTCGGCCTTTTGAAGGGCTTCTTGCAACATGGTTTCCTTCTCGTTCATCCAAACCAAACCATTAATGGCTATTGGTTGTTGGCTGCTGTAAAACGGTGTATCATACAATAAAAAATCTTCCTCGTGTTGTGCTGCTAAAAAAGCTGTTTCAAATGCAAATTGCACACTTGGAAAACCAGAAAAATCTAACATGTTAAATGTGTAACCATTGGTAACTGCAGCACACAATTCGGTTAGTTTATTTTCTATTTGCGTTACATCATCTATACTTAAACCTGGCAATGGTGCGGCTTCACCCCAATAACTTTTACGTGCACTTTTACTTGTTAATACCACATAATACACCGTGTGCATGTGCATGGTATTGCGCGATGTTTTAGCGGGCTTTACAAATTGTAATTGGTGTTTTATGTAGGAGGCTACAAACATTATTTAACAAAATTACTTATGGTATTGCTTACAAAAATTCCCAAAGCCACTGTTTGTAAAACCACAAAAACAACCACCAACAATAAAATTGATAAACTTAACTGCTTTAATAACGCATTATATTTTGGTGATGGGGCTAAATTTTGAACCTTAATACCTTGCATCATAATTGGAATAAATGCCAACAAACTTAAAAACTGTATCCAATGCAAAAGATTAACATAAATAAAAAACACAAGCGAAAAAAAGGCTCCTATTAATAAAAACCAGTGATAAATGCGTGCATTGTTCAACCCGATTTTTACCACAATGGTATTTTTATTAGATGCTCGGTCGTTTTCTATATCACGAATATTGTTGGTATTTAAAACCGCAGTGCTAAGTAAACCAATAGCTGTTGCAGGCAAAACCATCCATTTATCAACGGGCCAATGCCATGTAAAATGGTTGTGTAAAATGTATACCCCCAATACAGCAACTAACCCAAAAAACACGAATACAAAAACATCACCCAAACCACTGTAACCATATGCCGTTTTACCAACTGTATATTTTATAGCAGCAGCAATAGCCACTAACCCAAGTATAAAAAACAACAAAAAGGAAAAATTCAAATTACCATCAGCAGCCACGTACAACAAGCTTACACCACTTATTAAACAAAGTGCCACAAAAAAAATAATCATCCGTAACATGGCTTGTGGGGTAATGTTTCCACTTTGTAAGGCACGCATATTCCCTACCCTATTTTCGTTATCAGTTCCTTTGGCAAAGTCGCCATAATCGTTGGCCAGGTTACTTAATATTTGTAAAAAAACAGCGGTGAGTAACGCCAAAATAGTAATTAATTTATGCGCCTGAACACCATTTAATTCGGCTAGGGCACTCCCCATTAATATACCAGAAACGGCTAATGGCAAAGTGCGTAAACGCATTGCGCTAATCCATGTTTTAGTTAAAATCATATCTAAAATAAGGCACAAAAGTAATTAATGAGGTGAATAAAACTTGTTGTATTTTTGCAAGTAACAACACATGGCAAAAGATACTTTACACGAAACCCGCAAAAAACAAGAAACAGCCGTTTTAGTTGGCGTGGTAACTCAACAACAAAAAATAGAACAGGCCGAAGAATATTTGGACGAGTTGGCTTTTTTAACCTTAACTGCCGGAGCTCGAGTAGTTAAACGTTTTTTACAGCGCCTACCTAAGCCTCACTCTGGTACTTTTGTGGGTGAAGGAAAACTTCAAGAGATTGCAGATTTTGTAAACGAAAACGAAATTGATATGGTGATATTTGATGATGAATTAAGTCCATCGCAAATACGCAACATTGAACATACCCTTAAATGCAAAATACTAGATAGAAGCAATTTAATTCTAGATATTTTTGCCACCAATGCACGCTCTGCTCAAGCAAAAATGCAAGTAGAGTTGGCTCAAGCACAATACTTATTGCCTCGTTTAACGCGTATGTGGACCCACTTAAGTAAACATGCAGGTGGTATTGGTACACGCGGACCAGGAGAAAGTGAAATTGAAACAGACAGACGCGTTATACGTGATACGATTGGTAAATATAAAGCCCGTTTAAAAGATATTGAACAACAAGCTGAAACCCGCAGAAAAAATCGTGATGATAAAGTTAGGTTAACGTTGGTAGGCTATACCAATGTGGGCAAATCGAGCATACTAAACATGCTAAGTAAGAGCGATGTGCTTGCCGAAGACAAACTATTTGCAACCTTAGACAGTACGGTGCGTAAAGTGGTAATAGATGACATTCCTTTTTTATTAACTGATACAGTAGGTTTTATTCGCAAGCTCCCACATCAATTAATTGAGTGTTTTAAAAGCACCTTAGATGAGATAACCGAAGCCGATGCATTGATACATGTTGTGGATGTTTCGCATCCTAATTTTGAAGACCAAATAGCAGTGGTGAACAAAACATTGGAAGAAATTAAAGCGCACAAAAAGCCAATATTATTGGTGTTTAATAAAATTGATAAATTAAAAGAACCGCTTAGGTTACCCGATGAGATTGAAGAAGGCGAAGAAGATATACCATACATTGAGCGTTTAAAAAACACTTGGATGGCAAAAGAAAATGCACCTGCCATTTTTATTTCGGCTACACAAAAAACCAATGTGCAAGAACTTAAAGATGCCGTTATTGAATTGGTAAGAAAACACAATAAAGTGGGCTACTTTAAGTAACATACTTTATTGATTAACAATATGGTGGTTATTGGGGATTAATTTTTAGGCTATTTTTTATTAAAAATATTAAACATGCTGATTATCAGAAAAAAACCAAAACCTTTTTTGGCATTAGTTTAAGCAACATATTTTCATATTTTTGCATCTCTTCAAAAATTTAGATTAACAACAAAACCTATATAACAAATGAATAAACAAGCAGTAACACTAAGTGTATTAACATTAGTTACTTCATTTACATTTGCACAAAAGCCTATTAAAAAACAAGGCACTCCCGTTAAAGCTAACGTTCAAACAGCAACGGCAAAAAAAACTGATCCAATTGTATTTACCTATGGTGTAGACACTGTATACAAGTCGGAGTTTGAGCGTTTATTATCAAAAAATAGGAACCAAAAAGAGACCCCTACAGAAGAAAGTGTTAGGGAGTACTTAGACCTTTACCAAAATTTTAAAATGAAAGTTAAAGAAGCAAGAAACATGAATCTTGATACTTTCAGCAATTTTAAAAATGAATTGGCTGGTTACCGCAAACAATTGGCTAACCCTTATTTAACTGATAAAAAAGCTTCAGAAAACTTAGTAAAAGAAGCTTATGAGCACATGTTAACAGAGGTTAATGCAAGCCACATTTTAATTACTTGTACCGAAAATGCAAAACCTGCTGATACACTAGTAGCATACAACAAAGCACTTGAATTACGTAAGCGCTACCTTAAAGGTGAAAGTTTCGACTCAATAGCTGCAAAAAATTCTGACGATCCTTCAGCAACTTCCAATTATGGTAATCTTGGTTGGTTTGCAGCTTTTGATATGATTTATCCTTTCGAGAAAATGGCATACAACACGCCAAAAGGACAAGTATCAATGCCTTTCCGAACACGCTTTGGATACCACGTTATTAAAGTAAATAACACACGTGCTGCCACTGGCGAAGTAAAAGTGCAACACATCATGCGCAGCACAGGTGCCAATGCAAGTGCAGAAACTGTTGCTGAACAAAAATTTATCATTGATAGTGTAGCTCTAGCATTAAATAGTGGAAAAGTAACTTTTGATGAAATGGTTACTAAGTATAGTATGGACGAAGGCAGCAAGCCAAATAAAGGCATCATGAACTGGATTTCGAGCAACAGCCGTTTCCCTGAAGAATTTAAAGAAGTTGCTTTTAGTTTAGAAAAAGACCAAGTATCTAAAGTGTTTTCAACTACTTATGGTTTTCACATCATTAAATTAGTAGAAAGTCGCCCAGTAGCTACTTTTAAAGATTTAGAAGAAAGCTTAAAAACTAAAGTAGCTCGCGATAGCCGCGCTGAAAGCAGTAAAGCATCTGTATCTGCTCGCATTAAACGCGAAAATAACTTTAAAGAAAATGCAGTTAATTTTAAAGCATTTATTAATGCTTGCGATAGCAGTATTTTTATGGAAGGATATGTTCTTGACGAGAAAAAATTTGGCAAAAATGTATTGTTTAGTATAGGCAAAAACAACTACACTGCTAATGATTTTGCTAACTACATTTTAAAAACTCACGATCATTTCGAACCAGGTCAGTCGGTTTATATGATGGTGAATAACATTTACAAACGCTATGTTGATGATGAAGCATTGGCATTTGAAGAAGCTCAATTAGAAAACAAATACGAAGACTTCCGCAACTTAATGCAAGAATATCATGATGGTATTTTGTTGTTTGATTTAACCGATAAGAAAGTATGGAATAAGGCTGTAATAGATACTGTAGGATTAGAGCAGTTTTATGAAGCCAATAAAACCAAATACATGTGGAAAGAGCGTGTTAAGTATTTAACTTATAGCTGTCTTGACGAAAAAACAAAAAAAGCTGCTATGAAAATGGCTGAAGCAGGTAAAAGCAGTGATGAGATAAAAGCCAAACTAAGCAAAAAAATGACAGGTGCAGTAGTGGTTACCGAGCAAAAAGCGGAACGTGGTGAAAGCAGCAACACTGATAAACTTTACGATAAAAAAGGTGTGGTTGATATTGCTAACGAAAACAACCAATACAAGTTTAATTTTGTTGTTGGCCTTGTTAACCCTGAGCCAAAAACACTAAGAGAAGCAAAAGGTTTAGTTACCAGCGATTACCAAAACTACCTAGAAAAAGAATGGATTAAAGAGTTAAAAGCTAAATATCCTGTAACAATAAACGAAGAAACTGTGAAGTCGTTGTTTAAATAAAACACACCACTTAATCATATTAAAACGGTCGCTCTAAAATAGAGTGGCCGTTTTTTTTTAGGCATAATCTAAAGATAGATTCATTAAATGTATGAACACCCAATCTATTAAAACCGTAAATAGTATTTAGTATTGCATGCAAACCAAAGAAAGATGCCTCGCTGCAGGTGCATAAAACCATCAGACGCATTGCGCGTCAGTATGGTTGAAAGAAAATCAAGACCCCTTAAATCATACAACCCAAAAGGTCTGAGGCTTTTAAATTTTTAGACCTTAATTAACCGATTTAACCGTTTATACACGGATTATTTCGAAAATATTCGCTTAACTTATTGTTATACAGTGCAAGTCGCCACACCTTTGCCTCGTTGATTTTCAACAAAAAATTTATGCCTGCTTTAAACGTAGCAGGTAATTTTAAAAACCATTAATTATTTAACAGGTATGAACAACCTAAAAAACAGTGTGCGCCTAATTGGCCACTTGGGGCAAACCCCAGAAGTAAAAGATTTAAGTAACGGAAAAAAATTGGCTAAATTTTCAATGGCCATTAATGAGAGTTACAAAAACGAGGCTGGCGAGCGAGTTACCGACACGCAATGGCACAACATTACTGCTTGGGGCAAACAAGCTGATCTTGTAAGTAAATTGCTTAAAAAAGGCAGCGAAGTAGCCATTGAAGGAAAGTTAACCAACAACACCTACACCGATAAAGATGGTGTTAAACGTTACAGCACAGAAATTGTGTTAAATGAGTTTACCATGGTTGGTGGTAAAAAAGAGCAAGCTTAAAGTTAAACCACCTGCCCATTGATGTAAATTTTTAGGCAGTGGTTTTTATTAAACCTTTAAACCAAAACGCGGCCGCACCTATAGGTGCGGCCGCGTTTGTATTGTATAAAATTATATTACAATTTTGGCGGTGCCAATGATTGAACATGTAATCCTATGCCCAAAGAAGCAACGGGATATTTTGCTAACGTAAAATCTGCATGTATTGTAAACAAGGTCAACTTAAACATAAAGCCTGCAGTGGCTCTTAAATCTCTAAATGTACTGGTTAAAGAAATTGGATCTTTTAACTCGCGAACAACTTTTGGCTTTGATAATGGATCTAACGGATTATAATTGGGATTAATATCAGTTATTGGATACTCTCCTTTTAATGCAAATTCTGTTGTGGCCGATTGAAATCCTAAACCCACATAAGGTGTAAATATGGCAATTTTCTTAGACAACAATACGTTAACGGTATAAGCCGAAGAAACAAAGTTTGTGCTTTGCGAATACGTTTTATTGGGGTTGGGATTATCGATGTTACTGGTAGGTTGATCGGCTTTTAATGCTGCTAATTGAACGCTGGCATCTAACCTGGTAAAGGCTGCCATTACAGATAAATCAAATGGCATTAATTTTATACCTGGAATCCATTGTTTAATGTCGTGCTTAATTCCAAAACCTATTATGCCTGCACTAATATCGTTGGTTTTAATTTGTGGCATGTATCTAAATGATACTTCTGTTCCAATACCAACCCCAACAGCTACTTGCGCTGTGGGCACCATAAAAAAATTAACCCCAATACCTTGTGGTAATCTAAACGACCCAAGCATGCTATCTGCATTAGCACCAGGGTAACGAATAAATGAACCTAATTCTGGATTATTGGTATTTGAATTGCTACCAAAAAATGTAGATGAAGTATTTTTACCATTAATTACTCGCGTGTTGTTGCTCAAGCCTAAAGATGATACATCAAATGTTTTATCTTTATCGGGAACTAAAATAACATTAGGACATATTGTTACGGAAAACCCGCCTAACCCATGAACCTTAGCCGTGTTAAACCATCCAGCATTTATACCTGCTCCAAAAGTTTTAAATAATGGCGAGGCGTATGCATTTAATACTTTATTGCCATCATTAATACCCACTTTTAAAAACGTTGACATGTCGTTTTGAGAAAACAAATTGGTTGATACCAAAGTTGTTGTTAAAACAAGTTTGATTTTTTTAATTATACTTTTCATATGATCAGATTATTAGGTTTATCAAAAATGCTACTCTTTATAAAAAAAACCTAACCTTTTATTTAATTACGGTTATTTACTTATATTTTTGAATATCACTTAACGCTTATGTTTAATAAAACTAAAGTAAGTAACCGTGTTACTTCATCAGCAGTTATGGCTTTTGCAATCATTGCCTCTGCTTGTATTATAGCCTTTACATGGCACAACAATATTAAATCTCAACAAACCATTGCGGTTACTGGGTCGGCTAAGCGTAACATTGTTTCTGATATTGGCATATTACGTGGCTCAATTCAAATAAATGCAGCTAACCCAAACGATGGGTATGTGCAATTAAAAAACCAAATGCCTGTTGTAATCAAATACCTTAATGAGGCAGGTATTAAAAAAGACCAAATAGAAATATTCCCCATCACCTCATTTGCAAATTACGAATACACTCCGCAAGGCATGCAAACGGGTAGGATTTTAAACTACACCCAATCGCAGCGTTTTCAGTTAAAACTAAACGATGTGCAGAAAACTAAAACGCTTTCTCTGCAAATTACCGATTTATTAAACCAGGGTATTGCCTTACAAATGGATGCACCTGAATATTACTACAGCGGCTTGGCCGATTTAAAAATTCAAATACAGGCTGATGCCGCTAAAGATGCACAAACACGTGCTTCGAGAATAGCCGAATCTACGGACCAAAAACTGGGTGCCATGCGTGGTGCTAAAATGGGTGTACTACAAATTACACCTAAAAACAGCAACGTTATTGGCGATTATGGCATAAACGATGTGAGCTCAATAGAAAAAGAGATTACAGCAGTTGTTCATGCTAATTTTGAAATTGATTAAACCAGTTGATGCATAAACAAATTCTATTTTTTATCGGCCTAGTTTTTATGGTGCACCAAACAGTTGCACAAGTAAAAAAAGATTCGGTTACGTTTACTTTGGGTGGTGGGGTTGATTTATATTATGGCTACCATTCATCAAACGAAACAGATATACCCTACTATGTTTCGCATGCCAAACACAACCAAATTAATTTAAACCTGGCTTACCTTAATTTAAATTTTAGTTACCAACGGTTTAGGGCCAATATTGTTCCAGCTGCGGGTTCATACATGTTGGCAAACTATGCTGCCGAACATCAAACAGCACAACATTTGGTGCTTGCTAATGCGGGTTATCTTTTAAATAAAGAAAAAAGAATTTGGGTTGATGCAGGAATTTTAAATGCGCCATACACACTAGAAACTCCTTTCTCTAAAGACCAATTGATGTACACCCGATCGTTGGCATCAGAATATAGCCCATACTTTATTACTGGTGCACGATTAACCGCTCCTCTTAATAAGAGATTAACTTTTTACGGTTATTTAATAAACGGATGGCAACAAGTTAAAGATGTAAACAAATCTTTAAGCATTGGTACTACCCTTGAATACAAGCCTGATAGCCTCAATACATTTGTGTTAACTTTTTATGCAGGCGATGAAAAATCAACCCAAAACCCTAATTTTAACATGCGTTATTACACCGACATACAGTGGATGGCCAACTTAAATAAATGGAATTTTGGGGCTGTGGCTTCTATTGGTTTGCAACAAAAATCAAACAACATCAACACAAACCTAAACCACATTTGGTGGCAAGCTACATGTATAGCTAAATATAATTTTAACGCAAAACATAGTATGGCTGGGCGTTTAGAATACTACAACGACCAACACCAAAGCATAGTAAAGCCATTGTATAACATGGCAAGTTTTGATGCCTTAGGTAGCAGCTTGTGTTACTCGTTTAAATTAAAACGCAACGCCATATTAAGGTTAGAAGGTAAACATTTATACAGCACTGATAAAATACAAGTCGATAAAAACAACAAAGCCACGAACGAATCGTGGCTTGCTGTGGGTAATATTACCGTTTGGTTTTAGCGATTGAATTTTAACCGTAAGCCAAATTTACTTTCATCAAATTTTCCGTTATCGTAAACCAAATGACCGCTAACTATGGTATGGGTAACTACCGAGTTAAAGGTTGTTCCTTCAAACGGACTCCAACCACATTTGTATAACAAGTTACTTTTATCAACCGTATATTTTTTGTTTAAATCAACCAAAACCAAATCGGCATAATAACCTTCGCGTATAAAACCACGTCTGTCTATTTCAAACATTTCTGCTACATTGTGACACATTTTTTGCACAATGGTTTCTAACGATATTTTACCTTGGTGGTAAAACTCCAACATGGCATTTAACGCATGTTGAACCAATGGTCCACCCGATGGGGCTGATAAAAATGGATGGCTTTTCTCTTCTATGGTATGTGGTGCATGGTCGGTTGCTATTACATCTATCCTACCATCTAATACGGCCGCAAAAATTGCATCCCTATCTGCAGCAGTTTTAACCGCGGGGTTCCATTTTATTAAGTTACCTTTTGTTGCATAATCTGCATCACTAAACCACAAATGGTGTATACAGGCTTCGGCTGTAATTCGTTTCTGGCTTAATGGAATATCGTTGCGGAATAAACTTAATTCTTTAGCTGTACTGATGTGTAAAATATGCAAACGGGTATTGTGCTTCTTGGCCAAATCAACTGCAAAAGATGAAGACTTGTAGCATGCTTCTTCGTTTCTGATGATGGGGTGAAAATGGGCATCAATCTTATCTCCGTATTGGGCTTTAATTGCTGCCATGTTTGCCTTAACCAAAGGATCATCTTCGCAGTGGGTGGCAATTAATGTTTTTACTTCGGC
>CANHBJ010000043.1 GCA_947459075.1 Bacteroidota bacterium
ATGCCACACCTTGTAAAACACCTTTAAAACCATTTGGTGCAAAAGGACTCCAATTATCGGGATTCACATAAAATGCCCCAACAATTATTACCAATACAATTACAATTAATTTTAAACCTACAAAATAATTGCCCACTGTTTTTGTTTCGTGTACACCACGATAGATTAATGCAGTAATGGCAAACACAATTCCTAATGCAGGCAAGTCGCAAATCAATTTCAACCCAAAAATTTCGGGTGCACTTTGCCAAGCCAATTGTTGCTGTTGCAGGTAATGTGTTAAGGTTTGGTTTGATGTCAAAAGCGATGTAGCTTCTATAAAACCATTCTTTGCACTTAAATAATCCATGGTTAAATACTCTGGTATATGCCAACCAATACCATCCATTAAACCAGTAAAATAATCACTCCAACTAATGGCAACTACAATATTACCAATGGCATACTCTACAATTAAAGCCCAACCAATTATCCAGGCTACAATTTCACCAAACGATGCATAAGCATACGTATATGCGCTACCAGAAATAGGAATACTACTTGCAAACTCGGCATAACTTAATGCAGAAAACGAACAAGCAATAGCAATAAATACAAATAATAAAATTACAGCAGGACCACCACTTGCACTTGCATTACCAATGGTGCTAAATATACCTGCGCCAATAATGGCAGCTATACCTAATGAGGTTAAATCGCGAAGACTTAAAGTTTTTCTGAGTTTGTGCTCGCTATTTTGGTTAGCCTCTGCTTCGCTTGCAATTTGTGCTATGGTTTTTCTTCTAAATAATGGATTGCTCACAATAAAATTATTTAGAGCAATATATATTTTTTGAAAACAGTTTACACAGAATTATTTTTTAGCTATGGTTGGATGATGACTGCACTTACCGCTTTCACAGCTATGTCCCTTTGAACTTCTAAAAAGTGTTCGTCCTAAATACCATGCAGCTGCCAATAAAATTACAGCAACAATAATTAACTGCACATCCATATCTAAATATTTATTACGCTACATTGTACTATGCAATGTGTCTTAGGTTAAACTTAATTACTTGTTGCACCAATTTTGCGCGGTGCATATTTCGCAGCCATGTCAGCAATAGCCTTTATATGGTCAGGTGTTGTTCCACAACATCCACCCAAAATATTAACTAAACCTTCTTTGCAAAACTCTTCTACTTGTTTGGCCATTGCAGCCGGACTTTCATCATACTGACCCATTTCGTTTGGTAAACCAGCATTAGGATATGCACTTACATAAAATGGAGCATTGTTTGAAAGCACTTGCAAATAAGGACGAAGTGCACTTGCACCCAAAGCACAATTTAAACCTACACTTAATAATGGTGCATGTTGCATGGAGATTAAAAACGCCTCAGTAGTTTGACCACTTAAAGTACGTCCCGATGCATCGGTAATTGTGCCACTAACCATTACCGGATAACTTTTCCCTGTTTCTTCCATGTACTCATCAATAGCATACAATGCGGCTTTTGCATTTAGGGTATCAAATATGGTTTCAACCAAAATAATATCAACTCCACCTGCTACTAAACCTTTAACTTGTTCTTTGTATGCTACAACCAGCTCGTCAAAAGTAACACCTCGGTAACCTGGGTCGTTTACATCAGGACTTAATGATGCAGTGCGGTTGGTAGGACCCATAGCACCTGCTACAAAGCGTGGCTTATCCGGGTTTTTTGCCGTGTACTCATCAGCAACTTCTTTGGCTATTTTAGCCGATTCATAATTTATTTTCCAAACTACATCAGCACCTAACTCGTAATCAGCTTGCGCAATGGTAGTTCCACTAAACGTATTGGTTTCTACAATATCAGCACCTGCATCAAAATATTGTGCATGTATAGCTTTAATAACATCAGGGCGTGTAAATGAAAGCAAATCATTGTTACCTTTTAATGGTTTGGTATGATTAGCTAAAGACTCATCTCTAAAATCTTTTTCGTCTAATTTATAACGTTGAATCATGGTACCCATAGCACCATCTAAAATTAAAATGCGTTTATTTAATAGTTCTTTTATATTCATAATAAGACTACAAATGTAAAGTTTTTAGAGGTTTTATTATACATCAACTAAAACATGACATTTAATTGTTTTAGTAAAATATAGCTAACTGTCAATTATTTGCCTATCTTTGCGCCTCATTTAACAAAATATCGTACTTTGACAACATTTAACGACCTGGGCTTAAACGCGTCCGTTTTAAGCGCCATCTCGGAGCTGGGTTTTGAAAATCCTACCCCCATTCAGGAAAAGTCCATTCCTGTTTTTTTAGAAAACGAAAGAGACATTTTAGGATTAGCTCAAACCGGTACCGGTAAAACAGCCGCATTCGGCTTACCTTTATTGCAACTAGTAGATTTTAACGCCAAACAAACACAGGCTTTAATTATTTGCCCAACTCGCGAACTTTGCATGCAAATTAGTCGCGATTTAACCACTTACAGCAAGCACATGCAAGGTGTTCGTATCGTATCAGTATACGGTGGAGCCAGCATCAACGGCCAGATTGAAGATTTACGCAGAGGAGCACAAATTATTGTAGCCACCCCTGGACGACTAATTGATTTAATGAGCCGCAGGGCTGTTAATATCAAAACTATTAGCTACGTTGTGCTTGATGAAGCCGATGAAATGCTAAACATGGGTTTTAGAGAAGATATTGAAGGCATCCTTTCTGTTACTCCTGATGAAAAACGTGTTTGCTTATTTAGCGCTACCATGCCTAAAGAAATTCGTAGCATTGCTAATCAATACATGAAAAACCCTGTAGAGATTAGTGTAGGTAAAGCGAACTCAAGCAACGCAAACATTTCTCATGAGTATGCAGTTGTGCACGCCAAAGATAAATATGCTGCATTTAAACGCATCTTAGATTTTAACAACGAAAGTTTTTACGGAATTATATTCTGTACCACCAAACACGAAACACAAGATATAAGCGATAAGTTAATTCGTGATGGCTACAACGCAGATTGCTTACACGGTGATTTGAGTCAAGGTCAACGCGAAAAAGTAATGAGTCGCTTCCGTCATAAAGCAATTAAAATTTTATTAGCAACAGACGTGGCTGCTCGTGGTATTGATGTGAGTGATTTAACTCACGTAATTCATTATCATTTACCTGATGATATCGAAAACTATACGCATCGCAGTGGTCGTACAGCTCGTGCAGGTAAATTAGGTACATCTATAGCATTATTAAACGTAAGAGAATTTTATCGTTTACGTGAAATTGAAAAGCTAACCAACATTAAATTTAACCGCGTTATGATTCCATCAGCAATGGAAGTTCGCGATAAAAAATTGTTGGCGTTTATCGATACCATCAACTCAACAGAAATTGAAGAATCGTTTTTTGATGATGTAGTTGAAAAACACTTGAAGCCAATTTTAGAATTGGATAAAGCAGAGTTAATGAAAAAAATGCTTTCGTTAGAACTTCGCAGATTTAGTGCAGAATACATGAATGGCCCTGACTTAAATGTGGCTGAACGTGGTGCTGCTGGATCAAGAACAGAAGGTGGATCTAACGAAACTTACGGTGCATCTCGCGGTACACGCTTATTTGTAAGCATTGGCCAAAAAGATGGATTAAATGTGGGTTCATTAAAAGATTTTGTTTCAAACGTTACTGAAATACCTAACGCAAACATTTATCGTGTTGATGTAAAAGGGGTTTATTCTTTTATTAACGTTGATGCTGAACAAGTAGAAAAAGTAATGACTACTTTACATGGCAGCGAATATAAAGGACGCCAAGTACGTGTAGAAGTGAGCGGAAACGAAAGCGCTGGTGGACGTACTCGCAGTGGTGGTGATAGAGGTTCACGTGGTGGTTACGGTGGTGATAGAGGCGGTAGAAGCTATGGCGGTGGTGATAGAGGTTCACGTGGTGGATACGGAGGAGATAGAGGCAGTGACAGAGGTGGCAGAAGTTACGGTGGCGACAGAGATGGCGGTTCACGTGGTGGATACTCAGGTGGTGGCGACAGAAGACGTAGCGAAGGCTCACGTGGTGGCGATAGCGGCTTTAGTGGCGCACGCAGACGTACCGAAGGTAGCGGCAGACGTAGAGATTTCTAATTTATTAAATTCATAAATAAAATCCCCAAACTGATAATTCGGTTTGGGGATTTTTTATGGGTTAGATTAAATTCCTAAATTGATTTGAATAACGATTAAAAAATGGTTAATCATAGAAAACGAGTTGAGTGTATTTTAAACATGAGGCTTACTAAATTCAAATACATTAAAGAAAAAGTAACCCATGAAAATAATCAAATTTAAACGACTATATACGATTAAATTTTGGTAACAGAGTTTTCTGTAATTAAATTCGATTGAATAAAACAATATTATATGAACAATTCAAAACAATTCAAAACAATTCAAAACAATTCAAAACGTAAGTTTAATCTGCTTATCATTTGCACTTATTATTGGCTGCACTAAATCTGAGTTTGAGAAACTAAAAATTATAAAAACAAATAAAATAGCTGATTTATTTGTACCTAAGGGTTTACGAAACCGTGCAACTGTATGTAGAAAACCTGTTTATTCTGCTTATTTTACTTCTGCTTTTATTGGCGGAATTGGAACTTCCGGAATACTTGGATCTATAGTATGCTACTGTGATCTTTGCACTACTGCATCTAACGTTGATAAGTTTTGTGGGGCAGGCAACCAAGTTTTAAAAATTAAATGAAATGAACGAGTTATTAGCAATTGGTACAGCATTATTATTAATAATACTGACCACCTTACCAAAATCTAAAAAGTTAATTGACAATCATAAAATATTACTTAAAATAATCTTTATAGGATTGTGTATTGTATTATACCTCTTGTCGGAAAACAAAGATAAACCATATATTTACATTATACTTTTTGGTATTATTGGCTATGTCACCTATGAAATTTATAAGCTCAATAAACAAAAAAAACAGAGCGAATCATAAAAAAAAGCGAGGCTAATTAAATTTAGTCTCGCTTTTTTATTGCCCAAACCGCTCGCGCCAAAGTTGGTTAAATGATTTATCGGCAAGCACAGGAAATTGTCTTCTTTCGCCCCAAGCTGTTTTAAAAAATGATTTTAACATGAATCCTTTAATAGAAACACCTTTATTCATGTTCTTGCGGCTTAGCATTATTTTTTTCCAACTGTACCACATCAGCTTTTCGCTATTTTTTACCTCACCTTGTTGCACACTGTCTTTTCTATTTCGCAACAAGTGGTTATGAATATCAATTTTAACTGGGCACACATCCGTGCATTTACCACAAATAGGACTTGCAAAACTTAGGTGTTTAAACTCTTCTACACCGCTCTGGTGTTGTGCCCAAACAGAACCAATTGGACCTGAGTTGGTGCTACCATAAGCGTGTCCACCAATATTTTGAAACACTGGGCAAACATTTAAACAAGCACCACAACGAATGCAACCCAAAGCTTGTCGTTGCTCGTGTTGAGCTAAAATATTACTTCTGCCATTATCAACTAAAACAACATAAAATTCTTTTGGGCCATCCATATCATCTGCAACCCTTGGACCAACCAACGAATTGTAAGTTGTTATTTTTTGTCCAGTGCCATAGGTACCTAATAAACTAAAAAACAATTCGGCATCATTTATAGATGGAATCACTTTTTCGATACCTGCAACCACAATATGTACTTGCGGCATGGATAAACACAAACGTGCATTACCTTCATTTTCGGTAACACCAACCATACCCGAATCGGCAATTAAGAAATTTGCTCCGGTAATGCCTATCGTAGCTTTTAAAAACTTATTGCGCACCTCGGCTGCAACATCAGCTGCAATATCTTCAGGGTCGGCTTCTATTGATGTCCCTATTTTGGTATTAAGTAGTTGCGTTATCTCTAACTTTGTTTTGTGCATTGCAGGAGTAACCATATGATAAGGTTGCTCGTTAGCTGCATCAACAATATATTCACCTAAATCAGTTTCAGAAACCTCAACTCCATTTGCACGCAAATGCGCATTTAACCCAATTTCTTCGGTTATCATGCTTTTGCCTTTAACCACTAGTTTAGCATTGTGCTTATTAATGATGGTTGTAATTTCTGTTAAAGCACCTTTAGCATCATCGGCCCAAAGTACTTTACCCCCTTTTCGTATTACGTTAGATTCAAATTCAATTAGATATTTATCAAGATTTTCAATTACTTTCCATTTAAAGTATGCAGCACGTTCACGTGCTAACTCTAAATTGGCAAACTGTTTTTTAGCGCTAACAAAAGCAGCTTCGTATTTGTGCACATTAACATGCATACGGCTGCGGTGTTCGCGATCAAACGCAAACTTTTCTGATAGTTCTAAAAATTCATCTTGCTTACGCATTGGATCAAAGTAAATGTTTTTTTTTATTAATCAGTCAACAGCATATTGTCGATAAGCCTCACATTTGAACACCAGCAAGCAATAATTACTGCATAATGTAATTCGGGCCCAGCTATTTCGTGTTGCTCCATGGTGTTTGTATCTACTAAAGCAAGGTATTCTAATGTTAACTTGGGGTGATTTAACCATTGTGCTTTGGCAATACTTATTGCTTCACTTGCTACAACACCCATCAATACTTGATGCTTCACAAATACTAGGGCTTCATATAATCGAATTGCTAACGCTCTTTCATCATCCTTAAGCCTTACATTTCTTGAGCTCATCGCCAATCCACTAGATTCGCGTTTGGTAGGCACAATGTTCATTTTAATGTTATAAAAACGATTGCCAATTAAGTGTTTTACCACCATACATTGTTGCAAGTCTTTTTGTCCAAAAAATACTTCATCGGGCTTTACGGCATCAAATAATTTACTTACAATCGTAATCACGCCATCAAAATGCCCTAGTCTTAGTGCACCCTCAAAACTATTGGTAATAGCACCAAAATTATATTTATCTGCAACTACATGATTACCATACATTTCAGTACTAGAGGGCAAAAAAAGTACATCACACTTATTTTGTGTAAGTTTTACAATATCCAATTCGATGGTACTTGGGTATTTTTCAAAATCTTCGGTATTATTAAATTGAGTAGGATTAACATAAATGGTACAAACAGTATAACAACCTTTTGCTTTTGAAGCTGATATTAAATCTAAGTGTCCTTGATGAAGTGCACCCATGGTTGGAACAAAACCAACCTTACCAAATTTAGGGCGATTCTCTGATAAATGATCTTGTAACAGCTTAATGGATTTAAATACAAACATGTAGATCGCTAATTATGTGTGGTTTACAGAATAATACAAAATAAACTGGGCGGTATATTAGTAATTTTCTATATATTTTATATATTTTTGTAGACTTTTTTAAGCACATCCATCATGGCAAAGAAGAAAATTTTGTTCATTTCATCTGAAATGAGCCCCTATTTAAAAGTGAGTACAGTTGCGGAGTTAGCCAGACGATTACCTCAGGCCATTCAGGAGAAAGACAACGAAATCAGGGTATTAATGCCCAGATATGGTTGTATCAACGAACGTAGAAACAGGTTACACGAAGTTGTAAGGCTATCAGGTATTAACATTACGATAGACGACAATGATAATCCACTAACCATAAAAGTAGCTTCTTTACCAGAAGCCAAAATGCAGGTTTATTTTTTAGACAACGAAGACTATTTTCATCGTAAATTCGTTTACACAGACGAAAACAATGATTTTTTTGGCGACAATGATGAACGTACCATTTTCTTTTGTAAGGGTGCTTTAGAAACAGTGAAAAAATTAGGTTGGCAACCAGATATTATTCATTGCCAAGGATGGATGACAGGTTTAATACCATTGTACTTAAAAACTATTTATAAAGACGAGCCCGTTTTTAAAAATGCAAAAGTGGTTTTCAGTGTATTTGAAAATCAATTTGAGTGCAGTTTAGGTAAAGATTTTGCCCGTAAAGCTAGTCTAAACACCATCGATAACAAGCAAATGTCATCTTTGGATTCATCTTGTACAGGCCTATACAAATCGGCTATTACATATGCTGATGCTGTTATAAAATGTAGCAGTGAAATAGATCCTGAAGTTGCTAGTTTTATTAAAAAGCAAAAAGGTAAAGTAGTTCTGGATCACAACGAACAAGAAGGATACGTAGAAGACTATATTAAATTGTATGATAATTTATTGGAGAGACAGAACTAAACATTTTGCATACTTACTGTTATCGGCAGTTGTTCTTATAAATTTTTCATGCAAAAAAGAAAATAACGAAGTTGGCTCTGACGTAATTGGTAACCGAAGTGGTTTTGACGTGCAAGTTACAGATACATTCGAGGTGATAACATATAGCAGTCTTGCAGATAGCGTTGACACTCGATTTCTTACTTACTACATGCTTGGTCAAATAAACGACCCTATATTGGGGATTACTAAGGCTAACATTGTAACTCAATTCTTATATCCTGTTGCAGGTTTTACTTTTGGTAGTCAAACCATCGATTCTGTTGTACTACAAATTCGCTACGCTGGTCCATCTGCCATATATGGAAATAATACCGCTCAAAATATTAAGGTTTATGAAGTAAATGAAGATTTACCTACTTCCCTATCTGAATATTTTTATTCCAATAGAAATTACCAAGTATCACCCACCGAACTTGGGTCATACAGTGGTAAGTTTAATTTAACAGATAGTGTTATTGAGTTTGTTGCTGGTAAACGACTAAGCTTTGCACCACAACTGCGCATAAAATTAACTGATCCAGCTTTTATCAATAAATTGAAATCTACACCTGTTGATTCATTTACTTCAGCCAGTAATTTCAAATCTACTTTTAAGGGATTAATGATTTCTGCTGAACAAACAGCAATGGCTCCAGGAGATGGCGCTATCGCATATTTTAACATGAGGACTGATAATCCGCAAACGGCATTGGTGGTATATTGTAGAAATGATACATCTCAGGTTAAATACGTATTTCCTATTTCAGGTACTGCAGAAGTTAAAACGAACCAATACAAGCACAGTAATTTACCTGCCACATTGCAAGCTGCAAATAACGGAACACATCAAAATACTTGTTATGTTAAACCTGCTGCTGGTATTAAAACAAGAATTTTAATTCCTAGTCTATCTAAAATAGCTAGCGATAAACCCATAGCTGTAAATAGTGCTCGCATAACTTTTACAGTTAAAGATACCCAAAACTATTCAGTACCTGCCAGATTAAACTTATGGGATGCAGATGAGTTTGGCAGAAGAAAAAATATAGCCGACTTCAGCGAATCTGCGACCTATTATGGCGGAACATATGATGCCTCTAAAGGAACATATACATTTAATATCAACCGACATGTGCAAAATTTACTGAATGCGTACAACAAAAATAAAGTAGATATTAACTACGGATTAAACTTGTTTGTACCTGAGGATTTTAATATAGCAGCAAATAGGGCTATATTAGATACAGACAGAAGTATTCCTGGACAACAAAAAGTGAAACTTATACTTACTTACACTGTTATAAAGTAGTAACGTGATTATTGTATTAAAAAAAAATAGTGTAGAAACTGATAAGTTGGCTTTGGTTAATTATTTAACCGAGCATCATATTGCACATCATATAGTTCCACAACAACATATTGTGGTTATTACGAAACATGCTAACAAAGATCATTTACCTGATTTTGCTTGTATAGAAAGTATACATCAAATAGATACTCCTTATAAACTTGCTTCTAAAATCTGGAAAGAATCAACCAGCTTTAACATTGGAGGTAATAGTATAGGTGATGGTATTTTTAACATCATGGCTGGACCATGTTCTGTTGAAAACGAAGACCAGATATTTTCTACTGCAGAATTTTTGAGTAAATTAGGTGTTAAATTTTTACGTGGTGGTGCCTACAAACCACGAACCTCTCCATATAGTTTTAGAGGTCTTGGAAAAACTGGACTTCAGCTATTACGTAAAGCAGCCGACCAATACAACATGAGTGTTGTTACCGAAATACTAGACTATAGCTTGCTTGATGAGGTGATGGAGTATGCCGATGTGTTACAAGTTGGAAGCAGAAATATGCATAACTTCTATCTGCTAGATCAGTTGGGTAAAATAAATAAACCCATATTACTTAAAAGAGGTTTTCAAGGTAAAACAGTTGAATGGTTGCTAGCTGCCGAATATATTTTGAGCGGAGGAAATGAGCAGGTTATTTTATGTGAAAGGGGTATACGAAGTTTTGACCCAAGCAGCAGAAATATATTAGACCTTGGTATAGTTCCGCTAATAAAAGAATTGAGTCATTTACCAATAATTGTTGACCCTAGCCATGGTACAGGAAATGCTTTAAGAGTTAAACCAGCTAGTTTAGCTGCCGCTGCAATTGGCGCTGATGGTATTTTAGTGGAAGTGCATCCTCATCCTGAAAAAGCATTAAGCGATAGCGAACAAGCACTCTCGTTTGATGAATTTGAAAAACTGCTAACCGAAACTCAAAACCTGCTAAAGGCATTGGGAAAACAAGCAGATACAGAAAGTATACCTTTGAAAACCGAAAGTTTGTAGTAAATTTGAGTTAATATGTGTGGAATAGTAGCTTATATAGGCCACCGCGAGGCCTACCCAATTATTATTAAAGGTTTAAAACGCTTGGAATACCGTGGGTATGATAGCGCTGGCGTTGCCCTTTTAACACCTGAAAAAGCATTAAATATTTATAAAAAAAGTGGTAAGGTAGCTGACCTTGAAAATGAAAGTGAAGGAAAAGACCTTCATGCAAATACTGGCATGGGCCATACCAGATGGGCCACTCATGGAGCACCTAACGATGTAAATGCACATCCTCACTTATCTCAAAGTGGTGAATTTGCAATTATACATAACGGAATTATTGAAAACTATCATTCGCTTAAAATAGCGTTGATGGAACGCGGACATACTTTTAAAAGTGAAACCGATACCGAAGTATTGATTCATTTAATTGAGGAAGTACATCAAAAAAATAATGTCAGCTTTGAAGAAGCTGTGCGTATGTCTTTAACACAAGTGGTTGGTGCTTATGCAATTGTTATATTATCTAAATCTAACCCCAATTACTTAATTGGTGCGCGTAAAGGCAGCCCAATGGTAGTTGGCATAGGAGAAAACGAGCATTTTATAGCAAGCGATGCAACACCCATTGTTGAATATACCCGCAACGTAGTTTATCTTAACGATGGAGAATTAGTGATTATTGACAATAATAACCTAACAGTTAAAACTATTGACAATACCATTAAAACGCCATACATACAGGAACTTGAAATTAATTTAGAGAGTATAGAAAAAGGCGGTTTCGAGCATTTTATGCTTAAAGAAATTTACGAGCAGCCACGTTCTATTTTAGATTCATTCCGAGGTAGAACACACATTAATGCTGGTACCATAACTATGGCTGGGGTTGATAAGTTCGAAGACAAGTTAAAAAACATCAAGCGAATTATTATAGTTGGTTGTGGAACAAGTTGGCATGCAGGGTTAGTTGGAGAATATTTATTCGAAGATTTTGCACGAATTCCTGTTGAGGTTGAATACGCATCTGAATTCAGATACCGTAATCCAGTATTAGACGAAACAGATTTTGTAATAGCTATATCTCAAAGCGGTGAAACTGCTGATACATTAGCTGCTCTTGAACTTGCAAAAAGTAAAGGAGCAACCATATTTGGGGTATGTAACGTGGTAGGTTCATCTATTCCTCGCATCACTGATGCAGGAGCTTACACGCACGCAGGACCAGAAATAGGTGTTGCGTCTACCAAGGCATTTACTGCTCAGGTAACAGCACTTATATTAATGTCGCTATCTATTGCTCAAAAACGTGGCTCAATAAGCACGCAACGATTAAGAGAGTTGCTAATTGAGCTTGAAACAATTCCTGCTAAAGTAGAAACTGCCTTAAAACTAAATGATAGCATTAAAAAAATTGCTGCTGTGTTTCAGCATTCAACTAATGCATTATACTTAGGTCGTGGATATGGTTTCCCTATAGCTTTAGAAGGTGCATTAAAACTAAAGGAAATTAGCTACATACATGCTGAAGGTTATCCAGCAGCAGAAATGAAGCATGGACCGATAGCACTTATTGATGAAGAAATGCCAGTTGTTATTATAGCCACACAGCATAGTAATTATGAAAAAGTAATCAGTAATATTCAAGAAGTTAGAGCGCGTAAAGGACGGGTAATTGCTATAGCTACAGAAGGTGACGAGCACATTAGACAACATGCAGACCATGTAATTTATATACCTCATTGCGAAGAGGCTATGTTACCTTTAATTGCAAGTGTACCACTTCAATTATTGTCGTACCACATTGCAGTAATGCGTGGATGTAATGTAGATCAACCAAGAAACTTGGCCAAATCTGTAACGGTGGAGTAGTATAATTAAACCTACATTTTAAAAAAAGCCAAACATGTAATCATGTTTGGCTTTTTTTTACCCCTTAAATCCTAGCGTAAAACGCTATTATCTTTTTAGTAACTATATTAATTTAACTATTGATAAAGAATACAAGCAAGTTCATTAGCCACTATGTAAATCTTTTTAAAAGAAAAAAATCATACAATGTCAACCGCGTAAATAGCAATTAATGGTATAACAATTCCATTATCAATCCAAGCAGTAGTTGCATCTACTCCTTGAACCAATGTTTGAATACGTTTGTACCCTGCAGGTGTTTTTAACACAATATTTGCTTTACGGCCTGAAACTTTTGAAAGGGTAGCTGCTTTATCCAAAGCAACGCGCCTAACTCGTTTGTCTTCTTCACGAGTTAATACATCATAGTCGAATATTTTTAAACCTTCGGCCGATGGTATTAGCTCAATTTCACGAATGTTAATTACATTTTGCATATTAAAATAATTGTGTGCACAAAGTTATGCTTTGCGCACATGGTTGAAGGTGTTTAAAGAGCTGCTTCGAATCTGCGACTTACTTCATCCCAATTAATGATGCTCCAAAATGCTGAACAATAATCTGGTCTACGATTTTGGTAATGTAAATAGTAAGCATGTTCCCAAACATCTAAACCCATAATTGGTGCACCATTACAATCTGTAACTACATCCATTAATGGATTATCTTGATTAGGAGTTGAACAAATTTTAAGTTTACCACCTTCAACACATAACCAAGCCCATCCACTTCCAAAACGAGTTGTTGCAGCTTTGTTAAAGTCTTCTTTCAATTTTTCCATTCCACCTAAATCTGCTTCAATTGCAGCTTGTAACTTAGCAGAAGGTTTTGATCCGTTGTTTCCTAGAATTGACCAGAACAACGAATGGTTAAAATGTCCGCCACCATTGTTACGAACGGCCATTGGATATTTGCTGATGTTTTTGCAAATGTCTTCAATTGAAAGATTCTCCGCATCGGTACCTGCAATTGCTGCATTTAAATTTGTTACGTAAGCATTGTGGTGTTTAGAGTGGTGGATTTCCATGGTACGCGCATCGATGTGCGGCTCAAGAGCTGTGTACTCGTATGGTAATTTTGGTAATTCGAATGCCATATGATTTTATAATTAAGTTGTTAAAATTTGAGTAGCGAAAATAACGCTATTTGTAATTAAACAGCTAACAAATTATTTAGATTGTCACAAGCTGTAATATTTTTTATCTAATAAGATAATTGCCTGGCAACAAAATAACTAACGCATTTGTTTAAAAAATGTTTTCATCAACTCAGCGCACTCTGATGCTAAAATCCCAGAGACAAGTTCAGTTTTGGGGTGATATATATTACCCAATTTACTGCAACCACGTTTTTCGTCTTCTGCACCAAAAACAACCTTACTTATTTGGCTCCAATATAAAGCACCACCACACATTACACATGGTTCAAGGGTAACGTACAATGTACAATCAACCAAATATTTTGCACCTAAATAATTAGCCGCTGCTGTAATAGCCTGCATTTCGGCATGTGCAGTCACATCATTTAGTTGCTCGGTTAAATTATGCCCTTTACCAATTATTTTGTTGTTGCTTACTACAATAGCCCCTACTGGAACCTCGCCCAAATCATAGGCTTTTTGGGCCTCTTTTAAAGCTAATTGCATAAAATACTCGTCCGAAAATAACGCTGCCATAATTGAGGTGGCAACATACATAATTACCCAAAATTAAATGCTATTGTAGGCTTCCTTTTTATTATTTTCGCACCCTATATAAGGTTAATAAGGATACAATATGCTACGTACACATACTTGCGGAGAACTAAGATTAAGCAACAACAATCAAACTGTAACACTAACTGGCTGGGTACAAAAAAGCCGCGATTTAGGAGGGATGACTTTTGTTGATTTGCGCGATAGGTATGGCATAACCCAGTTGGCCTTTAACATGGATAACAATGCTGATTTATGTTCACGTGCGCGTAAATTAGGAAGAGAGTTTGTATTGAAAGTTACTGGAATAGTTAAAGAGCGTGAAAGTAAAAACGCCAACATGCCAACCGGAGACATTGAAATAAACGTTACAAATTTTGAAGTATTAAACGAAGCAATTACGCCACCTTTTACTATCGAAGAAAATACCGATGGTGGTGATGATATTAGAATGAAATACCGCTACTTAGATTTACGTAGAGCCAGTGTGAGAGCAAACTTACAGTTGCGACATAAAGTAGCCCAACAAACACGTAATTTCTTAGATTTACAAGACTTTATTGAAGTTGAAACGCCAGTATTAATTAAATCAACACCTGAAGGTGCACGAGATTTTGTGGTACCGAGCCGCATGAATCCTGGTGAGTTTTACGCCTTGCCACAATCGCCACAAACATTTAAGCAATTGTTAATGGTAAGTGGTTTTGATCGTTACTATCAAATTGTAAAGTGTTTTAGAGATGAAGATTTGCGTGCCGACCGACAACCAGAGTTTACACAAATAGATTGTGAAATGAGTTTTGTGGAGCAGGAAGACATTTTAAATATGTTTGAAGGCTTGGTAAAACACCTGTTTAAAAACGTTAAGGGAATTGATATCGAATCGTTGCCACGCATGACATACGCTGATGCCATGAAATACTACGGTAGCGATAAGCCTGATACACGCTTTGAAATGAGATTTGTAGAGTTGAATGATGTGGTAAAAGGCAAGAATTTCCCGGTATTTGACAATGCCGAATTGGTTGTTGGTATCTGTGCAAAAGGATGTGCTGAGTATACACGCAAACAATTGGATGAATTAACAGATTTTGTAAAACGCCCGCAAATTGGCGCAACAGGCTTAGTTTATGCACGTGTAAATGCAGATGGTACTATTAAATCATCGGTGGATAAATTTTATGATGAAGCTGCTTTAAAATTATGGGCTGAACAATTTAATGCACAGCCAGGCGACTTAATTTTGTTGTTGGCCGGACAAGCCGATAAAACCCGTAAGGCATTAAACGAATTACGCTTAGAAATGGGTACGCGTTTAGGTTTACGCGATAAAAATACCTTCTCATGTTTATGGGTGGTTGATTTTCCTTTATTAGAGTTTAACGAAGACGAAAACCGTTATTTTGCGATGCATCATCCATTCACCTCACCAAAACCAGAGGACATTCACTTATTAAATAATTTTGAAACCTTAGGCCAAGTGCGTGCAAACGCATACGATATGGTAATTAATGGGGTTGAAGTTGGTGGCGGTAGTGTGCGTATTTTTAACAAAGATTTACAAGCACGTATGTTTGAAGTGCTTGGCTTTACAGCAGAGGAAGCACAACATCAGTTTGGATTTTTGATGGATGCCTTCCAATACGGAGCGCCACCACATGCAGGTATTGCATTTGGTTTCGATAGGTTATGTTCATTATTTGGTGGAGCAGATTCTATCAGAGATTTTATCGCCTTCCCTAAAAATAACAGCGGCCGCGATATCATGATTGATGCGCCTAGCACCATTGATGAAAAGCAAAAAAAGGAATTAAGTTTGGCTGTAATAAAAGAGTTTACAGAAATTAGCGAAGTTCAACTGAAAAGTCTAATGGATTATAACTATTACCATTTGCATCCAAGGCCAGACCAAGGTGGCTATTTCGTCTATTTTTCAAAAACGGAGCGTCCAAAAACTCATCTTTTAACTAAAGAAGCATTGGCTAACTTTTGCAATAATTCATTATTTAAGTATTATGTTAACCTGAATTATTTAGAAATGTATTTCGAAAATGATTTGTAAGAAATAACAAAACTATTTATGTCATATTTTAAAATATAATAATGCTTTCACAATAATAATTTATAACTTCTTGGTATGGATGAAAAAAATAAAATGGAATTAGCTTCATATGTGGCAGCGGATGGAAGAGATGAGATCTTGACCTTACTAGAAGTTGTGCCTAATAAACGAATTCAGGATTTAATCTTGCACCTCAAAACATCCACATGGCGCCCAACCATAGAAAGAGTGTA
>CANHBJ010000044.1 GCA_947459075.1 Bacteroidota bacterium
ATGATTAAATTCTTTGAATTCGACAAACAACTCCGAATTGGGTTTAATGTGATTCGTTATTCAAATTCAAGTCTTATAGACTTGTTTAAATTCACACATGATAAATTTTTTGAAATCGACACATAACCCCGAACGGGGTTAAATGTGAATCGTTATTCAAATTCAAGTCTTACAGACTTGTTTAAGTTCACACACGATTAAATCTTTTGAATTCGACAAACAATCCCGAATGGAGTTAAATGTGAATTTCTATTCAAATTCAAGTCTTACAGACTTGTTTAAATTCACACATGATTAAATTTTTTGAATTCGACAAACAATCCCGAATTGGGTTAAATGTGAATTGCTATTCAAATTCAAGTCTTACAGACTTGTTTAAGTTCACACATGATTAAATTTTTTGAAATCGACAAACAACTCCGAATTGGGTTAAATGTGAATAGCCCTAAATGCAATTTGGGGTATCGTCAAACGACCATGTCCACAACCACAAAGTGGTTGAATGTGAATGAGCGTAACTACAATACTTCTTCGGTTATTAGTTTTTCACGGTATTGATCTAAAACAGCGGTTTTTGAAACAAATCCAAGGTAAGTGCGATCTTCATCAACCACTGGTATTTTCCAAATATTGTATTCGTCAAACTTTTCAATTAGTTCGTTTACATCAGCATTTGGCAATACAGTATAACGTGGTATGCTCATTAATTTTTTTACTTTAATGCGGTTGTATTCTGTTTGGTTAAACATAATCTCCCTTATATCATCAAGTGTTATTATACCTAGTAAGTGGTTTTGCCCATCAAGCACTACAAAAATATTTCGTTTAGATGTGGAGATGATTCCTACTAATTCGCCAAGGGTTTGATTAGGCGATAGCGTTGTGAAATCGGTTTGAATAATGCTACGGATATCAACCCTGCTTAATAAATCTTTGTCTTTATCAAACGTAATAAATCCGCGCTCAATTAAGTTTTTTGTATAAATAGAATATTTTTCGAAATAACGGGTAATAAAATAAGAGCCAGATGAAACCAACATCAATGGTACAATTAGGGCGTAGCCACCTGTAATTTCGGCAATAAGAAATATGGCTGTTAAAGGTGCGTGTAGAACACCACTTACTAAACCAGCCATACCAGCAGCCACAAAGTTTTGCATGCGTAAATCAACTATGCCTAATGCACCTAATGTTTTAACAAATATAAAACCCAACAATGCGCCTACAAAAAGTGATGGACCAAATATTCCGCCATTACCTCCCGAACCAACTGTAATGGCACTTGCAAATACTTTAATCAATAATATAGCTGTTGAAAATCCTATTACCACCCATACGTTATCGCGGTATACATAAAATAAACTTCTATCGAATAAGTTACCTTGGTCGGCATTCATTAATTTATTTATTAATCCATAACCTTCGCCATAAAGTGGTGGAAAAATAAATATGAGTAAGCCTAATAAAATTCCGCCTAAGATGGCTTTAGGAAATAAAGCCTTGATGCGTTTAAAAGCACTTTCGGTTCTTATGGTCATACGCATCATATAAACCGACAATAATCCGCAAATCATTGCAAGTAAAGTATAGTAAGGTATACTATGTATACGCCAACCATCTGTAACTAAATTAAATAGAGGTTCGCTGTGAAAGAACTTTGCCACAACAGCTCCCGAGGCAGAAGCCATTAACAAAGGAATAAAAGCAGGAATACTAACCTCTGTTAACAAGACCTCGAAAGCAAAAATTACCCCAGCAATTGGACTATTAAATACAGCTGCAATACCTGCTGCTGCACCCGCTGCTAACAATAAAGTACGTTCAGATTTTGTTACCAGTAAGTCTTTACCTGCATTGGCACCAATAGCACTTCCGGTAACAGCAATGGGGGCTTCTAGTCCCACCGAACCTCCAAATCCAACAGTAACGGCACTGGTAATTATATGAGAAAAGGTTTTATGCCTTTCAACATTTGAGCCTTTTTTGTTGATGGCAAAAATGATGCTACTTAAGCCTTTATCGAAAACTTTTTCAAAATGAAATAACCTGATATAAACGGCAGATAAAACGATACCCACTAGCGGAAAAATGAGGTATAAGTAGTTTTCAAATTTTACATCAAAACCGCTTTCACAAAATTGCTGAATCGCATGCACCAATGTTTTTAAAACCACGGCAGCTATGCCCGCGGAAACACCTACTAATAAACTGGCAACAATCAAAAAATTTTTGTCGTTGATATAGCGGTTTCTGTTTTTTAAAAACTGATAAAAGGCAAGCTTACTATTTACGCGTAGGCGTTTAAACATGTACTTTTATTTTTGGTTGAAGTGTACAAAGATATACTATTTAAGAAGTGCTTCAAAGGATTACTATTAACTCTTTTTAAGCTACAAATTACATCAAATTATTAGCAAATCTTTGTTGTTTATTGTGGCTAAAAAATATTATTTAATGCAAACAGAAGAATGATATTCCGTAATAAAATTATATTCCATAAATCTTAACCGAATTTTCAGTAGTAATGTTTGCCACTTTTTCTACTGTTGTGCTTTTCAACTCGGCTATTTTTTCGGCAATGTTCACTATGTATGCACTTTCGTTACGTTTCCCGCGGAATGGCATCGGGCTTAAATAAGGCGCATCTGTTTCTAAAACTAAATGTTTTAAGTCAATATCAGCAATGGCATCAGGCAATTCACTTTTTTTATACGTAAGCACACCGCCTATACCTAAATAAAAGCCAAGTTCAGTTACTTGTTTTGCTTGATGCGCATTACCACTAAAACAATGAAAAATTCCACGTAAAGCAGGATGTTTCATTTCTTGTAATATGGCAATCACTTCATCGGTACTGTTGCGCGAATGTATATTGATAGGCAAGTCCATTTGTATGGCCCACTGTATTTGTTTTTTAAAGGCCATTATTTGTTGGTCTTTAAATTCTACACTCCAGTAAAAATCTAAACCAATTTCGCCTACTGCATAAAACTTACGTTTCTTAAACCACTTTTGTATTTGAAATAAATGTGCTTCCACATGCTCATCAACACTACAAGGATGTAAACCCATCATGGGGAAACAATTATCCGGGAATCTCCAAACAAGATCCAACATGGGCTGTATGCTTTTGATGTCTATATTGGGTAAAAACAAACGTTTAACACGTGATTCAATTGCACGTTTAACCATCGCTTCGCGGTCGTCATTAAATTCTTCGCTATATAAATGTGTATGTGTATCTGTAAAAATCATGTTTAGTAATATCTGTTTTTCCAATTTAATTTTTTAGGAATAATAAAGTAAAATATTGTAAGTAAAGTTAACCCTAATGTGTATACCTCGTAACATAATAAATGCACTAAATTGGGTTGAATAGTAAGTTGCTTTTGCTGCCAATAAATAGTTACGCATTGTATGAATAATTTAATGGCTAAAAACACCAATGCAAATTGTGTATTTATAAATAAGCAAACGATAAATGATATCCAAAATGAGCCATATATTGCAAAAATAATCCACCAGTAATATGGAAGTTCCTTTGCTCCGGTAAGCCAGCGTTTACGTTGGTTTAGCAGTGTTACTAAATTTTGTGTAGGTGCTGAAATATTAATGCTATCGGGGTTTATCATGTTTATGGTTTGGTAACCCTTTTTACGCACTTGTTCAAATAATTTATAATCTTCTGTTACACTAAAATCAATGTTTTCGTAACCACCAGTTCTTAGGTATGCCTCTTTGGTAATAGCCATGTTATTTCCTACTGCTGTGCTTGGAATACGTATACGGTTAAAACTTAATAATAAGCCCATAAAGTATAGCCAATCTATATGTTGCATGTTAGCTAAAAAACCTTTTCCACTCACTAAAGTTGTTCCACTTACAATACCTACATTGGGTTTAAAAAAGCTGATTAACGTTCGAGCCCAATTAATAGAAACTTGTATATCGGCATCTGTTATTAAAAAATAATCGCCTTTAGCAACATGAGCTAGTTGTGCTAAAACATTGGCCTTTCCCTTAGCCTTTCCTAGCTCTTTGGTTATGTGTATTTGCGTAACATTAGGGTATTGATTTACGAATTCGTTAATAATTTTTTCAGTGTTATCGTTTGATTGATCATTGCCAATAAGTATGTGAAGTTTATGTTTAGGATAGTTTAGCGCTACTAAATGCTGAATACACGCTGCAATATTTTTTTCTTCATTACGCGCAGCAACCAATACACTTATTTCAGGTAATTCATTATCAGGTATTACTTGGCTTGGCTGATCAAATCTGGCACTAATGGCAACAATTAAATTCATTAATTGGATGCACACAAATAAAGTCATTAGTCCAACAGCAAAAAAAATCATAAAGCTTTAAATGTATAATGTAATTGATGAAAATGTTGTAACACACCTTTAAGCATAATCAGCATGTTTTGCTCTGCCTTTTCACTATCATGGTATACAATCACATCACCAGCTTTAATTAATTTATTTAATTTTAACAGTGTTTTATGTGGATTTAAATTCTTATCGTAATCACGTGTTAGAATACTCCACATTATGATGCGATAATTATCTTTTAGCAATTTAATTTGTGATGGTTTAATACGACCATATGGTGGACGAAATAAATTTGATGGAATTACTTCACCAGCTTTTTTAATATTATCCATATATGCGGTATCTGAAGTTTGCCACCCTTTAATATGGTTATAAGTATGGTTGCCTACGGCATGTCCTTTACTTAATATTTGATTAAAAATATCAGGGTATTTGGTAACGTTTTCGCCTACACAAAAAAAGGTAGCCTTGGCGTTAAACTCATCTAGTATATTTAATACCAATGGTGTTATGGATGGGTGTGGACCATCATCAAAAGTTAAATACAATACTTTATCGTTTGTTTTCACCTTCCATGTAACATTGGGAGCAATTAACGGAAATATTGAAGGTATTGTGTGTTTAAACATTACTTTTGCGTAAATAGCTTTTGTACTTAATGAAAACCAGTTCCATTGTATTAGGATGCAAATTAACGGTATTCGCGTTAATTTTTAGTTTACAAATACACGCTCAGGGTCAGGGCCAGGTATTCACACTCCAACAGTGTGTTGATATTGCCTTAAAAAATAACATTAACGTAAAACAGAGAGAGCTGAATTTAAACACTGCGCAAGCAGATCAATTTCAGAGTAAAATGGCGGCACTGCCAAATTTAAATGCACAGGTAAATAATAATTATAATACTGGTTTTGCCATTAATCCAATAACAAATAGTTCACAACGCGATGTAACTTTTAGAAGCAATAATTTTAGCTTAAACAGTTCTGTTACATTGTTTAATGGTTTTCAAACCACCAATAACATTAAGTTACAACAAAAAACTACAAAAAGTATAGAGTTTGATGTAGCAGCTGCCAAAAATACATTAGGGTTACAAGTGGCTAATGCGTTTATGCAAGTATTATTAAACAAAGAAATTGTTGAAGCGCGAATACTTCAAGTTGGGGCAACCAAAGAGCAATTATATCGCCAACAAAAATTATACGATTTAGGTGCTTCTAGTCGGTTAAAGTTTTTACAGGTAAAATCTCAATATGCAAACGAAGGATCTCAATTGGTGCAAGCCCAAACGTTGTTAGACCAAGCGTATTTAACCTTATGGCAGTTGATGAACATTGAGCCTGATACGGCTAATAAAATTGTTAAACCAGACAACTCGCAATTTAATCTTGATAGTGAAACCCGAACTGCGGCTCAAATTTACGAAGACTTTTTATCTAGAAGCCCTGAAGTAAAAGCGGCTAAATTTCGTGCTGAAAGTGCACGTATAGCATACACCATGGCTTTGGGCGGTAGAAGTCCGCGTATATTGATGAGCGGTGGATTAAACTCGTTTTACAGTACCCAAAGTACACGCGGTGTAGGTTCGCCAAATACCAGTTTAACTCAAATTGGTATTGATAGTTTTGGTGTGCCTGTGTATGCACCTTTTTTGCGTTACTCCGAAACCGAGGTAACACCATTTAGCGATCAGTTTGATAGAAACTTAGGTAAATCTATTGGTTTTACATTAAGCCTGCCCTTGTTTAACGCTTGGCAAGTTAACACCAACATTCAAAAACAGCGTATCAATCAAATGAGTGCTGATTTAAATAAAAAACAAACCGAACTTGATGTATACAAAAACGTAAATCAGGCCTATTTAGATTTTCAGTCTGCACAAAAACGTTATGCTGCAAGTTATGATAACTTTGATGCCAATAAAGAATCACTTTCTTTGGCCGAAACACAATTTACTTTGGGTGCTTTAAATACAACCGATTATATAACAGTAAAGAATCAATATTTACAGGCCGAAACAAGTTTATTGCAAGCAAAATACGAGTTGTTATTCAGACGTAAAGTGCTTGATTTTTATTTAGGAAAACCGCTATACTAATTTTATGAGTAAAATAGAAAATCAAAAAAAGAGAAGTAACCGTTTGTTGCTGTTTTTAGGAATAACAGTTGTTGTGCTTTTATTGGTGCTTTTAATTGGAAAAAAATCAGGATGGATTGGTGGAGATGATTTAGTTAAAGTGGCAACTACAAAAGCAGAAAAAGCTTCGATAACCGAGAGTGTAACAGCCAATGGAAAAATACAACCTGAGGTTGAGGTGAAAATTAGCAGTGATGTATCTGGTGAAATACGTGAGTTGTATATCAAAGAAGGGGATTCTGTAAAGGCTGGACAATTGCTAGCTCGCATTGATCCTGAATTGTATCAATCTGCATTGGCAAGAACTGAGGCTGCTTTAAATAATTCTAAGGCCAATTTAGCAAGTTCTAGAGCACGTTTACTGCAGGCCGAGGCGAAGTTTACAGAGTTAGAAAAACAGTTTCAACGCAATACCAAATTGCATCAAGAAAAGTTATTAAGCGATGCTGAATTTGAAACTGCTAAGTCAACTTATGTTACCGCAAGGGCTGAAGTAGAATCTGCAAAACAAAATATATTGGCTTCACAATTTACTGTTCAAAGTCAAGAGGCAACTTTAAAAGAATCAACTAAAAATTTATCTCGTACCGAAATATTTGCTCCAGTAAATGGTGTGGTATCAAAACTTAGTGTTGAAAAAGGTGAACGTGTGGTTGGTACATCCCAAATGGCTGGAACAGAAATGATGCGCATCGCTAACTTAAATGATATGGAAGTTAGTGTTGATGTAAACGAAAATGATATAGTAAAAGTAGCTTTAGGAGATACTACTTTGGTTGAAGTAGACGCTTATGGTACACGTAAGTTTAAAGGTATAGTTACAGAAATTGCAAATTCAGCTACTACAACATTGGCAACAACCAGTGATCAGGTAACAAATTTTGTGGTGAAAATTCGTATCCTTCGGACTTCATATGCCGATTTATCATTGTTATATGGAAGTAAACGAAGTGTATTTCGTCCAGGTATGTCGGCTTCGGTTGATATCCAAACACAATCTGTTAATGATGTAATTGCTATTCCAATTGAATCGGTTACTATGCGAGACAAATCAGAGTTAGATAGCAGTAAATTAGAAACTATTAAAGTTAAACGTAAAACCTCAAATACAACAACCACTAAAAAATCTACTGATGAACAAGAAATGGTTTTTGTATTTAATGATGGCAAAGTTTTTTTACGTCAAGTAAAAACGGGCATACAAAACGATAAGCTAATTGAAATTAAAGATGGGTTAAAAGTAGGTGATGAGGTTGTATCGGCACCTTTTAGTGCAATCACACGCACGTTAAAAAATAACACAGGAGTTAAAAAAGTAGCTAAAGACGAGTTGTTTGAAACTAAACCTGAATAGAACAACTACATTAAATTTATTTGTTATCATTGTGCTTCATGTTTAAGCACCTATATTTTATACTTCTAATTTTTTGTTTGATGATGTTATGCATGAATGTAACTCTAGCACATGCATCAAACCCAATTTTACTACCCGATAGTTTAAAACAAATTAAACCTAAACGTGTAGCTATAGTTTCAGGAACAACCACTTTGGCCTTAGTTGGAACATATGCTTATCTGCAAAATGTGTGGTGGAAAGACCAACAATCATCTTTTAAAATAGACCGCGACATGGATTACCGATATGCAAAAAACATGGATAAAGCGGCACATTTTATTGGCGGTGCTATGTCGGCCGAGTTGTTTGGAGTAGCCTTTGAGTGGGCTGGTGTAAAAAGAAAAAATGCATTGTTATATGGGGGAATAGCAAGTACGGCTATACAAGCTTTTATTGAGGTGAAAGATGCCTATGCACCAACATATGGTTTTAGTTTTGGTGATTTAGGATCTGGTGCAGTAGGTAGTTTCTGGCCATTGTTGCAATACCATGTTCCTACCACACGTGCGTTGCAACTTAAATTAAGTTACTACAAACATGATAATTACTACTACCAGCAGTTTCCATATGCGCAACTAATTGATGATTATATGAATCAAACATATTGGGTTTCGGCAAGTATTAATGATTGGTTACCTAAAGGAAGTAGGATAGAAAAAATATGGCCCGATTTTTTAAGTATTTGTGCTGGTTGGGGTGTTGCCAATGATTTAAACTTGTATTACACCGGACAAAATTTGGAGGTAAATAAAGGCAAAGGAAGTTTTGAGTACTACATGAGTGTTGACATAGATTGGAAAAAAATCATCAAACAAAATACTGCATTTAAACGGGTACTTACCTATTCTCTTAATCATGTAAAATTACCCTTACCAACATTACAAATCAAACCACAAACACAAGCTTACTGGGCGTTTTGGTAATTGCACAAAAAAGCGGCCATGAAAAATTCAAGGCCGCAATAAGTTAAATTTTTTTAATTAGTGTGAATGACCTGCGTGATCATGGCCTTCGTGGCTTTCTTCAGATGCAGAGTCCATTTCAGTACCAATTTGTGCTTTAATTGCAGCTTCTAACGAGTCGCTTGCAGCCTCATCGTCAACAATAGTGCTATCCACTACAGCTTGCTCTTGGGCATTTAAATCTGTTTTAGGTGCATCATTTCCACACGATGCAAAAACCAATGCAACACCTGCAATGGTTAATGTTAAAAATACTTTTTTCATTGTTGTACTATTTTTGATTGATTACAGAAATCAAAGTTAGTAAAATACCAATTACCTCAACACAAAGTTTTGCCCAAGGTAAACCTTACGAACTATTTCATCATCGGCCAACTCACGAGCGGTTCCACCTTTTAAAATTTTACCTTCAAACAATAAATACGCTCTATCTACTATACTTAAGGTCTCGTGTACATTATGGTCAGTAATTAAAATACCAATATTTTTATGTTTTAGCTTAGCTACAATTTGCTGAATGTCTTCTACCGCAATTGGATCAATACCTGCAAAAGGTTCATCCAACAATACAAATTTTGGATCAACAGCCAAAGCGCGGGCAATTTCACAACGCCTACGTTCACCACCACTTAATACATTACCCATGCTTTTACGTACTCGGTTCAAGCCAAACTCTTCCAACAATACTTCTAATTTTTCTTCTTGTTTAATTTTGCTCAGTTTGGTCATCTCCAACACCGACCTAATATTATCCTCAACACTAAGTGTTCGGAAAATAGAAGCCTCTTGAGGTAAATAGCCTAAACCCTTTTGTGCACGTTTGTACATAGGTAAAGGTGTAATGTCTTCACCGTCCAGCATCACTGTACCTTCATCTGGTTTTACCAAACCCACTGTCATGTAAAAAGTAGTGGTTTTACCAGCTCCGTTCGGTCCTAATAGACCCACGCACTCACCTTGTTTTACTTCAATAGAAACATTGTTTACTACCGTGCGTTTTTTGTATTTTTTTACGAGGTTGTGTGAGGATAGAATCATGTGTTACTATTTAATATGCTCTTGCTGTATTGCCTTCCATAAAATTAGTAAAAGCTTTGTTTACTACCTTAAAACCTCCTGGTGTTGGGTAGTCTCCACTAAAGTACCAATCGCCTTTGTGATCTGGACAAGCAATATGTAAGTTCTCTATGCTTTGGTAAATAATTTTTACTTCAGCCTTTAGGTCATTTGGGGTTAATATTTCGGCAATTTTTTTGCTAATTTCATCATCTGTAAATTGGTCGTATAGCTCTTTTACAAAGTTTACTGTTTGTTCTTTAGCTATGCTTTCTTGTTCCTTACATTTTTGGTAAACCTCTTGTAACATTCCTTCTTTGTTGTGATCCTTTAACAAACTTAACATAGCTTGAAAAGCCACAAAGTCTTTAAGCCTGCTCATATCAATTCCGTAACAATCTGGGTAACGAATTTGTGGTGCAGACGAAACAATAACAATACGTTTGGGATGTAAACGATCTAAAATAAGTAAAATACTGCTTCGCAAAGTAGTTCCGCGAACAATGCTGTCATCAATCACTACTAAAGTATCTACATCATTTTTAACCAAACCGTATGTAACATCGTACACATGTGCTACCATGTCTTCACGGTGTTCGTCATCGGTAATAAATGTACGTAGCTTAACATCTTTTACAGCTATTTTCTCCCTACGTGGTTTCCAGCTTAAAATTTCTTTTAGTTTATTGATATCCGGGTTGGTACCTAGTTTTAAAATTTCTTGTGCTTTGTAATCGGTTAAATAATCGTGTATACCATCAATCATTCCGTAAAATGCAGTTGCAGCAGTGTTTGGAATATAACTAAACACCGTATTTGGTAAATCAGCATCAATGGCTTCAATTACTTTTTTACTTAATAAATGACCCAATTTTTTACGCTCTAAATAAATATCACGGTCGTTGCCACGTGAGAAATAAATACGTTCAAACGTACATGATTTTTTAGGCAACGGAGCTAAAATCGGCTCTTCGCTGTACGAGCCATCTTTTTTAATAATTAAAGCGTGACCAGGTTGTAATTCTTTTACAGCATTTAAACGTACGTTAAATCCAGTTTGAATAGCAGGCCGTTCGCTAGTAGCAACAATTACTTCATCATCTATATAATAAAAACATGGACGAATCCCTGCAGGATCTCTTAAAATAAATGAATCTCCATTACCAATTAAACCAGTCAACACATAACCACCGTCAACTTCACGCATAGCTCGGGTAAGTATACGTACAATGTCGATGCTACCACTAATTTTTTCGGTAATTTCAATATTGTTCAACCCCAATTGTTTGTATTCATCAAACAAGCGTTGGTTTTCTTCATCTAAAAAATGCCCAATCTTTTCGAGCATGGTAACTGTATCAGCTTTTTCTCGAGGATGTTGACCAAGTTCAATCAACAATTCAAATAACTCGTCAACGTTGGTCATATTAAAGTTACCTGCCAAAAGCAAATTACGAGTCATCCAATTATTTTGACGTAAAAAAGGATGGCATAAGTCACTAGAGCTGCTACCGTATGTACCATAGCGTAAATGACCTAAATAAACTTCGCCCACAAAAGGAGCGTTAGTCTTCATGTAATCAGCATCTTTAAGTTGATTCTTATCGGCTGTTTCGTTTATTTTTTTTCCTATTTTACTGAAAATTTCAGCAATGGCATCGCTTCCACTTTCTCGTCTTCTGTAAATGTATTGTTTGCCCGGTTTAACATCAAGCTTAATCACCCCAACACCTGCACCGTCTTGCCCTCGGTTATGTTGTTTTTGCATCAGTAAGTTCAGCTTTTTTAAGCCGTAAAGACTGCTGCCATACTTTTGTTGGTAAAAATCTAGTGGTTTAAGTAATCGGATGAATGCTATTCCGCATTCGTGTTGTATTGAATCACTCATATAAGAAAATGGAGTGGCGAATTTAGTTTTATAAATTTAGGAAGTGAAATTTACTTTTTACTTTCGGCTATTGCCGCGTCAAGTAAGGCATTAAAACTTACACTGTCTTTATATCCGGGCTCTAATTGTAAACTCATTTTTTTTGTAAAAATAAAGTAGGTAGTAGGAAAACCTGTTGCATTTCCATTGGTTAACATTTGATACAGCTCCTCAGGTTTAAAGGATTTGTCATCAATATTATAGGTAACGTCTTTAATTTCAGGATTAAACTTAATGGGTATAAAGTGCTCGTTTATCTTTTTTATGATATTAGGATTGGTATACGTGTCTCGGTCCATCTTTTTGCACCATCCACACCAATCAGTGTAAGCATCAACCAATACAATTTTTCCTTCTTTAACAGCTTTAGCATATCCTTCATTCCATCCGTACCATTTTAGTTCAGATTTTGGCGCAGGGTTTTGAGCAGGTGTAAATGCGCTTAATATCAGAATTGGAATTGCCAATATGGCCAAAGCATATTTTTTTGTCATGATGAATAAAAATAATGTTGTAAACCTTTTACAACTATCGTTCCGAAATTATGTATAATAACACATATCACAAAATGTAAAATGGCCGTTATGTTTTTGCAATATGTTTTATAAAGCCGAAATCATGAGTTTTACACCAATATAAAAAAGAGAATGTTGGATTTAGTGCAACTAAGGTCAAAATATTTGATTTTCTTATATCATTTTTCTTCTGCTTAGCAGTAAGAATAAACTGGGTTAATACAGCTATTTTTATAAATTCGCCCTTTACCATACATGAATAACGTAAACTATAATCTATTAATCAGTAAGCTTGATGCTTTTGTTCGTAAGCATTACAAAAACCAGCTGGTACGTGGTGCCATATATTTTGCACTGATTACCTTGTTTAGTTTCTTATTAATAGTGGTGCTTGAGTATTTTGGACGATATAGTAAAGGCGTTCGTGCTTTTATGTTTTACGCATTTTTTACTGGAACTATTTATTGTTTAATACGATTTTTAGTTTTACCGCTAATGGGTATGTACCGCTTGCGTAAAACAATGAGCTACGAGGATGCTTCAGCAATTATTGGTGAGCATTTTCCGGATGTTAAAGATAGGTTGCTTAATACCCTTCAGCTAAAACAGGAGGCTGATAAACAAGAGTCGTCAGAATTATTAGTTGCTGCTATAACTCAGCGTACCGAACAGCTTAAACCAATTGTTTTTACTGATGCTGTTAATATCAAACAAAATATAAAATATGCAAAATTAGTTTTAATTCCTGTAGCGTTATATGCTATCATATATTTACTCGCTCCTGGTATTATAACAAGTGGTAGCGAACGTTTGGTAAAGTATAATCAAACATTTGTGCCTCAAGCACCTTTCAATTTTGAAATAACTAACATTAGTTTAAAAACGCCACAATTTACAGATTTTGAATTAAACCTTAAACTAACCGGTAATAGTATTCCAGCTGAAGTATATATAGAATTTGGCGGACAACAATACAAAATGCAAAAGCAAAACAATACGGTGTTTAGTTATATTTTTAGGAATGTAAACAAGGATATTACTTTTACTTTTTGGGCGGCCGATTATTACTCGCAGGATTATACTTTAAAAGTAGTAGCCAAGCCAACTTTGATTAACTACCAAATAAAACTAACCTATCCAATATACATTGGTAAAGGTGTTGATGTAATTCAAAATCCGGGAGATATTACTGTGCCAGCAGGAACAACTGCCGAATGGAGTTTTAATACCGCTCAAACCGAAGAAGTTATTTTAGGTTTTGGTAGTGTATTATCCCAGGCTGAAAAGAAAAACGAAAGCCGTTTTGTATACACTAAAAAATTGATGGCTTCAACTATTTATTGTATTAAAAGTAAAAACAGTAGTTATGGTGTAGCCGATAGTTTAGCTTATCTAATTAGTGTATTACCAGATGCTTTTCCTTCTATTAGTATTGATGAAAAAGCAGACTCCATTACAGGTAAACAGCTTTTCTTTATTGGGGATATCAGCGATGATTACGGATTAACCAAGTTGGTTTTTGCATACAGATTTTTAAAATCAGAAACTGAAAGTAAAGTAAAACAAGGTGCTGTTAGCAAGCCAATTGCTGTTCAGCGTGATGAAAAGACGCAACGTTTTTATTTTCAATTTAATATTAATGAAACAGGTGTTAATGCTGCAGATGAATTGGAGTATTATTTTGAAGTGTGGGATAATGATGGGATACGCGGAGCAAAATCAACTCGCAGTAAAACCATGTTATTTAAGGCGCCTAGCGATAAAGAACTAAGCAGCGAAATAGATAAAGCAGGTAAGAGTTTGAAAGATGATATGAAGGATGCGATGCGTGAGAGCAAACAACTACAAAAAGAGTTAAAAGATTTGCAGTTAAAGATGCTTGAGAAACGTGAGCTAACTTGGGAAGAGAAAAAGAAAGCACAAGATTTATTAAATCGCCAAAAAGAATTGGTGCAAAAAATAGAAGACATTAAAAAGCAAAACGAAAAAAATAATTTAAAAGAAAACGAATACAAAGAGTCTAATCCTGAACTGTTGGAGAAACAAAAGTTGCTCGAGAAAATGTTTAACGAGGTGCTTAATGACGAGTTAAAAAAGTTGATGAAAGACATGGAAAAAATGCTTCAACAACAAAATAAAGATGCACTTAAACAAGAGATGGATAAGATGCAAATGAACAATAAGGATGTGGAGAAAGAGTTAGACAGAATGTTGGAGCAGTTTAAGCAATTGGAGTTAGACAAAAAGATCACAGAAACTACCAAACAGCTTGAAAAATTAGCAGATAAACAAAAAGAAATTGCTAAAAAAACTGAACAGCTAGACCAGCAAAAGGGATTAAATAAAGAAGAGAAACAGCAGCAACAAGAGCAATTAAAACAAGAGCAACAAAAACTACAACAAGAGTTTAAAGATCTGCAGAAAGAGTTGAAAGATATTGAACAAAAAAATAAAGAGTTGGAAGATCCGCGTGATTTAGGAGATACTAAAAAAGAAGAAGATAAGGCCAATGAGGAAATGAAGAAAGCGCAGGATAATTTAGATAAAAAGGATAATAAAAAAGCCAAAGAAAATCAAGATAATGCTGCCAAAGAGATGGAGGAAATGGCTGAAAAAATAAAAGAAAAACAAGAGGAGGCAGAGAAAGAACAACACGAAGAGGATGCAGCAACATTGCGCGAAATTTTAGAAAATACTATTCAGTTAAGTAAAGATCAAGAAAACTTAATTGATGAAATGAATAAGTTAAATGGCTATAGTCCACAATATGTAGAGTTGGCAAAAAAACAAAAAATAACAAAAGACAATGCTAAAATTATTGAGGATAGTTTGTTGGCCTTAAGTAAAAGAGTTCCCGAAATTAGTTCGTTTATAAATCGTGAAGTAACCAAATTAAATGATAATTTAGATAAAAGTGTTGCTGGTTTTGGTGTTCGTAATTTTATGGAAATACGCACACGTCAGCAGTATGCCATGACTCATGCAAATAACCTTGCTGTAATGTTAAGCCAAGTGTTAAATCAAATGCAACAGCAAAATCAGCAGGCAAAAAGTAAAAAGAGTGGAAAAGGTAAACCAAAGCCAAAACCCGGACAAGGAAAGGGGAGCAAACCTTTAACCATGAGTCAGATTAAAAAAATGCAAGAGGAGTTGAATAAGCAGTTACGCGAGGGCATGAACAAAAAGGGCGAAGAGGGTAAACCACAACCGGGCGGACAAAAACCAGGACAAATGCCAAACGGGCAACAACCAAAACCTAATGGAGAACAAGGTATGGGCAGCGAAGGTTTTGCAAGGATGGCTGCACAGCAAATGGCTATCAGACAGCAGTTGCAAAAAATGATGCAGCAAATGGATGCCAAACAAAAAGAAGGTGTGGGTGGAGCAAAAATGTTAGAGGAAATGAAACGTATGATGGAGCAAACAGAGAAGGAGCTCTACAATAAAAATCTTACTAACGAAATGTTGCAACGTCAGCAAGAAATTTTAACACGATTGCTAGAGAGCGAAAAAGCTGAACGTAAACAAGAGCAAGAAGAAAAACGTGAAGCCGAACAAGCTAAAGATAAACCGAAAATTAGTCCACCAGCATTTGATTTATATATACAGCAAAAAAACAAAGAGAAGGAATTATTAGAAACCATTCCGGCTGATATGCAGCCCTACTACAAAGAAAAAAGTAAGGAGTATTTTAATCGTATTGGTGGTGGTAAATAACATCAAGATAAAACCCAATGAAAAACCTTAACCTATACAGTTGTTTATTTTTATTGATTTTAATAGCATGTGGTAAAAACAATAAGGTTGATTTAATAGTTAAAGGGGCTAAAATATATACCATTGATTCTTTGATGTCAACTGCATCAGTGATGGTAATTAATCAAGGTAAAATTGTTGAAGTCGGCACCGAGGAGTTACTAAAAAAGTACCAATCCGATTCGGTATTGAAGGCCGATGGAAAATTTATTTATCCAGGTTTGATAG
>CANHBJ010000045.1 GCA_947459075.1 Bacteroidota bacterium
TCAATTCTCTGTAGTTTCTGGCATTAACATCATGCTCATTTATGTTATATCGTTGGTGTTTATACCTGTTGTATACAGCTATTTACCACCACCAAAACAAAAGCACACCAAACATTTAGACAGTAAACGTTTAAACAAAGTAATGGCATTGTGCAACACGTGGGTATACGAAAAACGTAAAACCATTTATGCAGTTACCATAGCTGTTTGTATTGTTTCGGTTTATGGAAGCATGCAAGTGCGCTCACTAGGTTATGTAGTAGATGATTTGCCACAAAAAGACAAAGTATTTACCGATTTAAAGTTTTTTGAAAAAGAATTAAAAGGAGTTTTACCATTTGAAATTAGAATTGATACCAAAAGAAAAAATGGCGTTAAAGATTTTTCAACCCTGCAAAAAATGAACCGACTGCAAAAAGAGTTGGCCGAGTTTCCCGAGTTTAGTAAGGCAGTTTCTATGGTTGATTTTTTAAAGTTTGCCAACCAAGGTTATCATGATGGGGATGAACGTTATTACATTATACCAAATGCTTTAGACATAAGTGAGCTGCTTAGTTATGTGCCAAGAGGTGGCGAAGTAAGCGGTGGATTGATGAAAAGTATGGTAGACAGCAATTACCAAGTGGCACGTATTAGCATACAAATGGCTGATGTTGGCTCGGTAGAATTAAAAACCTTAAACCAAAAAGTACAAACCATTGTTGATGAAGTTTTTCCTAAAGACAAATACGATGTTAAGCTTACTGGTACCAGTTTAATCTTCTTAAAGGGCAACGATTATTTGGTGGAAAACCTTTTACAAAGCGTGTTTTCTGCACTTATCATTATTTCGGTAATGATGGCATTTTTATTCTTTAGCTGGAAAATGGTATTGATTTCGTTAATCCCCAACATCGTTCCGTTATTAATGACTCTAGGTATCATGGGCTTTTTTGATATTAGACTTAAACCATCCACCATTATTATATTTTCGGTAGCATACGGTATTGTGGTTGATTTTACCATTCACTACTTGGCCAAATATCGCAACTCCCTTAAAAAGCACAATTGGGATATGAAAGTGGCTATACCTGAGAGTTTGCAAGAGGCCGGTCCGAGTATTATTTACACAGCAGTAGCCTTATTTGCCGGCTTTATCATATTTGCAGCCAGCGATTTTGGTGGAACCATTGCCTTAGGTGTATTAACTTCTTTGGCCTTATTATTTGGTATGTTTATGAATTTGCTGCTACTACCATCCTTGTTGTTATCGCTCGAAAAATCGATTAACAACAAAGAAGAATTTAGCCGCACCTTGGTTGAACTCGAACCCGAGCCAACCGATAATGATGAGGAATAAGATACAACTAATAGGCTGCCTAAATTAAAGGCAGCTTTTTTGTTTTATATCAATAAAAGTACAAAAAATAGTAGTAATTTAATTTTAAAATTTGGAATTAACTTTGGTGGCGTTTAACTTTGCTTGAACAAAACAAAATCTATGAAAAAAAATGTAATTACCCCCCTAGCTATTTTAGCGTGCTTCTTATTTCATTTCAATTTTAAAAGCAACGCACAAGTTAAATTAACTTCAGCAAGTAAATTTCAGATTGGTTATGGAACCTACACACCTGTTACCCTTGGAAGCTATCCAGCTTATGGTGTTAACAATGGCCGTTGGAATTTAGAGTACTGGGACAATGCAATTTCGGCCGGAGTCGGAGGTTTAAACTTCTTTATTCCTTGGCCTAACCCGGGCGCAGCAGGAATAGGTTTATTTTTACGCGACAACAATGGACATGTTGGTATTGGTCGAATTCCAAGTTACATATTGGATGTAAACGGAACAATCCGTGTTTCCGCTCAAGTAATCTCTAGTGATGAAAAACTAAAAAAGAATATTGTTCCTATTTCTTCGGCATTATCTAAACTAAATAAACTACAAGGTAAGTTTTATGAGAAAAAGAACGGAGATTTTAGATTTAATACAGATAGTGTTAAAGATGAAACTAAGTTGCGTACCTTGGACGAACATAAAAATAGAACAGCAAAAGATGGTGAAAAATACGAACCTGAGTTTGGATTTATAGCCCAAGAAGTAAAGGAAGTTTTTCCAGAGTTGGTAAGTGTAGACGAGTTTGGCACTCACAGTATTAACTATATAAGCTTAATACCAATTGCAATTGAAGCAATTAAAGAACAAAACGCTAAAATTGATTCTATTCAAAAACTACTTAATAAAACGTACACTAGTGCTACTGCAAATAGCAATTTAAACACTGGTTTAATCGATATTAATAAAAGTACTGTTGCGCAACTAAAACAAAATATACCAAACCCATTCACCCAAAGCACTTCAATTTCGTTCACCATTTCTACCTTAAAGCAAAGCGCAATGTTAAATATTTACAATATGCAAGGTACTGAAATAAAATCATACCCTGTTACCAGAACTGGTGAGCAAAGTGTAACAATAAATGGCTCTGAATTAAACCCGGGCATGTATATGTACACACTTATTGTAGATGGGCAAGAAATTGATACCAAACGTATGATTTTAACTAGATAGTTATGAAAAATATAATTGCAGCATTCATATTTCTGTTATGTATTTCAGAAGTTAATGCACAAAAATGGTTTACGCCACAAGCCAAATGGTTCCGTGATTTAGGAAATGCCTTAGAAATAAGCAAAGAAATAGACACACTAATTGATAATAAGTTATGCGTAAAATTAGCCGCACGATATAAAGATAAGGAAAGTCAACAATGGATAGCTTACCCCCGCAAAAACATGATTGTTTATGACGATACAACCGCCAATATTCAGTATGTTGTGGTTAAAGGGCAATTTTATGTATTGTATGATTTCAACAAAAGCATTGGTGATACCGTGTTTACCCCAGGTATAGATAATCGCGGTTATCAGGGTGAATTGGATTCGGGTGCATGGTCTATTATTGATTCTGTTGGTATCGATACCATTATGGGGATTGCCTATAAAACAATGCACTATAAGGAATTATCTAAGACAGGGGAAGATGTTCCGTGGGCTCCAAGATATCATTGGCGATTTTCAGGTAAGATAATTGAAACAATTGGCAATTTAGACACACATATGCCTGTTTTTCAAAAATACACTGATATAGATTTTAGTAGTCCTTTGAGGTGTTTTGAAAATGAATACATCAACTTAAAATTAACCGATTATCCTTGTGATACATCATGGGGTTGGGTTGCTGTTACAGAAATTTCGGAACAGGCTATTGCCACCTTATCCCCCAACCCATTTCACGAAATATTGGAAATTAGCTTCAAACAACCTTTGAAAGAAGGTTCTCTAATAATTTTAAATCAGTTGGGAAAAACAATCTGGGAGTATACAATTGAACCTTTCAACGAAAAACAAAGTCTAAACTTAACCCAACTTACACCGGGATTGTATTATTGCCGCGTGATTAGCCAAGGCCAAACTCAAACCTATAAAATAATAAAACAATGAAACAAATTATTGTACTAATAATAGCACTCATAATTCACTCAAATGTGCGTGCTCAGTCAGAATGCGGAGTATCCAGCTCATCAATGGCGGGATCGCCTTGTTCGTCATGTTACGATTTCAACGCATATAAAAACTATATCTATAATCCGCAACTTACACCAATTAAAAACATACGAATAGTGATGCATTTATTTAACAGAAGTGACGGAACAGGTAGTTTGCCAAATTCTAGCGCGGCAAGAAACTGGCTTAGCGGGGTGGTTAATAACATGAATGGCATTCTATCCAATCTACAGCCCATGGTTCCCGCTTCGTCTCTTTCTCCAAATTATGGAGATGCAAGAATAAGGTTTGTACTAGATGAAATTTACTTCTGGAACAGTGATGCGGGATTTAATACTGGTTATACAGGCAGTTCTGGGGGCTTAGTTGGAGTTGGGATAGATGCTTTGTACAATACTTATGTAACCAATGCTTCAAATGTAACACATAAAGGATCGGCTATTCATATATTTATGGGAGGAACAACTCCTGCTAATAATGGCTACGCTTCCCTTTTAGGAAACTACCTAAATGTATCCGGTGCTTATCAAAATTACCTGAATAACACCCCACAAGTTTTCGCAAATATTATTAATCATGAAATTGGCCATTGCCTAGGCTTATTTCATCCTTTTGATGGAGATGGATGTGATGATACGCCACAACTGTCCTCTGGTTGGTGCAACGGAACACCAAACTGTACAACAAACATGATGGATTATAATGCACAACAGTGGTCATTAACTCAATGTCAATTGAATAAAATTCATTACAACCTGATGGCCAACACTGCTATTTCTAACACATTAATCAGCAGCATGTCAACAGATAACAGCATTATCGTAGGCAACGACATAATATGCTCCACACAAAAACCCTTCACCATACCAAATCTACAATTTGGAGTAACAGCTTCATGGAGCGCAACACCATCTACAAATTTAGTAATGCCGAACCCATGTGGAGCGCCTATTTTAATATCAACAAATACTTCGGCTATAAGCTCTACAACATTATCGACCACACTTTGCTATGGCAAATATGGCTCACTTTCAACCCCTACAAAACTATTAGCCATAAACACTTTAACAGGGGCAAACACACTTATATGTGGCAATGGTACGGGAGTAATAACAGGAGGAAATATCCAATCTAGTCCATATCCACCTTGTACAACACCCTTTTATACAACCAATGGTCAAAAAACAAAATTGGTTGCAAACTCTTTTATAGAGCTCAATCAATTTGAGTTTGGCCAAGGAAGCGATGTTGAAATGGTAATATCAAGCTGCCCGTAATAATGTATATTCAATTCCATGAAAAATATAATTACAGCATTCATATTTCTGTTATGTATTTCAGAAGTTCATGCACAAAAATGGTTTACACCACAGGCCAAATGGTACCGTGGTTTAGGATATGCTTTAGAAATAAGTAAAGAAAAAGACACACTAATTGATAATAAGTTATGCGTAAAATTAGCAGCACGTTATAAAGACCTTGATAGTAAACAATGGATTCCTTATCCAAAACACAACATGTTTATGTATGACGATACTTTAGCCAATATACAGTACGTGTTTGTTAAAGGGCAATTTTACGTGTTTTATGATTTTAACAAAAGCATTGGTGATACCGTATTTATTCCGGGTATAGATGCAATGGGTTATCAGGGAGAAATGGATTCAGGCGCTTGGTCGGTTATTGATTCTGTTAGTATCGATACCATTATGGGGATTGCCTATAAAACAATGCACTACAAGGAAATATTTAAACCAGGTGAAGATTTACCTTGGCCCCAAAAGTATGATTGGCGATTTTCGGGTAAGATTATTGAAACAATTGGTAATTTATCCAATTTTATGCCTGTGTTCCAAAAAACTTCTTTGCCAAGTTACGATGCACCCTTGAGGTGCTTTGAGAATGAATACATTAGTATCAAATTAAGCGATTTACCATGCGATACATCCTTGCGGGTTGCAGTGTCAGAAGCTTCAGAACAAGCTATTACCTCAATATCGCCCAACCCTTTTTACGATGTATTAGAACTCAATTTCAAACAACCGTTAAAAGAAGGTTCCATACTAATTTTAAATCAGTTGGGAAAAACAGTTAGTGTGTTTTCAATTGAACCCTTCAACGAAAAACAAAGCCTGAACTTAACCCAACTTACACCGGGATTGTATTATTGCCGCGTGATTAGCCAAGGCCAAACTCAAACCTATAAGATAATAAAACAATGAAACCACTTATTATTGCTATTACTTTGCTATTGGTAGTTGGAGAAACTCACGCACAAAAATGGTTTACACCATCCTCTAAATGGTATTATGGTGCAGAAAGTGCCGGGCCTGAAACCTACAATATTCCATTAGAAATTAGCTACGCTAAAGACACCATCATTGAAGGCAAATTATGCTTAAAGTACAAAACACCTTTTGAAAACCAAACCAACTACTTGGGAAGTCTTTCGAGTTTTTATATTTACAGCGATACCTTAACACAGGCTCAATATGTTTATTTTAATGGCAGGTTTCAGGTGCTGTATGATTTTAACAAAAAAATTGGCGATACGCTTTTTATTCCCGCTTTTGGCGAAACCAAACATGTTATACCTAGCGATTCAGGAACATGGGTAAGAATTGATTCAACTGGATTTGATACCGTTGGGGGCAAAGTATTTAGAACCATGTACTATGCCGATCTTTTTCCATGGCAATATGATTGGACATATAGCGGAAAAGTTATTGAAGGGATAGGAAACATTACTGGACTTTATCCAAATGCAATAAATCAACCGTATGCTTTACGTTTAACAGGCATACGTTGTTATAAAGATGACTCGCTCGATTTGAAGTGGGGAAATATTGCCTGCGATAGTGTGGTTAGTTCTTCATTAAACAAAATTGATTTACTAAAAAACAACATTAGCATTTACCCAAATCCATTTTATGATAATATCAATGTGAACCTAGGTAAAACCAATACTCAAGTTTCAGAAATTGTAATTATGAATAACATTGGAGAAGTTGTATTCAATAAAATTAATACATCATTTAACAACACCCATACCATCAACACATCAAATCTAAAAGCAGGATTGTACTTCTGTAAAATTAAGTTTGGTGATGTGGAGTTAAACTACAAAATCATTAAACCGTAATTCCATTACAAATTATTTAACCTAAGCTGCCAATACTCGTTTTGGTGGCTTATTTTTTTGGTGTTTGGGGTCTAAAAATCAGTACTTGCTGCTTATATCAAACGGCTTCTTTCATTTATAACTACTAAGTCCTATTTTCGCAAACTTTTATTTAGGGCTGAGTAATTGAAAGACAATACCGTCAAATCCATGATTCGACCCAATACCATAACTACAAATGAGTAAATACAACGAATACAAAAAACTTGACTTTCCTGCTTTTGAAGAGGAAATACTTAAGTTTTGGCAAGAACATAACATTTTTGAAAAAAGCGTGAGCAACCGCGCAGGCGCAAAATCTTTTGTGTTTTACGAAGGTCCGCCAAGTGCTAATGGTATGCCGGGTATTCACCACGTAATGAGCCGCACGGTAAAAGATATTTTTTGCCGTTACAATACTTTAAAAGGTTTTCAGGTAAAACGTAAGGCCGGTTGGGATACACATGGTTTGCCAGTTGAGTTACAAGTAGAAAAAACATTGGGCATTACCAAAGAAGATATTGGTAAAAAAATATCGGTGGCAGATTACAACGAAGCCTGCAAAAAGGATGTAATGAAATACACTGATGTTTGGAACAACTTAACCACACGCATGGGTTATTGGGTTAACCTAAACGATCCTTACGTAACTTACGACAACAACTACATTGAGTCTCTTTGGTGGATTTTAAAACAACTATACAATAAAGGATTGTTGTATAAGGGTTACACCATTCAACCCTACTCTCCTGCTGCAGGAACTGGATTAAGCTCGCACGAGTTAAACCAACCAGGAACTTACAAAGATGTAAAAGACATGACCGCTGTGGCTATGTTTAAAGCCATTCACGCGCCATTTGAAGGCGATGTATATTTCCTAGCTTGGACCACCACTCCTTGGACTTTGCCATCAAACACAGCATTAGCAGTTGGTGCTAAAATTGATTATGCACTTGTAAAAACATTCAACCCAAATACTCATCAGCCGTGCACCGTTGTGTTGGCAAAAGATTTACTTGGTAAACATTTTAAAGCAGAAAATGCAGCGTTAAAATTAACTGATTATAAGGCTGGCGATAAAAACATTCCGTTTGAGGTGGTAAAAGAAATTAAAGGAAAAGATCTTGCCGGAATACGTTACGAACAGTTGTTGCCTTTTGCCAAAGTAGAAAACGGTGATGCATTTAAAGTGATAACAGGCGACTTTGTGACCACCGAAGACGGAACCGGGATTGTGCATATTGCTCCTAGTTTTGGTGCAGATGACTTTAGGGTGGCTAAACAAAATGATATTGGCAGTTTAACATTGGTTGATAAACGTGGCAAGTTTTTACCCGAAGTGCAAGACGGCCAATTTTTATATGGCGAAGAATACGTAAAAGAAGCCTACTTAACCGATGCAGAAAAAGAAGCAGCTCTTGTTATACAAAAAGAAAAATTAACTGGTGTAATTAAAGATACCTCAAAATTAAATTACCTGAGCGTGGATGAGCGCATCATTCTTAAATTACAAACCGAAGGTAAGTTGTTTAAGAAAGAAAAATACGAACATACTTATCCGCATTGTTGGCGTACCGATAAGCCCATTTTATACTACCCATTAGAAAGTTGGTTTATTAAAACAACTGCATACAAAGACAAACTGGTTGAAGCCAACCAAAAAATTAATTGGAAACCAGAGCACACTGGTACAGGCCGTTTTGGTAATTGGTTAGAAAACTTAGTAGATTGGAATTTATCTCGCTCACGTTATTGGGGAACTCCACTACCAATTTGGAGAACTGAAGATGGCAGCGAAGAAAAATGCATTGGCTCTAATGCCGAGTTACAAGAAGAACTTGCCAAAGCAAAAGTCGCAGGTTTTATTCCGCAGGACTTTGAAATGAAAGACTTGCACAAACCATATGTTGATGAATTGGTATTGGTATCGAGCAAGGGCGAGAAAATGTTCCGTGAAGCTGATTTAATTGATGTTTGGTTTGATAGTGGTGCTATGCCTTATGCGCAATGGAATTTCCCTTTTAATAAAGAAATTCCATTAAACGAAAACTACCCTGCTGATTTTATTGCCGAAGGTGTAGATCAAACCCGTGGGTGGTTTTTTACTTTACACGCTTTGGCCGTTTTGTTAAATGAGTGCAGTGATGAAATTAAAGCCATCAACCAACAAAACAACAACCCGGGCATTGCCTTTAAAAATGTAATTGCCAACGGATTGGTTTTGGATAAAAATGGCGTAAAAATGAGTAAACGTTTGGGCAACATTGTTGACCCATTTGCTACCATTGCCAAATACGGTGCAGATGCCACGCGTTGGTACATGTTGGGCAACAGCGATCCTTGGGATAACCTTAAGTTTGATTTGGAAGGCGTAGCTGAAAGTCAACGTAAGTTTTTTGGAACCTTGTACAACACCTATTCATTCTTTGCTATTTATGCAAATATTGATGGGTTTGAGTTTGATGAAAACAACGTAACACCAATAAGCGAACGCACCGAATTGGATCGTTGGATTATGAGTAAACTAAACAGTTTGGTTAAATTGGTTCGTGAGCGCATGGACGATTACGATGCCACACCTGCTGTTCGTGCCATAGAGGAATTTACAGGCGACCATTTCAGTAACTGGTTTATACGTTTAAGCCGCAGACGTTTCTGGAAAGGCGAAATGAATGCAGATAAAAAAGCCGCTTACGAAACTTTATACCAATGTTTAATTACATTATCTCAATTAAGCAGTTCGTTTGCGCCATTTTTTAGCGATTGGGTATACAAAAATTTAAATGGTAAAAGCGAGTCGGTGCATTTAACAGATTTGGTAAACGCTGATGATAATTTAATTGACTCACGCTTAGAAGAACAAATGGAGTATGCACAAAAAATATCTTCATTGGTGTTATCTATTCGTAAAAAAGAAAACATCAAAGTTCGTCAACCGCTACAAAAAATATTAATACCAATGGTTGATGCGCGTATTAAAGACGAAATCATACACGTACAAGATTTGATTTTATCAGAGGTAAACGTAAAGCAATTAGCATTTATCGAAGAGATCGAAAAATCTATCAAACCAAACTTTAGGGTATTGGGTAAAAAAGTAGGTGCAAAAATGAAGGCAGTGGGCGATGCTATTTTAGCCATGAATTCAGAACAAATTTCACAATTAGAGCAAAAGGGCGTTATTAACATAGAGGTTGAAGGCGAAGAAATGTCTTTGGAAATTAACGATGTGGAAATCATGTCGAAAGATATTACGGGTTATAAAGTAGCCCACGAAGGAAAAGTTACGGTAGCTTTAGATATTGAAATAAGTCCAGAGCTAAAACTAGAAGGTATTGCACGTGAGGTAGTTAGCAAGCTTCAGGCCTTAAGAAAAGAAACAAGTTTAGAGGTAACTGATAAAATTAATGTGCAAATACTTGTGCACGATTATATAAACAATGCTATAAATGCTTATAAAGCATATATTTGCACGGAAATTTTAGCTGATAAGCTTGAGATTGTTACAGCAGCAGGGCTTTCGGCAGAAATAGAGGTTGACGAACACCTTATAAAAGTTCAATTAACAAAAGCTAATTAACTCTTTATGGCTAAGAAAGTGATAAAAAAGGCTGCTAAGCCAGCTCCTAAGAAAGCAGCTAAACCTGCTCCTAAAAAAGTAGTCGCTAAAAAGGCAGCAGCCAAACCTGCTCCTAAAAAAGTAGTAACGAAAAAAGTTGTAGCTAAACCTGCTCCTAAAAAAGTAGTGGCTAAAAAGGTAGCAGCCAAACCTGCTCCTAAAAAGGCAGTAGCGAAAAAAGTTGTAGCTAAACCCGCTCCTAAAAAAGTAGTAGCCAAAAAAGTGGCAGCCAAACCTGCTCCTAAAAAAGTAGTAGCCAAAAAAGTGGCAGCCAAACCTGCTCCTAAAAAAGCGATTGCAAAAAAGGTTGTAGCTAAACCCGCTCCTAAAAAAGTAGTGGCGAAAAAGGCAGCAGCCAAACCTGCTCCTAAAAAAGTAGTGGCTAAAAAGGTAGCAACCAAACATGCTCCTAAAAAGGCCGTAGCGAAAAAAGTTGTAGCTAAACCTGCTCCTAAAAAGATAGTAGCGAAAAAAGTTGTAGCGAAACCCGCTCCTAAAAAGGTAGTAGCGAAAAAAGTTGTAGCTAAACCCGCTCCTAAAAAAGTAGTAGCCAAACCTGCTCCTAAAAAGGTAGTAGCGAAAAAAGTTGTAACTAAACCTGCTCCTAAAAAGGCAGTAGCGAAAAAAGTTGTAGTTAAACCCGCTCCTAAAAAAGCAATAGTAAAGGTAGCACCAGTTTCTAAAAAAGTAGCTGTGGTGGCAAAACCTATTGTTAAAAAAGTAGAGATTAAGAAAATTACAAAACCAAGTAAAAAAACAGAGATTGCTCCTTCAATAAGTCCAATCCAAAAAATATTAGAGAAAAAAGAACAGGTAGAAAGAGCAGTTGCTGCTAAACCAGTTCATTTTATTGAGAAGAAAGACACATTAGAAAAAGCAACCGAAGCAAAACGATATAGCGATGCCGACTTAGCAGAGTTCAAAGACATCATTAATAAGAAATTAGAAATTGCACGTAAAGAATTGGGTGATTTAATAGATCAAATGCAAAACCCAGGAATGAATGCAGGTGATGATACTGACAACTCATACAAAACAGCTGAAGATGGTACATCAAGTCAAGAAAAAGAATACATCGCTCAATTAGCTGCACGTCAAAAGAAGTTTATCGAAAACTTAGAAAATGCAATGGTACGTATCGAAAACAAAACATATGGTATTTGCAAAGTTACAGGTAAGCTAATTCCAAAAGAAAGGTTACGTGCAGTGCCTCATACAACATTAAGTATGGAAGCTAAACTGCAACAGTATAAATAACACTGATAAAACGTTAATAAAAAGCGGCTAGAATATATCCTAGCCGCTTTTTTTATGCCTAATTTAAAACCAGATATAGAAATAAAATTGAAAGGCAATAAGGATATAACAGTTTAATTTTCATCCTAAAATACAGTATAAATTCACTTGCCTTAAATAAGATAAGATGTAAAATAAGTATAATAAAAAGACTAAAAGTTAGGGTTTATTTCCGCTTATCATTTAAACTTTATCTTTATATATTTTAATTTGACTATGATGATACCACGTGCTTAATTTACAAAGCAATATTCTATATCATGAAGAACAAAATACTACTTGTTTTAACATTAGCTACAAGCACAATCTGTTTTGGCCAGCAGTTTAATTACCCAAAAGCCGACAAAATACCATTTAAAACATACATACATAGCGACACGTTAATAGATTCATATTTCTGGATGCGTGATAAGTATAGCGCTGAAGTGGTTAATTATTTATATGCCAATAATGCTCATGCAGATGCCGAGATGAAATCATCGGCTTTATTACAAAAAGTAATTTTTGATGAAATGCGCGGCAGACTGGTAGAGGCAAAGGATACCCGACCAACAAAAAATAAAAACTACTATTATTACAGCCGTTCTTTAAAAGACAGAGATTATCCAGCTATTTATCGTAAAAAAGATTCGTTAACAGCCAAGGAGCAATTGGTGCTTGATTTAAATGTATTAGCAAAACAGTACATGTATTTTTCATTAGCTGTTTCTAGTATTAGTCCAAACCAGACATTATTTGCATATGCCATTGATGATAAAGGAAATAATATTGGCAAATTATTTATTAAGCATATTGATGGTGACTCCCTTTTAACCGATACCATTCCTGCTATAACTTCATTTATATGGGCAGAGGATAACCGCACATTTTATTACACAACACCCGAGCCTAAAACCAACAGAGCTTTTAGAGTTTACAGGCATATTTTAGGAAATCATTTTAGTACCGATGAGTTAATATTAGAAGAACAAGATAAAACAATTCAAATTGGCTTGGGCAAAACTTCATCAAAACAATACATCACCATTAACTTAGGCAAAACGAAAAGTAACGAAGAGTATTACTTATCAACACACGACAATCAAAGCAAGCCGATTTTGTTTTTAAAACGTAAAAACGATTTGTTGTATAACATAAACCATTACGAAGGCAACGAATTTTATATCACAACAAACCACCAGGCCATTAATTACAAATTAGTAAAAACCCCAATAGCAATAAACGACCCAGCCAAATGGGAAACAATCATACCACACCGAAAGAATGTATTGCTTCAATCAGCAACATTGCTCAAAAATTTTATCATTTACGAAGAAAAAGAAAATGCGCAAGAACGCATCATTATAAAAAACAGAATAACACTACAATCAGATACCATTAAAACCAACTTAGCTATTTATAGCACAGGATATAGTTTCCCAGAGTATGAATATGAAAAATCAAACACCTTAGAATATACTATAACAAACGATATAGAACCTAGTACAACATACGAATATAACATAACAGAAAAATCATCGAGATTTATAGAAAAAGATAGCATAAACGAACCATACCTATCTGATAAGTATGAAACTAAGCGCCTTTACGCAACATCGCATGATGGGGTATTGGTACCGCTTACTATTACCTATAAAAAAGGACTTGTATTAAATGGAAATAATCCAACACTACTTACTGGTTATGGTAGTTATGGTGCTCCTTATAGCGTTTCATTTTCAAGTGCAAATATCAGTTATTTAAATAGGGGTTTTATTCTGGCAAGTGCACACATTAGAGGAGGAAACGATTTAGGAATGCAATGGTATGAAGATGGTAAATTTTTAAATAAGAAAAATACCTTTTTAGATTTTATAGCATGTGCCGAATACTTAATCAACCAAAAATATACCAACACTAAAAAATTGGCTATACAAGGTGGTTCAGCTGGAGGATTATTGGTTGGTGCTGTAGTTAATATGCGTCCTGATTTATTTAAATGTGCAGTAGCTAATGTTCCTTTTGTAGATGTAATAAATACTATGCTTGACGAGAGTATACCGCTAACTACTTTCGAATTTGAAGAATGGGGAAATCCTAAACAAAAGAAATACTATGACTATATGAAATCATATTCACCATATGATAATGTAACCAGTAAAAACTATCCGCAAATGCTAGTAACAGCAGGATATAATGATGCACAAGTAGGATATTGGGAACCAGCAAAATGGGTTGCCAAACTTCGAGAATTGAAAACAGATACCAACCAGATATTATTCAAAACAAACATGGACGGTGGCCATGGAGGTGCATCTGGAAGGTATGCTGCACTTAAAGAAAGGGCATTTACACAAGCATTTATTATGAACCATTTAGGGGTAAAAGAAAATTATATTATAGTAAAAGGTAAGGTAATTGACATTCACAACAACCCAATAGAATATGCCAATATTTATATTGAGAAATCAGGAGTTGGAACCAATAGCAACAGCGAGGGTGAATTTAGTTTAAGATTAAAAACTACCGATAATGTGAACATTGTAGTACAAAGTATTGGTTTTGAAAAACAACGTGTAAAGATAGATATGAATACACGTACATCTGATTTAGTAATTCGGTTAAAAAGTGAGGTGCTATTACTAAAAACTGCATTGGTTACAGCAGATGGTAAGGATCCCGCGATTGGTATAATAAAAAAAGCAATCAGATTGCGGAAACAAAATTATGATAAAGTAAATAGTTTTTCTGCCGATGTGTACATGAAAAGTACTGCGAAGCTGGATGAAATACCAAAGAAAATCCCTTCTTTTTTAAAGTTGATAAGTAATGGTGATGAAAGTAAAATTGATTCGAGTTTATTGGGCTTGGTTTATTTATCAGAATCGGTGGCTAAATATAATTTTGAAAAGCCTGATAAAGTAAAAGAAACCATGATAGCCTCTCGTATAGCAGGGCAAAAACAAGGGTTTAGCTTTAACCGTGTAGAGGATGTATTTATTAATTTTTATGAACCAACGATACAACTAACTTACTATAGTGAGCGACCATTCGTATCTCCTATTGCACCGCTGGCTATGATCAATTACAAATATGAATATGAAGGTACATTTGCTGCAGAGGGAAAAGATATTTTTAAAATCAAAGTCACTCCGCTGCGCAAAGGCGACCCCCTATTTAATGGGCATATTTATATTAGTAGTGCCGATTACCAAATTTATGGTGTTGATTTATTTGTTACTAAAGATGCCCAAATTGAGTTTGTTGACACCTTGTTTTTACAACAGGAAATGACAACAGAAAATGAAGTATTGGTTCCTTTACAACTTAAAATATATAGCCACATAAAAATATTTGGTTTTAAAGCAACTGATATGAGTGTGGCCAACATGAGCAATTACAATGTAAATGCTGTATTTGGAAACAAGTATTTTAACTATGAAGTATTTAGTATTGATAAAAGTGCCAATAAAAAAGATACACAATATTGGAATACAAATAGAACAATTACATTAACCCAAGAAGAAGATAAGCACTACAGAAAATCAGATAGTATTTTTACGGCTCACAATACACCGCAATATTTAGATAGCATGGACCGTATAAGAAACAAATTAACCTTAAGTAAAATCCTGTTTTCTGGATATTCATACAGTAAAAAAAACGACACCATCACGAAAGGCTTTAACACGGCAACACTTCCATTAACTATAGGTTATAATTCAGTTGAAGGTACATTTATTAACTATAAACTCAATTTTTATAAATACCATTACAATACACGAAAGTACATTTCCATTACACCTATTATTAGATATGGTTTTATTAACCAAAATTTAGCAATAGGTATAATTGCAAATAAATCTATTCACCCTAAAACAAATACGCGAATTGGAATTAAACTAGGTACTTTTATACAACAGTTTAATGATGCGGAGCCAATTAATACCTTACTTAATTCAGCATATACTTTATTTGATAGGTTAAACTATGCCAAACTATATCAAAAAAATGTGGTTGCAGCAACGTTTTCAAGAGAAATAGTAAATGGTTTATATAGCTCTTTCAATTTACAATGGCAACAACGAATAGCATTAACCAATCATGCAAATTTTTCTTTTGTAGATAAAGATAAAAGAACATTCACATCTAATAACCCACAATCACCTTTTAACGATGCTCCTGCATTTAAAATACACCAAAGTATAGAATATAATGTATCGTTAAGGTATGTACACAAACAAAAGTTTGAAAGTTATCCTGAATACAAAAGAATACTTGGTAGTCGTTATCCAGATATTTACGCAAATTTTAAGCAAGGGATAGCTATTAATGGTCTTACATTTAACTTTCAACATTTAGAACTTGGAACAGGAAAAGATTTCGATCTCAAACTATTGGGTGTATTTAGTTTTGATGCCAATGCTGGTATGTTCTTCAACTCAAATAATATGGTATTTATAGATTATAAACACTTTAATGGCAACCAAACTTTATTTCTAAGTAATCCTCCTAACATCAATGCTATAGGCAACAACGACTCCAGGGTTCGTTTAACTGCATTTCATGCGCTTAACTACTATGGATTAAGTACCCAAAATAAGTATGTTGAAATACACGCATTACAAAATTTCAGGAGCTTTTTTATTGGTAAAGTGCCTATACTCAGAAAAACCA
>CANHBJ010000046.1 GCA_947459075.1 Bacteroidota bacterium
AAATAGAGTTTATGTTAAAAACAGGCTATAAAATGAAATAGCCTGTTTTTAACAAACAAAAATTATAGTTTAACAAACTTTAAATGCTGATAAACTCCATTATTGTTTATTCTCAATACATAGATACCCGCATTTATCATATTTAAATCTTTCATTAGAATGGTGTTTAAGCCATCACTACAATTTACATTTAAAGTATGTATGGTATGTCCATTTAAATCAAATACATCTAATTGAACTTCGCCAGCTGTTGCATTAAACTCCACAATGCCATAATCAACAATAGGATTAGGGAATAACTTAATCTCAATTTTGTTAATACCAGACTCAGAAACAGCTATTACATCAGAGTATTTAAAAGCCCCATCAATATCAACCTGACGTAATCTATAATATACGGTTAAACTTAAATCAGCATCAACATCAACATATTGGTAATTAGTAATAGCATTGCTATTAATGTCTTTAGCCTTTACAAACGCAATACTTTCAAAGGTTTCATTTCCAGACTGTTTTCTTTCAATAAAAAATCCGTGGTTATTTTTAGCACTAGATGTAGCCCAATTTAATAACACATTTTTATTTGAAATAGAGCCGTTAAAATATAACAATTTAACTGGAAGTGGAGAACCAACATTTTCATCAGCACCTTTGTAAGGATACTGAGGGTTTCGATTTTGTCCATCAATATCTTTATTTAAACCTGCTATTGGGTTAGCAATTAAATCCAAATCACCAATAGATGGGCTGGTTAAATGTAAATCATTAAAGGCAACAAAGGCAATACTTTTTGACACAGTAAATGTATCAAGATTTGTAGCAAGCTTCCATGCCGCTAAGTTATTGTAATCTGTGGTTCCATTACGTGCAATATTTCCATTGGTGCCATTTACATGATACAAATTATAGTTAGAATAAAATGTAACTGCATTATTTATTCCTATAGCAAAATGGGTGGCAATACCCGATGAAGCAGATGACCTTTCATTTACAAAAACATTATTAAAAAGATTATCTATACCACTTGTTATTTTTTGAAATGCGAAAGTGTTTGTATTTAAAGTAGCAGTAACATTTAACCCCATTATACGAACCGAGTTGAAAACAATATTTGTATTACCACTTTGCTTTTGTATACCAACATAAGAATGATCTTGCGTTCTGCTTAATCCCATAGAGTCAACACCAATAGCAACAAAATTATTGGCAATAAGAGCATTACCATTTATGTGTTGAATTCCACGAATTTCACAAATTGCACTGCTATTAGCGTGTAATGCATAAACAGTATTTTCTTGAATAGTGTTAGTTGAAGTAGAGGTATTATCATGAACAATACCACCAACATTAGCAACATTTGTTGGGTGTGTTGTATAAATATTTCTTATTGTATTTTTATTTACTTGCTTAAAGCTTGTACCCGAACCTGTAATATACATTGCAATTACAGCCGCTGCGTCACCCGAACCTGTTTGAGTAGATGAATTAGAAACAAAATTTTGAAAAATATTATTTTCTATAATGGCAGGTGTAGCACCTACGTAATGTATACCAACTAATCTACCTGCATTTGATGTTAGATTTGATAATGTATTACCTACAAATCTTTGATTAAATGATGTACTAGTATTTCGGTTTATCAACCCAAATAAACTGTTATTTGTGTTTTGAGTTATACTATTAGTTCTTGTAGGGCTACCTATAGTATTATTTTCAAAAATGAAGAACCCACTGGCACCTGAATAATCAATACATCTTAAACTTATTCCCGCACCAGTTCCACCTGCGGTAATTCCACCCATAAAATTGTTGTTAATACTAACAGTATCAAAACTAGGAGAAAGTGTACCACCGGCACCAATCACATAAAAATTAGATTGTGAAGAGCCATTGAATAAAATATTAATGGTATTGGTTGATGTATCATTACCAAATGAATTGTTAGCACAATTTATTCTACCATTAAGTAAAAATACCAAGGCATGGTTAGCACCAGTATTGGTAGTTGTTAAGCTCATGTTTTGGAAACGATTTCTGATAATTTGATGAGAAGTTGTATTGTTTCCAGAGAAATAAATTAGTTGTATTAATTGTGCCCCTGTAATTGTCATAGGCAAAATTCCACCACATGCCGTATCGGATCCACCAATAAAATTATCAGAAATCATCATATTAGAACCAGTTACATTATCAATATAAATTGCTGCATGTGCTGCTGTTGCAGCTCTTGAAACAGTTTGGTAAAAATGGTTTCTAGTAACAAATGTATTTTGATTGTTAGTAGTAATAAATACACCTCTGTTGGTGTAGTTAAATATATAATTATTACGAATAATATTATTGTTATTTGGCGCACCAATATTTGCTGTCATATATATAGCATTATAAGGAGCAATGGTTTCTGTAATTGGATGAATGTAATTATGTTCAATAATATTGTTACTGTTACCTGTAACAGATGTTGTATTAAACACAATAATACCACCAGTTGCAATTGTGTTGGCACCTCTAATATTACAATAGCTTATTAAGTTGTTAGAAGCATCGTTTCTAATAGCAATTGTATTTCCAGTTGTACTCGAGTTTTGAATAGTTAATTTATGCGATGGATTACTAAGCCCATCATACCCAACTATTTTAAAATAACGAACGCCTGCCAAACGGAAGAGTACATCTGCAATATTACCATTAATAATAGGTGAGACTATTGAATTTGCTGGGCGTAAAGTAACTGTATTAATAGAATCTGCACCTGCAAAATTAATTACCTCTACAGGAGTTGTAAGTGTATAGGTGGTATCTGTTAAAGCAAATGTTACTGGACCTGATACACCAAGTAAATTTAGTGCGCCAAATGCGTCATGAATTGTTGAATAATTTCCACCAACACCAACAGTGTATGTTCCATTTAATGGAGCAGGAGTAATGATGTATCTGAAAGGTACTGAAGGTGCAACCAAAATTTGATTTACCGATGTACCAGCAAAACCAGCAATTGGCAATGAGCCAACATTTGTAATTAAATTGCTATCTTGAGCAACTATAAAATACTGTATTGTATCATTTACAGCAACAGGTGAATTTAATAGAGAGTAATTAATAACAAATTGAAATGGTGAGTTATTGTTATTTGCTTCTACCCACTTCCAACCATTTGTAGTATTATTATTTGCATTAAATAAATTAGCATCTGTTGCTTTTTTAAAGTAAATACGTGGTTTTAACCCTGGTGATACTTGTATACCTGATCCATCGTTAATTACCACATTATTTACAGGTCTGTTTAATAACAAATTAGTATTTGTTAGCGGTGTAAATACTATAACCGGTGCTGCAGCATCATTTTCTCTTTCATATGCACCAACCCTTGGGGTAGTTAAACTTCTTAAGGTATCTGAAATATCTCTATTAACCGTTGGTATTACTGCGCCAAAAGCTAATGGGCTTCCTAATTGAGGAACTAGATTGGTATTTGTATTAAACAATGGATTTGCATTAATAGAGTTACTGTTATCATTAGTATATGTTTGCAAACCATTAAGTGTATTATCATTAGTTGCATTTAGCCTAGATAAAACACCATGTATACCAGAAACAAAAAAGCAATTATTATTCATAATTGTACCTGTAATTGGCCCGGTAGCCGATGTCCAAAATGCATAATGATTAGACCCCGAAATTTGTCCAACTGTACTATTGGCAAATATGTTATTTCTTATATCTAAACCAATATGTGGATTGCTAAACAACAATAAAGCCGAAGATGCACTAGCAGTAGTACCTCCTACTCCATTTAAATTAGCTGATAAATTTACTGAGTTATGGTAAACTTTTAAATTGGTACTACCTGTTATTCTAATACCAAAAGCATTCCACAAAGTTGATGTACTACTATAGTTTGAAGTTACCAAATCATAAATTACATTATTATAAATACTATCATTTACAATATTGGTATTTGTTTGTATGTTTATTCCAAAGGCACCGTATCCTGAAGTACTTGTTGAGTAAATACCATAAATAAAATTATTTTTTATGACTGTATTAAATACGTCACTATTTAATTGAATACCAGCATTACTAATTGATGAAGTAGTTCTTATGTTAAAAATACTATTACGATCAACGTTAACATTCTCAACCCCCTCTAAATAAACACCAAAATATTGTGTCATCAATCCAACAGAGTCTGTACCAATTCTATTGCCTCTAATAATAATGTCTTGTAATCTATTAGAAGGTTGTCCTTTGGCTACAATGCCATAGTAATTGTTATACATTATATTGTTCTCAATTACTATTCTGCGGGTACCAGAACCTGCAAGCACACTGCTGTGTGGCAAGACTATGTTTCCGCCTATAAGTATTGCATATGAGTTGGCATTACTACCTCCTTTTATAACACAATTTCTAATAGCAACATCTCTTACACCTGAAGTACTATTTGAACTTTCTAAAAACAAACCCGCTGATTGTGTTCCAATGGTATTATGAAAAAATAAATTACGTGAATTGGTTCCATTATTAGATCCGTTAATAATTACATGCTGTGCACCGTTTTCAAATAAAAACATTGCAAAACCAGAAGAACCAGTAACCAGGGCATTATTGCCATTTGCAGGCTTAATTGTAATTGTATTAATTGCTGATGCTCCATTTAATCTTTTAATTCTAATAGGGAAAGTTTCTAAACCACCTAAAGCTGAAGATGTATATATTGCATTAGTTAAATTTAATGTGACTGGACCTACTATAACTCCCTCATTTAATGAATCAAAAGCTTGTGTAATAGATGCAAAATTACCACCTAAACCAACATTGTAATTACCACTGTATGAAGTACTAATTTTAAAGAAATTGGGAAGGTTAGTTATTGGAAAATTAGCTGCTGTTAATTGAACAGTTGTAGGAGCTATAGTTAAGTTAGCCCCTGATGAAACATTTCCAATTAAATCTTGAGCTACAACAAAGTATAAAATAGTATCCCCAGATACACGTGGTGATGAAAGCAGGTTAAAATTAAAGTTAAATACAAATGGATTTGATGTATTAGTACTTTCAACAAATTTCCAACCATTATTGGAACTAGTATTTCCATTAAAAGTGTTTAACTCTGAAGCCTTTTTAAAATATAAACGTGGTCTGTTATTAGTAGAGATATTGATACCACTTGGATCGTTAATTATTGTACTTAATGAGGTTGCTGAAGTATCAGTACGATTTTCTAATAAATCAAAACTTACAGCAGGACCAGCAACATCTAATAATGTAAAATTGCCTTCATGCGCACCAAGATCAGGAGTTTGGGTATTGCGCAAAGCATTAAAGAAATCACGATTAATTGTTATTGGATTTGTAATGGCAATACCTGATGATTCTATTCGAGTTGGTGTAGATGAAGAAATTCTTAAATCAAATGGGGTGGTTGTAGTATTTAAAAATGGTACATTCTCAATAAATGATTGAGTTTCGCGACCGTTCATCCTAAGTTGATATGCAGACAAAACAGAATCGGCATTGGTACCATCAAAATAAATCGTTTGTTGTCCAGAAGGACTGTTTCCCGTGTAAAAGCAATTATTATTTGAAGCTAAATTATATGTTGAAGTTGGTGTCCCTTCGCGCCAAAAAGCAACTGTCCTGCCTGTTGAACCAAATTGAGATATATTAACCAAGATATTATTTCGCATTTCAAATTGCGGTATAATATTAGTACGCACACACATACTATTTAAACTACTGGTAGTAGTAGCATTTAAATATATTGTATTATAATAAAGCCTAGCATTTGAAGTTGGTAGATTATTTGAATAAAATACACCAACTATAGCAGATGCTGAAGATGAATTAGGTGCTTTTAAATCAGAAATAAAATTATTAAAAACCAAGGGATCAGCTGCATTAGTACCAAGTTCTACCCCAATAGATTGTGTTGTAGCACCATTAGTTAATAAATTGTAAATGTTATTTCTTGAAACCTGTATTATAGATCCACCAGGATGGTTAATACCTCTTACACTTCCTGATGTTGATGTTAAATTGTAAATATTATTACCAGTAATAAATTTATTACCTGTATTTGAAGAAGAGTTTTTAAAATAGCCAATAACCTGACCTGTTCCGTTACCTATTAAATTATAGATGTTATTATTTGAAATACTATCAATTGAAGCTACAGTTGCTGCTTGCCAAATACCATAATTAACAGCTGTTGGACTTAATGAAGTATCGCCATATATTTCATTATTATTAATAGTGTAAAACCCACCTGTACCAAAACTATAAATACCATAAAACAAGGCATTTCTAAGATTATTATAAATTTTATTGTTATTAATAATTTGAACCTGACCAGTTGCTACTGTAGCTCCAATACCCCAAAAGGCGCCTGTGCTAGCTGCCGATTTGTTATTGTAAACTTGGTTGTTTGTTACTACAACAGAATCAGCTCCTCCTAAAACATATATAGCATAAAGTAACCCTGTTCCAGCTAAGTTATGACATGCCGTAACTTCATTACTATCTATAAAAGTTTTTCCTCCTGAAGACCCAGCCGATATATAAATTGGGTAATTAGCTCCCGAAGTGGTATCAGTAACAGTATTTTTCCTTATTAATGTGCGTGCCCCACTTGCAGTTGAAACAAAAATACCATAAAGTGTAGTTGTTTGACCAGAGCCTCCACCCAAATAGTTAGAAATTAATCCAATATTGTTTTGATAAATAGTATAAATACCATAAGATACAGTGCTTGAACCACCAAAATTTGTAATGGTATTACCCAATAGATTACTCCCCACTTCATTATTTTGATCATATAAGTTGAAAGGTGTAAGGGCATTAAAACCGTTTAACCATATACCACTATATACATTTGAAATATTGTTTGATAAAAACTTATTAAAAGAGTTTGCATCAGCAACATTAGTAATTGTAAGAGCTGTAGTATTAGACTGAGTATGGTTATTTAAATATATACCTCTTGTACCTACATTTGATTTTTGAAGTGTGATTAAACAGTTTTTGATGATGTTATTTTGGCAACCATCAAAAGGTGCTGCAGCATTTCTTTTTAGTAATGCAATTCCCCATTCTGCTTGAGTAGTGGATGTGGTATTAAAAACATCATCAATAAACGACAAACCATCTATTGTTACATAATCAGTACCCAATAACCTAAGCATAGCATCTGTTGTACCTATTCCAACACCGGAGGTAAAGATTGGATTAACTCCAACTCCAGCTTTTTGTATAGTTAATGTATTTGAAAAACTTAAACTTGCGTTCAATACTGCAGAACCCAAATTTAAACCAACACCAGGAATCGTTTCTGTGTGGCCAGATTGAATATTAATCACTACACCACCATTGCCAACGCCATATAAATTTAGTGAATCGATGGCTTCACCTAACGTTTGATATGTACAAGTAGTACATACGTTTCTGGTACCTGTTAATCCTTGTGCGCATAAATTAGTTACCCCAATTACAATTATTAATGAGGTAAGGATAGATTTTGTGAAAGTGGAAAAATACATCTTCATAATATAATTCTTTAATTTGCGAATGTAGATGCAAAGGTCATACAACTTTGTAGAACATCTACTACAAAAATGACGGTTAATACAAAAAAAATACTTTTTGCTGATGACCACGTAATTATAAGACGTGGTTTAAAAATTTTATTAGATAATAATTTTGGAAAGTCTAATTGGTTTGAAGTGGACAGAACAATAGAAGTATTACAAGCATTAGAGACCAATGAATTTACCCATGTTATACTTGATATACAATTATTAGATAATAGCATACTAGATATTATTGCAGATATAAGAAACAATTATCCAGAATTACCGATAATGATTTATACTATGTGTAATGAAGATATTTATGCTCCAAGAATGTATAATCTTGGTATAAATGGATTTTTAAGCAAACAATGCACTGAAATAAATACAATTTCAGCATTTAATAATTTTTTTAAAAATCAGAAATATTTTAGTGATTACGTGTTAGAGAAACTAATATGTGGTGAAAAAACCCAAAAAAATCCAATACAAAAACTATCAGAACGTGAATTCTCTGTTTTACAACTTTTAGTTAAAGGATTAACTATAAAAGAAATGTGTGTTTTATTAAACCTGAAAAAAACAACAGTTGCAACTTATAAAGCTAGAATAATGGAAAAAACAGGGACCGATAATATAGTAGATTTAGTTAGATTAATGGATGTATATGCTAACACCTAATAAATTATTTTTCTTCTTATTTATCATATTTTGTAAAGGACTAAGTGCTCAAAATTACTTTATACAACATTTAGCACAAAGTGAAGGACTGCCACAAAACAGCATTAACAAATTAGCATTTACCAACGAAGGATTTTTATGGCTTGCAACAGAAGATGGATTAGTAAGATTTGATGGCGTTAACTTTAAAATCAATAATATATTTAACAATACTTATATAAAAAACGACAGATTTAAATCTATAATAATTGATACAAAAGATAACTTATTAGCTTTTAATGCAAATGGAGATCGTTTTTTAATTAACGAAAATAGAATTGAAAAAGTAAACGCAAATGCCTCACTTTATACCGTGAATGGCATATTCCCAAATAACCTGTTATTACAAAACAATCTTTTAGCCAATAACCCACTTCATCTGGCTACTGTTCCAACTCATACATTAACAATAAACGACTCGTTGATGATTGTTACAAAGTATCATTCAATTTATTTAATTAACAAAAATCGATTTGTAGATTCAGTACCTTTTATACATCATCAGATTGCCTCTTTTTTTACTTGGAACAAAAATTCATATTTATTCTCCCAAACAGGTATTATTTATAAAATTGAAATTAATAAAGGCAGGTTAAATCTAATAAAAGTAACTAATTTTAAAGGCATAGTTAATGCTCCTTATCAGGTTTTTTTTAAACGAAAAAAAGAAGTTTATGTATGGCATAATAAAACAATCTATTGTCTTAAATATCAAAACAATAAATTTATACTTAAACCACTATATAAAAATTTTATTACTAACGAAATAATTACAGATGTTGACCTAGAAAAGCACAAAAACATATTGGCAATAGGAACACTAACAAACGGAATATATTTATTGAAACCGAATTATTTTTCTTATGTGACAAGTAACCCACAATCACTAAATTATCAAACTGGTCCACATTGTGCTTTTGTAATATTAAATGATTCAACTATTATTAATTCTCACAAACAAATTTTTGTAAACAATAAATATAAAAGTAATTTAAAATACAAAAAAAACATCAGTCATGACATATTAGATACCTTAAAAAATAGCATCTATTTTACACACCAAAATAACATCTTATCTTATAATTTTAATATCCATAAAACCACACAAGTAAAGCGGTCATTGGCCACAGACATAACCCTAATACAAAACTGGGGAGACAGCCTTTTTTATGCAGATAAACTAAATTGGTATTTATATTATAAAAACAATATTATTAAAATACACAAGCACAGCAACCAAACAAAACAAAATAGAATAAACGATGTAATTTTACACAAAAATAAAATTTATATAGCATCTTCAATTGGCTTATTTATACATGATTTATTGAATAAGTCAACACAAGAACTTAATATAAAACTTAATATTAGAAGTATGAATTTATACGATGAAAAACTAATATTAAGTACCTATGGAAATGGTGTTGTTATCTTTTACAAAAATAAATTTTATCCATTAAATTTAGATGCAAATGGATTAAGCAGCAAAGCCCATGTTACTTTAAGAGACAGCTTTAATAGGTTTTGGATTGGCACTAACAATGGTTTATTTGTAATTAATTACAACGATATAAATGAAAAAATAAAGGATTCATCATATGTAGTAAATTACACTAAATACGACAAACAAAATGGGTTATTAAATGCTGAATTTAATGGAGGCCGAAGACCAAGTGCTCTTATTGATAGAAAAGGTGATTTTTACTTTTCTACAATGAGTGGAATTCTAAAATTTAACCCCTATTTATTATCATCTGTATACAAAAACACTCCATTGTTTTCTGATGGATTTCTAATTAATGAAAATATAATAACAAATAGCAATCAAATCATTGAAATTGCAAGGGTAAAAAATAAAGGATTACTTAAGATTAACCTAGCTACTACTTATTGGTTTAATAAAGACAATGAAATACTATCATATCAAGTTATTGGTCCACTAAGTTATTCTGGTAGAGTTTCATTAACCGAACCAGTAATTAATATCAGCTACTTACCATCAGGTTCTTATGAAATTATTGTAAAAAAACTAAATAGTTTTAAAAGTGACGACCAATTACTTTTAATAAAATTAAACATTAAAAAAGAGTTTTACGAAACCTATTTGTTTTGGTTTATTGTAATAATAAGCATTATTATAATTGTAATTTTTATTTTGAATTTGTATAGTAATTCTTTAATCAATCAAAAGAAAATACTTGAAAACATAGTTGCAAACAGAACACACGATATAGAACTTACTAACCAAAAGCTTGTTTTATCAGAAAAAGAATTGAAGCAAACTATTAAGTTAAAAAGTAAGTTGGTATCTATCATTTCACATGATATTGTAACGCCTTTACGTTTTATGTCGATGGTAACAAAAAATAACTATGCTACAACTAATGATTTAAAAGAAGTATTAGATGATGTGCACCATACAACTGAAAGGCTATATCAAAATGTACATAACATTTTAAATTGGATTAAATATCAAAATCACAAAATCACACCTTTACAACAACCGGTATCACTATATGCTTTAACTCAAGAAATTAGTGAAATACTTCAACAAGCATTTAATGTAAACCAAAATCAATTTATTAATAAAATTGATCCTGATGTAATTGTTAAAACTGATAAAACCATATTAGGCATTGTACTTCATAATTTAATTGCAAATGCAGTAAAGTACATAAAAAACGGAGATATTATTGCTTCATATAGTTTTATAGATAAGAAACATTATATAGAAATAAAAGATACTGGACAAGGGATTCCTCAGTCTATTTTAAACCAAATTAAAAATATACTAAACAAGAACATAACTAATATAGAAACTACAGAGGACTTTAATGATATAAGTAATGGTTTAGGTTATACCATAATTAGTGAATTAAGTAATCTAATAAATTTGGAGGTAAATGTTGAAAGTAAACCTAAAAATGGCACAATTGTTACCGTAAGCTGGTTCGAGTAAAAATTATAAAATAATTTTTTTTACACAGTGTTTAAATGGGTAAATCTTTATAGATATGCTGTATAAAAAAGCCAAAGATTAAATTATAAAAAACTATGTCATCCATCAACAAATACTGTTATGGTGTAACTGTCAAACTTATAATCAAAATTAAGTCCAACACTAGAGATAATTTAAATTTTAACATGCTCCACTACACCATGCAGAAAAAAGATACATAAGCTATTATAAAAGATTACTTCACACTTTTAAAATCGCTCAGCTTTTTAATAACACGGCCAAAACTATAGTTTTGGATGTATACCATGTTTCTATCTCCGTTTACAAAAGCAAAGTACTTATCCGTATCGTATGTTAATTCTTTGCCTTCGTCATTGTAGCGGCTTTTGGTTTTTTTATCAATGCCCTTAATATGTAATTTTAACTCTTGGGTTATACCTGCTTTGTTCTCTAATTTGATGGTGCAAAAAGCATCACCTTTAAAAATAGAATCGTGCTGTGCTGCAGTAAAATTATCATCGTAAGCCTCGGCAAATAATTGCGTAAAACTACCTGCATAATATTTTAAAAAATTAGCATCTGCTTGTACCACATTGCCCGTAGCATCTTTTAAAACTGGAGTTGCAGCAGTGTTATCTAAACTAAAAGATTCCGTTGGGGTTAAGGGATAATCTATAGTTACTTTGGCCAACTCATCCAATTTGGTATCAAAAATTAATTTGCTTTTCCACTTAACTGGGTTAGTTGGAAAACGTGGTGTTAAGTATCCCACAAAACCAGGAATATGGGTAACAAAAGGAGATTCGGCTCCATCTATCATCATAAATGTACCCGATTGATCCATGGTCATTTGTCCAACATAAATGGTTTTTAATAAATCATTATCCTCATAAAACTCCACTTTAATACCTGCAGCTGTTAACTCTTTTATTACCGTATTAAATTCGTTTGTAGCAAGCGGATTGCGCATTTTAATATCGTGCATGGTTTGCATCAGCAGGTTAATCTTGGTTACATCGGCAGCAACGTTGTTATCTACCAACCAAGATCCGTCTGCTTGTTTGGTAAGCAATACTTTACTACCTCGCGGATCAGCCAAAAATATTTTTGTAATGGTTCCTGTGTCAGCAATAGCAAAATCAGTTCCGTTACCGGTGTATGATTTCCAAGGTTTACGTACCACTAAAAAATAAACTGCTGCAGCAGCTACAATTAATACCAATAATATTTTAATCTGTTTGCTCATGCTATAAACTTCTTAATATTACAACGTGTATTTACGTTTACGAATCATTTTATTTACCAATCCAAAAATCAACATAATGGCAATAGGTATAAACAAGTTTACCAATTGCCATTTTAAACGTTCGGTTTTTAGTTTGCCTTTATCTAACAAGCGCAATTTTATTTCTTTTGCGCGTACTTCAATTATACCACTGTCATCACACAAATAATCCATACAGTTTAATAAAAAACGTTTGTTGCCAAATTGTTGGTTGGTATACCTATCGTAGCCCAATGGAAAAATTTCACCAGTACTTTCTTTGCGTTGGTTGCGTATCACATCACCATCAGAAACCACAATCATTTTACCATTTTCAATAAATGGTTTGTAAGGTAACGCATCGGTTTTGGCACCTGGCCTGTATTGAAACAAAGAAACAAACTTACCTTCGAGCAATACAGCTAACGGAACATTTCCAGTGGTAAACATATTAGGATCGGGTTGCGTGCGGGCCATATTTAAATCAACCTTAACTGGAGCACCAACAGTGCGCGAGTATGGTGATGAGGTTAACAAAATGGTTTTCTTTATGTCTTTGTTTGATGTGGTATCAATGCTACTTGCAAATTGAAAAAACACGGGGTCAATTCCTTTTACAATAATGTGTGGATTTTGCTGCGATGGGGCTGCTACAGGAAAAAACATCCAAGGCAACAACTTTTGTTGCGGTGTACCATTACGCAATGTGCTTAAAATAGGTATGGCATTACATTGTAAATCTTGAACCATGTTGGGGTTAACGCGTACACCCCATTTAAACAACATGTCATCTACATTTAAATCATAACTACCCGTCATAAACATGGCACTTCTGCCCATGCTATCCATGTCGGCAATTTGCGATTCTAATAGCCACAAAATTTTACCGCCATGCATCACAAATTGGTCTAACAAAAACTTTTCGTACTCGCTAAACTGTGTGGTAGGTTTGGCAATAATTAACGCATCGTTTTTCATTAAACTTTGCGGTGTTTGCAAGGCCAACGGAATACGGGTTACAGCATAAAACTCTTTTAATTCTTGCGAGGCATCTGCCACATCCCAACGCCCTAACTCGCCATGATCATCAATAAAAGCAACTTGCTTTACTTTGGTTTCAACACATTTCCTAAGTACGTTTGCAATTTCGTACTCCATTAATTCAATCGATTCGTTAATCACCTCTTCTGGACCTTGACCAAATTGTGCTTTTAATAAATTTACGGGATACTCTTTGCCTTTGTAATAAAATACAGCACCAGGTACAATTAGCTTTTGGGTTGATTCATCATCCTTTTTAATTTGCACGTAGGTAGGTTGCAGACCCTTTTCGCGTAACTCTCTTAAAAAATCATTGGCTTTTTTGGCATCAGCATTTTCAAACGGGTCAATAAATTCGTATTGCATTTTACCGTTGGTGTATGCCGAAAATTCGTCCAACATTTCTTTGGTTGATTGACGCAACCGTTTGAAACCTGCAGGAAAATCTCCCTCAAGGTACACTTTAACAAACAACACCTCATCAACCTTAGCTGATAATTTCTTACTGCTTTCCGATAACGAATAACGGTTTTCGGAAGTTAAATCAATCCTAAAAAAGTAATTGGTTAAAATGAGGTTTAACAAAATAAGTAAGCCTAATACTAAACCTAACTCTGTTAACGATTGAAGTTTAAAATTTCTTTTTTTCATGTGTAACGCTTAGCGTTTATATCAAAAAATTACAATACTTTAATTACCACTTACGTGAACCAAATATGGTTTTGGTAGACCATAAAAATGCAGTGATTACACTTAAAAAGTATAACACATCACGGCTATCTAATACACCACGGCTCATCGAGTCGTAATGTGCTTTAATACCCAAAGATGCTAAAATACTATCATACGTACCGAGTAAATTAAAATTGGCCAACATATCAAACAAAGCATAAAAACAGTAGCACAAAAACATGCTTACTATAAACGATACAATTTGATTATCGGTAATGGCCGAAGCAAAAATACCAATGGCCACAAAACTGCTTGCTAAAAAAAACAAACCAATGTATGAACCCCATGTTGCACCCATATCAATATTGCCTTTTGGTGCACCCAATTGGTAAACGGTATAAAAATACAACAATGTGGGTATAAGTGAAAACAACACCAATACTACACCAGCAAAATATTTACCTAAAATAATTTGTGTATCGGTTAAGGGTTTTGTGGTGATGATCTCTATGGTGCCACTCTTTTTTTCTTCGCTAAAACTACGCATGGTAATAGCAGATATTAAAAATATAAATACCCATGGTGCCATGCCAAATAAGGTATCCATATTGGCGTAACCCATATCAAAAATATTGTACTCGGGCAATACCCACATAAATAATCCAATGGCAATTAAAAACACAGTAATAACCACGTATGCAATTAG
>CANHBJ010000047.1 GCA_947459075.1 Bacteroidota bacterium
TGTTGATATAATTACCGACTCGGCCGGTAACGTCACTAAGTTCTACGCATATGATTTAGTTAAAAGTGGAGATAGTGTATTGTTTAAGTTTTTAAATCAAGGTACAGTATGGTATATTTTGTATGATAATGTAAAACGACCGATTAAATACGAATCTGCTGAAGGATTTGTATATGAGCTAACTTATAACAATTCGAAAGAACAACCATCAAGAATTTTTTATAAAAATGCCTTCGATTCTTCGGAATCTACAATGCAATTAACTTATACCAATAACAACATAAGCCAAATTAAATGGATTAATGATGGTGAGGAATTAAATCTTGCTGTTGATTATCATTTAAACAGAACAAATAAATTGGCCAATAAACTTAAATTACTGGTGCCAGGTTGGAAAATGGATATGCAAATACCTTACAATTTTGCATTAATGTTTAGTGCTAATTTAGCAAAGTCAATTACTTTAATAGGTTCAACCGAATCTCTAAATTACAATTATGATTTTGATAATAATAATAATGTAATCAAAGAAGAATTAATATTTGGTGGATCGGATACTTTAACTACAAATTATGGCTACACGTGTAAGTAAAATTACAGGATTCTTCCTCTTATTAATAATTAATTTAGCTACATCTTGTAACAAAAACAAGCTAGTTTATTATACACCATCAAATGCAAGTAAGCAATCTGTTGCTTTGGCTGAAATTAATAAAGTTGATGTTGTTGATTTAATATTAATAGATACCATTAATCGTATCGATTCTCCGATTACTAACGATACAGAAAAAAATAAAGCGATCTTAAAAAAATACTCTTTTGGGGATGAAACGATTGAAAATAAACAACAAGAGAAAAATAACCAAGCACCTGCTGCTGTAAATAAGAAAAAAGGAAGATATACTGTTTTAATTACCGGGATTGTTATCTTGGCTATTGGCCTTTTATGGCTTTTATATACAATAGCAACTACCAGTGGTAGCGGAAATTTAGATGGTTGTATTCCTACATTTTTTTCATTAATTCTGTCTATTATCGGTTTAGTGACAACTATTTTTGGATTGTTTACATCATAGTTTGTTAATGGTTAACAAACTAAATGGCCTATAAAGACATAAGTTTTTCTAATACTACTTCACCCATAGGAAATGCATCTAACATACCCATTTGCCTTATTTCTATTTGAAGTGTTTTTTCGTTTGTAATAGGCTTTATCCATAATTCTATTTCTTTTTCACTCACAGGGTCGGTGTTGTTTATTAGCCCTATTTCACCAAGCTTAATGATGTAAATCACTCCAGTTTTTTCTGCATTTCCTAAATTTTTTGTTAGAGCTAAGTTATTTAATTCAATATCACCAATTTTACAAGTAGCAGTGCCTTGAGGTGAAATTGTAAGTGAAATCGGAACGGTAACAGGCGTAAATTTATACTTTATAAACCCTGTTTTTGTTCGGACTTGAATTTTAGCTGATGCATTTAACCATCTACCTAAATATTCTTTTTCTGGCTGATTTTGTTTATAACAAGTAAATGATTCGGAAAGCATCAATATTATCAAAACAAACAATTTACCTGTAAATTTATAGTAGTTTGTTTTCTGATGAATTGATTTAAACATAAATATTTGTTTTATATCTACAATTTAAAATGACTACCTAGAATTCAACTCAATAAAATATCCTATCTGAAAAAAATCTCTACCTGTTTCATCATTAATTTTATAATCAAATTGGTGTAAGTACCCCAATTGTATACTTGTTGTTTTTGTAGGCTTGTAAGTTAACGAAACCAAAAATCTATTTCGTTCAAAATAGGGTTCGTTATTGGTAAAAAACAATTCATTACTTAATCCAATTAAAAAGGGTTTATAGCCAATTTTTGTTTTACCAAAATTGTATGATAATCCAAGTCGGTATCTAAAACGGTTTCGATAACCCATAGTTGTAAATCGCATTTCTGCACGATAACGCTGTTCCACTTTTATTTTACCAATATTTTGTGTTAAAATAACCTGTGGCCACAACCTAAATTCATTGTTGTTTTTGGGTAATAGAAAGTCGCCCCCTTCTTTAAATGTTTGATAACTTCCACCGCCAAGGCCCACTTTTAAATCAGGGTTAACTTTATACATAAAACCTGCCTTGTATTCGTAATAATGAAAATGATTGTAGAACTTGAGTGAACGCAATTGTGCTTCGCCAAAAAAGCTAAGTTTCGTATTATGACTATATTGAAGGTTTATGATGTTCCATGAACCCAAGCCTGTTGTTTGTGAAAAGGTGTTTTTTGTAAAACAAAAAAAAGTGAATATGCCTATACAAAATTGCTTCATCTGTCGTATTAGATTTTCAAGTTCTTCAAACCAAAATATCATTACTATTTTCGGACCAATGCAATATTTATAGAAATAAAGATTTAGCCATCCCTATACTTTTATAATTGCATGAAACATAATGCAATCTAAAAATAAATCCTCATTACAAGTCTAAAGGTGGTTTATTCGATTTCTTGTTATAAAAAATCCCGAACCAGTCGGGATTTTAAATTCTAGAACTATTAATACGAATTAGTTTCCTTCTTTGCTTTGCGCATCTACAACTGCAATTATTACCATGTTTACAATTTCGCGTACACTGCTACCTAATTGTAATATATGTGCAGATTTTTTTAAACCTAATAATACAGGACCTATAGCCTCTGCGCCTCCGGTTTCTTGCAATAATTTGTAAGTAATATTCCCAGCAGATAGGTTAGGGAAAATTAAGGTATTAACAGGATTGTTGCAAAGCTCACTAAAAGGAAAATTTTCTTTTAATAACTTTTGGTTAAGTGCCATATTTGATTGGATGTCGCCATCAACAATCATATCAGGATATTTTTCTTTTAAAATTTTGCGGGCACGCTGCATTTTGGTTGGCGTGTCGCCTTCTGCACTTCCAAAGTTACTGTATGATAACAATGCAATGCTTGGTGTGATGTTAAATTTCTTTACTGCATCGTATGTAAGCTTTGTAATGTCAACTATATCATTAACATCTGGCCTTTGATTTACGGTAGTGTCAGAGAAAAACAAAGTACCCTTATTGCTTAACATTACATACATTCCTGCCACCTTGTTTATTCCTTCTTCTTTTCCTAAAATTTGTAAAGCAGGTTTAATGGTACTTGGATAGTTTTTGGTTAAGCCAGAAATCATTGCATCAGCTTCCCCTAATTCCACCATCATGGGTGCAAAATGGTTCCTGTCGCGCATTAATTTAGTGGCTTCGTATATGGTTATACCTTTGCGTTGGCGTTTATTAAAAAACACTTCTCCGTAACGTGCACGTGTTGTGCTGTCTTCAATTGGGTCTATAATGGTTACATCACCTAAATCAATTTTGTTTTCATCAATTAGTGCATTTATTTTTTCTTTATTTCCCAATAAAATAGGTATAGCTATGCCTTCATCTTTAACAATTTGAGCGGCACGTAATATCTTGTAATTATCTGCTTCAGCAAACACCACTCTTTTTGGATTTTTGCGCGCTTTACTACCAAGTACTCGTATAAAGTTGCTTTCTTTACCAAGGCGCTCAAGCAATTCGTTGTGATAGGTATCCCAATCTGTGATATGGTTTTTGGCTACACCACTTTCCATAGCTGCTTTGGCTACAGCTGGCGATACAGTTGTAATTAAGCGAGGGTCTAGTGGTTTTGGAATGATGTAAGTGCGGCTAAATGAAATGTGTTTTTCATTGTACGCCAAGCTTACAATTTCTGGTACGGGTTCTTTTGTTAAATTAGCCAAGGCATAAACTGCGGCTAATTTCATTTCCTCATTAATTTTAGTGGCACGCACATCTAATGCACCACGAAATATATAAGGGAATCCCAAAACGTTATTTACTTGGTTAGGATGGTCGCTGCGGCCTGTAGCCATAATAATATCAGGGCGAGATGCAATGGCTACATCATATGGAATTTCAGGGTCGGGGTTTGCTAAAGCAAATACAATTGGGTTTGCTGCCATGCTGCGCACCATATCTTGATTAACTACATTACCTTTACTTAAACCTACAAATACATCGGCACCACTCATGGCATCGGTTAATGTGCTAAGGTTTTGGCTGGTGGCAAAAAATTGCTTGGTTGAGTCAAGATTTGGGCTGTCTGCGCGTATAACACCTTTACTATCGCACATAATTAAATGCTCTTTTTTAACCCCAAGGCTTAAAAAGATTTTAGCACAACTCATGGCTGATGCACCAGCACCATTAAACACTACACGTACTGCATCAATTTTCTTATCCGCTAGCTCTAATGCATTAATTAAACCAGCACCTGTAATAATTGCAGTTCCATGTTGGTCATCATGCATAATAGGAATATCTAATTCCTCTTTTAAACGCTGTTCAATTTCAAAACACTCTGGTGCTTTAATATCTTCTAGGTTAATGCCACCAAAAGTTGGGCTAATTGCTTTAACTGTGCGAATAAACTCTTCTGTATCTTTGGTGTTTACTTCAATATCAAACACGTCTATATCGGCAAATATTTTAAACAGTACTCCTTTACCTTCCATAACTGGTTTTGATGCCTCAGGGCCAATATCGCCCAAACCCAATACTGCTGTTCCGTTACTAATAACCGCTACTAAGTTACCTTTAGCGGTGTATTTGTATACATCATTAACATTTTCGGCAATCGCCAAACAGGGCTCAGCTACACCTGGTGAGTAGGCTAAACTTAAATCACGTTTGGTGTTAGTTGGTTTGGTTGGTACCACTTCTATCTTGCCTGGGCGGCCTTTACTGTGGTACTTTAATGCGTCTTCTTTTAATGTGCTCATGCGCTATTTATCTATACAAAAATGTTATTAAAAATTTGGACTAATCGACATGTCTGCGTAGTAATCTAAAATATAGTTTACGGCATCATCTGCAGTGTCAACCAGTTTAAACAAGAATAAATCGTCTGGATTGATGTTGTGCTCTTTTTCTAGCATTACCTTCTTAATCCATTCTATTAATCCACTCCAATAGTCGGTGCCAACCAGTACAACAGGAAAGCGAGCTACTTTATGGGTTTGAATTAAGGTTAAAGCCTCAAACAATTCATCTAAAGTTCCAAAACCACCGGGCATGGCTACAAAACCTTGTGCGTATTTCATAAACATAACTTTACGTACAAAGAAGTAATCAAAGTTAATCATCTTGTCTCGGTCAACGTATTTGTTTACAAACTGCTCAAAAGGCAGCTCAATTCCAAGTCCTACAGACTTACCTCCGTTTTCGTAGGCGCCTTTATTACCAGCTTCCATAATACCTGGCCCGCCTCCTGTAATAACACCAAAACCTGCATTTACCAACTTAAGTGCAATTTCTTCAGCTAGTATAAAATATGGATTATCGGGTTTTGTTCTGGCTGAACCAAAAATGGAAACGCATGGACCAATGCGGCTCATTTTCTCAAAACCCTCTACAAATTCAGCCATAATTTTAAAGGTTGCCCAACTATCGGTAACTCGTATTTCTGGCCAATTCTTTTTCTCAAATGCCTTTTTTATCCTTTCTTCATTTGTCATTAGTATGCATTTATTATTACACGAATAAGGGCGCACTGGTGCACCCCTTTGTACAATTATACAAGAATATTTTTATCCTAAAAGTTGTTTTAAAAGCGATGAAATGATTTTTCCATCTGCTTTACCAGCTAATGCTTTCATAGCCAAAGGCATTGCTTTACTAAAATCTGCTGCTCCTGTTGCACCTATTTCTGCTAGTAACAATTGAAGTGCTGCTTTAACTTCGTCTTCACTCATTTGCTTAGGCAAATAGCGCTCAATAACAGCTAGTTCTTCTCGTTCTGTTACTGCCAATTCTTCGCGGCCATTACTTACAAAAATGTCTATACTTTCTTTACGTTGTTTAGCCAGTTTCTGGAAAATCTTAACAGCAGTTTCATCATCTACGCTATCTTTTGCCCCTTCTGCAGTGGCGGCAATCATTAGTGCCGATTTTAAGGCACGCAAAGCGCGTAACGAAACATCATCTTTGGCTTTCATTGCCGTAATGATATCGGTATTTATTTGTTGTTGTAAACTCATAATAAAATAAGGGCTTATTTCTTTTTAGGAATATATTTAGCTGTTTTATTAAGGAAGAAGGTAAATGTATCGCTACGCAAACCAATACGTAATGTTTCCAAAGGAATTACATCATTTGGCGCTATGTTACCTAGATTGACGTTAGCATCAACCAACTTAATAAAGTAGGTTTGTTGCGCTTTTTGTGGGGCCTCCCAAATAATTTTTTCGCTATCAATTTTCGTCAAAATCTCTTGCACTAAACCCTCACGAACCTCCCCACTGCTTCGGTAAACTCCAACATTTCCGGCCTCACGCGCTTCTGCAATTACTTTCCAAGCACCAGCTTTAAGCTCTGCTTTCATCAACTCTATCCATTGGTAAGGCGGAATAATTTTTTCTACATCTTTGCTTCCTACTTCGCTTAACACAATGGCGTGCTTGCTAATTTTGTTGATGTATTCTAGTTTTACATTATGAGGCATTTCAATACTGCCATCTGAAACTTCAACATGTTCAAGTTTGTATTTATCAATAACCTTCAAAAAATCATCATATTGATTACGCACAATAAAGGCTTCAAATAATGTTCCACCAAAATAAACGCGTATACCAGCCTCTTTATATAGTTTAATTTTTTCAGCAAGGTTAGGAGAGACCATACTGGTTCCAAAACCCAATTTAACCAAGTCAACGTACTCGCTGTTTGCTTCAATAAAATTTGCGGCTTCTGTAAGGCTAAGCCCTTTGTCCATAACCATTGTTAAACCATTATTACGTGGCTTTGCAGGTCTATCGGGTAACTGTTTCAGCTTAAAGTTTCTCATTTTTTTCTTTATACATTGCTATAAGTGATAAGATGTCGCTCACGTTTTGTAGTTGAGGCATAATCTCGAAAATTAAAAAGTGGTCGTCAAAATTAATACTTAAAGCTGTTTCTAAGTGCACTTTTGCTTGCCTGGTTTTACCCAAGGCGTATAAATAAGTTGCCATTCTATAGTGTAACTGGTGATTGTCAGGGCTTAACTTAAGGGCTTTGCTAACAATTTCAGCAGATTCTTCTTGTTTATTTTCTACAAAAAGTACGTACGACCAATCTAACCAAGCCTCCATCATCATCGGGTCGAGTAAAATAATATCTTGATAACACGCTATGGCTTCTTCAATATGGTTCATTTTATACTCCGTTTCACCCAAAACCAATAAGTACTCGGTGTTATCTTGTTCTAAAACAACAGCACGTTTAATATAATGTAGGGCCTCTTTTAGTTGACCTTCTTTTTCAAAGGTAAGACCAATGCCAAACCATGCTTCTGCAATATTGGGGTTTAGCTTAGTTGCTTTTTTGTAAAATTCACGTGCCTCAATATTTCTATCCATTCGCTCCAAGCAACCTGCCAAGTTACAATATGTCACAGCATCAGGGCCATCGCGTTCTATAGTTATTTGGTATTCTAAAATGGCGTCTTCATATTTATCTAATTCTACCAAGGCATTCGCTTTGTTAAATCGAGCCGCAGTATAATCTTCATCAATAGCCAAGCAGTAATCAAATGCGTCAATTGATTTTTCGAAGTCTCCTATTTTGGTGTGAATTACGCCCAACGCATACCATGCCGAGGTATTGTAGGGGTCCATATCAATTAGCTTATTGACGTAGAATATACTTTTATCGTAATTCCCCAGCAAATCATAGGCATTTGCCGTTTCGTGGTAGGCTTGCTCTAGTTCAGGATTTTCAGAAACAATTAATTCAAAATATTCAGCAGATTTTTCTAAATGGTTAGTTTCTTCGTAGGCGTATGCAATTTCAAACAACACATCGGGTCGGTCATCTGTATGCAATAATGCTTTATTAAAACAGGCTTCAGCTTTTTCATCTTGGTTCATGTTTAAAAAAACCTCTCCTTTTATTAAGGCAATATCAGCATTAAATGGCTCGTATAGCTCAGCATTTTCAACAATTTCAAGGGCTTCTTCCAATTTTCCCATCGCTAAAAATACACTTGCCTTTTGTACCATAAAGCCAATGTGATTAGGAAACAATTCTTCACCATAATAAAGAACTTCTAAAGCCTTTTTAAGTTTCTCCTTTTGGACATAATAATCGCAAATATCTTCTAATGCCTCAGCTTCAAAAAACTCGCGGGTTTTGTTCCGCAACATCCTTTCATATCGCTGTACGTTCGATTGTACTTCTTCATCTAAAAAATCGTCAGCATCCATATTTCTAAAACTTAGCTGAACAAATATAACACCAAAACAGGGCGATGTTTGAAAAAAATACAAAGATTATGAACAACTTATTAAATAGCTTGGGGTGTATGAAATAGTTTTAGCACAATTAGCAGACAACTTAATCTTTTCATTATGCCGCTTGTAAAAACTGCAAATAATTTACATTTAAAATACGTTTATTGCATACATGTATAAAACTGCACTTCCAACAATCGCTTTTTTATTAGGTTTTACAATTGTTACTCAATCTCAAAGTTTAAGTCAGGCAAGCTGGCAGCAAAGGGTTGATTATAGCATACAAGTAGTTTTGCGCGACTCACAAAATGTGTTGAGTGGTTTTGAAACCATGACCTATTATAACAACTCACCCGATACATTAAAGGAGATATATATTCATTTATGGCCTAATGCTTATTTAAATACAGAAACGCCATTTGCTGTTCAACAAATAGAAAATGGTAAAACAGATTTTTACCATGCCCCTAAAAGCAATAGAGGCAAACTAGATTCGTTAAATTTTAAGATTGATGGACAAAAGGTTCAAACAGAATTCATAGTGGGTTATGAAGTAGCTAAACTTATTTTAGAAAAGCCCATTTTGTCGGGACAAAAAGTTGAAATTACAACACCTTTTAGAGTTAAAATGCCTAAAGTTTTTTCGCGTTTAGGTGAAGAAAATATGTTGTTTTGTGTTACACAATGGTACCCTAAACCTGCCGTATATGATGTAAATGGATGGAATCCTATGCCGTATTTAGACCAAGGAGAATTTTACAGCGAATACGGAAAATATGTGGTAGATATAACGGTGCCCAAAGATTATGTGGTGGCTGCAACGGGTCAAATACAGCAGCCTGAAGAAAAAGAATGGTGGCTTAAGCGGAATGATATTGTTTTTGAGATGCATCCCTCTAATCAACCAATAAAAACAATACGATTTGTGCAAGATTCTATTCATGATTTTGCATGGTTTGCCAGTGCCAAGTTTAAGGTAAGTAAAGGTGAGGTATTGCTTAACAATGGCCATAACGTTGAAACTTGGTTTTTTAGTGAAAAGGATAGTGATAAAAAACGCGCAGAAGGAATTTTATACACCAACGAAGCGGTTAAATTTTATTCTAACCAAGTTGGAAATTACCCATACCAACACGCATCTGTTGTAGTTACCAAACTAAAGGCGGGTGGTGGCATGGAGTATCCTACCATAACTAATGTAACCGAAGTAAACCGACAAGTAATTGTACATGAAGTGGGGCATAATTGGTTTTATGGAATTTTGGGTAATAACGAAAGGCTTTACCCTTGGATGGATGAGAGCATTAACAACTATTACGAATCAAGAAGTACCTATATATCCAAGCCAGTTAAGCATGGCAATTTGTTTGGCAGTAAAAAATCTGGCAAACAGTTCTTAAGCATGGAAAATTTAGCCGAATCTTCTTTTGGTACGCTAGAGTTACAATATTTATACACGGTCCGAAATAACAATGCACAAGCACCTTTTCTGACCTCCACAGCGTTTACAAATCAAAATTATGGCACCATTATTTACGGAAAAGCAGCCCTGGCTTTTTTACAATTAGAAGTTTATTTGGGTAAAGATGTTTTTGATGGTATGATGAAAAGTTATTATGAAAAATGGAAATTTAAGCATCCGTTACCGAACGATTTTATTAATCATACTAAAACATATACAAGCAAAAATTTAGATTGGTTTTTTAATGCGCTGATGAACAACAAAAACAATCCTGATCATGCCATTTGTAGTGTTAAAAAAAGGAACGGCAATTTAGCTGTAACCTTAAAAAACAAAGGCGGAGTGGCGTTACCGTTTGTTATTCAAACCATGAATGGTGATAGTATAATAAACGAAACCAAAGTAGAACCGTTTACTGGAAAAACCACCATTACTTTACCTGCTACTAAGGCAACAAGTATAAAAATTGATGCACGTGAGGAAAGCATAGATGCTTTTAGAAATAATAATTATGCGAGTACAAGCGGCTTATTTAAAACGGCCAGAAAACTTGAAATTGATTTGTTTGTAAATAAGGAAAAACCATACAACCAACAATTATTTTGGATACCTATTATTGGTGCTAATTATTATAATAAAACCATGCTGGGATTGGCTTTTTACAACAGTATATTACCACGTAAAAAAACAGAATACATAATTGCACCCATGTATGCTTTTGGTACAAAAGATGTAGCTGGATATATGAGTTTGCAACACAGAATTTTAGGTAATGGATTTATTAAAGAAGCTCAAATTGGTATTGATGCAGCCCGTTTCGCAACAGCTGGTTATAATAGCAACCAAATCATTGGACAAGACTCTTTAAATAATAATATTTTGGGTGAAAAATACGGATCACGTGTTTATGAAAAAGTGTCACCACGTATTACTTTTATTTTCGCTAATAAAACACCACGCAACGGGGTTGAAAAAAGGTTGGATATCCGGTATGTAATGGTAAACGAACAAAAACATACCACTACATTATTCTCGAATTTCGACCAACATTTAGGTTATGCCGATGTAAAGTATACCCACCAAAAAAGAAATAAACTTAAACCATACGATGTACAATTAAATTACCAATATGCTAATGCACAAAGTGTGTTTCAAAAAATTACAGCTGAGTACAATGCTTTTTTTGATTTTGGTGAAAAAAACAAAGGATTAACGGTAAGGGGTTTTGCAGGAATGTTTATTCAAAAACCTGAAGATGGAAAAGATGAAAGAGCTTATTTCCGTTTAGCGGAAAATAATGGTTATTATGATTACTTATATGATCAAGCGCAATTTGGGAGGGGCGAAACAAAAATAAACGAGTCAAATTTATTTACACAACAATTGATGCCAACAGGTACGGGTTTTAGAACCTACTCTAATGTAGCATTAACAGATGATTGGGTTGCTGCTGCTAACTTTACTTCAACCATTCCTGGGGTGTTGCCGTTACGTTTATTTTTTGATGTAGCTGCAATCAATTCAAAAAGCAATACCATAAATGGAAATACGGGTGCGAGAGGCGTTCTTTATCAAGCAAATTTACATTATGTAACTGGTGTAAGTGTTTGGTTATTAAAAGGTGCTTTTCAGGCTAATTTCCCTGTTTTTGCAGATCCTTTAACAGATAAATCTTGGGAGTCTTATAACTCAGTTGGACAACGTATGACATTTACTTTAAAACTGAATTTAATGAATCCGATAAAACAAATTAGGGAAACACCATTATTTTAAATTAGTTGCTATTGCCATCGCCACGCAAAGCGCGGTAACGTTTTCTAACTTCGTTTAAAAAGAAACTTGCTGGGTATTTTTCAATAAAAAGCTCGTAGTTTTTTCTGGCTTCTTCTCTATTATTTAGTTTGCTTTCGTAGGTTTCGGCCAAGTAAAATAAGGCGTTATCACCTAAAATATCACTACCATGTTCTTTGTATACGCGCTCATACAATAGTACCGCTTTGTCATAATTCTTTTCTTTTATAGCAATCTCTGCTCGTTTATAAGTAACATCATCAGTAAGTTCATGTTTAGGATAAATTTGTTCAATGCTATCTAAAATGCGTGTAGCATCTGTAATTCTGTTTTGAAATAAATACAAATCTGCACGTGCAAACCAGCGCATAGGCTCCTCATTACTATCAATGGTGTTATCTTGTATTTGCAAACTCAGTTCAATGGCGTTATTGGCAATTAATTGTGTGGTTGCTGTTTTCAATACATCCAATTGTGCGCGTGCCCATTCAAATTCACCTAGGTAATAACTCAGTTTTGCATTTCTAAATTTTGCTTCCTGACCTAATGGGTCTTCCAAAAACTCTTTATCTACTTGGCCATAAAGCAACATAGCCTCCCATTCTTCACCTTTTAAAACATAAATATCACCTAAATCTAATTTACACTCGGCTTTAAATCGGTTGTCTAAACGCGCCATGTTAATCAATTCGTTGTAGTTGTTAATTGCTTCTGGATATTTGTACAAATAATAAGCTTGCAAGTGGGCCAACTCACGTGAGCTTTGTGCAGTAAATGGGTAACGGCCAAACTCTTTTAAAAAGTTGTTATATTCGGTTTCTAATGCTGTTAAATCAAGGGGTGTAAAGTTTCCGCTATAAAATATTTTTTGATTACGGGCATGTAAAATACCCAACTTGGCATTAATATAAAAAGGTTTATCGTTGCCAAGTAATAACACTTCGTTATAGGTTTTATCCGCTGCATCGTATTTTTGGTTGGCTACGGCTAAATCAGCTAGTAATAGAATACGCTGGCCCTGTTTGCGTTGACGTTTGTCTATAGCACGGGTTTGTACCAATGCGTTATCAAAATCTTTACGTTGTACGTACAACCAAATCAACATTTCGCTATATAATTCGTTTGCAGGAAAATCTTTACTTTTTTTAAGCAATGTTTGTTTCAGTAATTCGTAGTCTATGTCTTTATCTAAATATAATTGCAGGTAACCTTGAACGTCTTCCAACATTTCTGGATTTTGGTTAATGGCCGAAAGGTATTCTTGCAACATCAACCCGGTTTCTTGTTTTTCGGCATACAGTTGTGCTAATTCAATACAAAACAAATTGGTGTTTTCGCCATTTAGTTTACGCGACTTTTGATAGGCAGCTACTGCGTAATCTGTTTTGTTTCTTTTGCGGAAAGCATTCGCTGTTTCTATGGTTGCATCGTAACTTGCATTTAGTTTTTGTAATACATTTTCGTATGCTTTTTTTGCTTTATCAGGTTGGTTTCCTTTTTCATATACGAACCCAAGATCAACAGCATAATAAGGACTTGATTGTTCTTTACGTTGTTGCTTTTTTACCAACTTCTCGGCATCTTCAAACTGGTTTAATTTAAAGTAACATGTAAGGAAGTTATCATACAAGTAGGTTGATTTATTACCCTTGTTGAATAGACGTTCGTATACTTCAATGGCTTTGCTATACTCGTTATTGCTCATGTATTGAGCTGCCAACTGCTCATCTTGTTGTTGGGCAAATGCATTAACCGAAATAAAACCAAAGAGTAAAAATAGATATTTAAACATGTTGCACGAAAATATACAAACCTACGTTGTTTGTTAATAATCAACGAAAATTCTGCTAAATATTTTATATTACTTTTGATGCCTAATTAATTATCACTGTTGAATCCGCTTAAAAAACTTGCTTCACAAACAGCCGTATATGGTTTAAGTCAGATAGTAGGCCGATTTGTAAACTATCTTTTGGTGCCTTTGCATACAGCATTGTTTGATACAGCCGACTTTGGTATCAATACCTTAATGTATTCATACGTTACTTTTTTTAATGTATTGCTTACTTACGGCATGGAAACCGCGTTTTTTAGGTTCTCGCAAAAACAGGATAACCCTGCACAAGTATACAGCACAGCCTTAACTTCGTTAATCAGTTCATCATTGTTTTTTGGGTTGTTATTTGGTGTGTTTTCACCTCAAATAGCCTCGGTTATTAATGTGCCCAAACACCCCGAGTATGTTATTTATTTTACAGCAATTATAGCCTTAGACGCTATTAGTGCAGTACCATTCGCGTATTTACGCCAGCAAAACAATGCACTAAAATTTGCCATATTTAAAAACATCAACATATTTACCAATATACTTTTAAATCTATATTTTTTACTGTTGTGTCCTTACTTTCAAAATGAGCATGGAATGTTACTACCTCTTTATAACGGCACCATAAATATTGGATATATTTTTCTCGCTAATTTAATTGCAAGTATTGTAACAATACCCTTGTTGTGGAAAGAGATTTTTGCCATACGTAACGCATCGTTTAATAAAACCTTATGGCGCGAAATGTTGGTATATGGCTTACCATTAATGGTGGTTGGTTTTGCTGGTATGATAAATGAAACGCTAGACCGAATTATCATCTCTTATGTTTATACTGATGTACAAGAAGGCTTAAGGGCAACGGGTATTTATGGTGCCAATTATAAGCTTTCTATATTAATGAGTTTGTTTATCCAGGCATTTAGGTATGCAGCCGAACCTTTCTTTTTTAATCATGCAAAACAAAATGATAAACGGCATATTTATGCAACAGTAATGAACTATTTTACCCTGGTTTGTTTGGCACTATTCTTAACGGTTAGCTTATACATTGATGTGTTTAAACACTTTATTAATAACCGATATTGGGAGGGTTTACATGTGGTGCCTGTTTTATTAATTGCCAATATGTTTTTGGGAATGTATTATAATTTTTCTATTTGGTATAAGCTAAGTGATAATACCAATAAAGGCGCTATTATCTCCACGATAGGAGCGGTTATAACTATCTTGGCAAATATTATTTTAGTACCATTGCTAGGATATACGGGTAGCGCTTGGGCCACTTTAATTTGCTATACAAGCATGGCAATTATCTGTTATTTTATGGGAGCAAAATATTATCCTATCCCATACCAGGTTAGGCGTTTGTTGGGTTATATAGGTTTAGCATTGGCGTTGTTTTTAATTTCAAAATACCTGCCAA
>CANHBJ010000048.1 GCA_947459075.1 Bacteroidota bacterium
ATACCTGAAGGACCATCCTACTTCCCTGATGATCAATTAACCGATAAAAGTGAGCGTTTTGTGGCATCAGAAATTATTCGAGAAAAAATCATGATGCGCTACAAAGAAGAAATACCATACAGTGTGCAGGTTGATGTTGTTGAATTTAAGGAAGATGAAAAAATAATACGCATAAGTGCTGAGATTTATGTCATGCGTGACTCTCAAAAAATGATTTTAATCGGAAAAGGCGGTTCTGCTCTTAAAAACGTTGGAATTGCTGCCCGCAGAGATTTAGAACGTTTTTTCGACAAACAAGTTTTTTTACAGACCTTTGTGAAAGTAAAAGAAAATTGGAGAGACAGCGACAAACTTCTTAAACAGTTCGGTTACAAAGAGGATAAATAAATTTAAAGGTAATTTTAAAAAGAAAAGTAACATTATGGGAAACATGGTAGCAATTGTGGGGAGGCCCAACGTAGGAAAATCGACACTTTTTAACCGTTTAGTGGGTAGAAGAAAAGCCATTGTGGATGACTTTTCGGGTGTAACCCGCGATAGACATTATGGTGAGGTAGAATGGTGCGGACGTAAATTTAACATTGTTGATACAGGAGGATTTGTATCAAACAGTAACGATGTGTTTGAAGCGGCCATTAGAGATCAAGTAAACATTGCTATAAAAGAAGCCGATTTGTTATTGTTTATGGTTGATGTAGCAACAGGTATAACTGATTTGGACAGTCAGTTTGCCAAACTATTACGCAAAACCAATAAACCAGTTTATTTGGTGGTAAACAAGGTTGATAACAACCAACGCGTTTATGAAGCCAGCGAGTTTTACAAACTAGGATTTGATAACTTATATTCTTTATCATCAGTAAGTGGTAGTGGAACTGGAGAGTTGTTAGATGATATCATGGAATTACTTAAACCGGAGTTGATTGATGAACCTAACGAAGACAACGATCATGATTTTGAAGGCGATTCAGATGAAGACAATTTTGCAGCTGAGTATGATGAGCATGATGATTTAATAGAAAAAGAAGAACCAGTTAATTTTATACCAAGAGTAGCCATTGTTGGCAGACCAAATGTTGGAAAATCATCTCTGATAAATGCACTTTTAGGAGAAGATAGAAACATAGTAACCGAAATTGCAGGCACTACCCGCGATACTATAGATACCTTGTATAACGCTTATGGTCATAAGTTTTATTTGGTTGACACAGCTGGAATACGGAAAAAATCTAAAGTAAGAGAAGATATAGAATTTTACTCAGTGATGCGATCAATTAATGCACTTGAAAACTGCGATGTGGCAGTTTTGGTTATTGATGCAACAATTGGTTTAGATTCACAAGATATGAACTTAATCCATCTAGCTGTAAAAAACAGCAAAGGATTAGTGATAGTGGTTAACAAGTGGGATTTGATAGAAAAAGACCACAAAACAGCAAAAGTATACGAGGATGCTATCAAAGAAAAACTAAAACCTTTTAATGACGTGCCTGTGCTATTTACATCAGCCGTAGAGAAACAACGCATACACAAGTTAGTTGATGTGGCTATGACCGTAAACGCAAGCAGAAGAAGAAGGATTAAGACCCATAAGTTAAACGAAGTGATGCTTGAGTTAATAGAAAACTATCCTCCACCATCAACAAAAGGCAAATACGTTAAAATTAAATTTGTTATGCAACTACCTGGGCGTAGCCCTAAATTTGCATTCTTTTGTAATCTACCACAGTATGTAACTGAAAGTTATAAACGCTATTTAGAGAACAAAATCCGTGAAAATTTTGATTTTCATGGTGTTCCAATGGTTATTTACATGAGAAAAAAGTAAAAAATACTTGCACTATTAAAATATATTCATATATTCGCACCGATTTTAATCAAGAAAAAAAACAAACACAATGAAAAAAGTATTATCAATCGCTGCTGCAACTGCTATGTTAGCAATCGTTGCTTGCGGACCATCTGCTGATGACAAAGCTAAAGCTGAAGCTGCTAAATTAGATTCAATCGAACAACAACGTATCGCTGATTCTACTTTACAAGCTGAAGAAATGAAAATGACTGAAGGTGATTCAACTGCTGTTGCAGGTGATTCAACTACTGCTCCTGCAGCAGAAGCTCCAGCTGCTCACTAATTCATTAGTTAGTAAGACTTTTAAAAATCCCGCTAAGTGCGGGATTTTTTTATGGTTAAAAAAACTACAAAAAGATTTTTTATTGTGCAAAAAATCAATACTTTTGCAGTCCTTAAATATTAATAGCTATGTCTACTAAAAGAACATACCAACCGTCAGTTCGTAAAAGAAGAAACAAACACGGTTTTAGAGAGAGAATGGCAACTGCTGCTGGCCGTAAAGTAATAAACGCACGTAGAGCACGTGGTCGTAAGAAACTTACTGTTTCTAGCGAAAAACGTCATAAAAAATAATTAGTAAGGCCATTTAGGCTTACTTCACTGCCTTACCCAAAAAAAATGATTAACAACAGCTTTGATAAAGCTGAGAGGCTTTGTAGTAAAATACTAATAACCAACTTATTTAGTAAAGGAAACCGTGTTATCACACAGTTTCCTTTTCGCGTTTTATGGCAATTCATTAACGACACTCAAACTACCCACCCTGCACAGGTCTTGGTTTCAGTTTCCAAACGTAATTTCCCTCATGCGGTTGATCGTAACCGAATCAAAAGACAAATGCGCGAATTATACAGAACACAGAAACATTTACTTTATACGGTCTTAAAGCAGGCAAACAAAAACATCGTCATTTCAATTACCTTCCAGAGCAAGACTCATCTTAAACATGAAGAGCTAAATGTTGCATTTAGACAGATGCTTCAAAAAATAATTAACCAAATTGAAAAAGCTATTTAGTTTTCCGTTTGTAGCATTGATTAGGTGTTATCAGGCTTTTTTATCGCCATACTTACCAAACGCCTGCAGGTATACCCCTACATGTTCTCAATACGCTATTGAATCACTACAAAAATTTGGGCCAATTAAAGGATTATGGTTAACAATTAAACGCTTATCAAGGTGCCATCCATGGGGAGGAAATGGTCACGACCCAATTCCGTAATTAAACATCAATATGTTGCCCCGAAATGCATTTCATTGTTTCTGGCAAATAAATTTCAACTGGGTATCCGTCCTGGATGATAAATAACAATATCTATTCAGCAATTGGTGCAAATAACCAATAGTATATTGATTGCACAATATAAACCATGAATTTTGGTATTATTAAAATATTATTATCAATATTGCCATTTATCAAAACATAGCAATTACTATTGTTAGATATTGTATATTCGGGATAAGTTAATAAAAACGAACAGCATTTATGAAAGATATAATTAAAAAAATACGTTGGTACTATATTGTAATAGCCTTTGGTATTTTAGGACTCTTTTCGTTTAAAACAACAAGCACTAATTATTTCGAAATTAGTAAAAACCTCGATATTTTTGCAACGCTTTTTAGGGAGGTAAATACCTATTACGTTGATGATGTAGATGCTGGTAAACTGATAAAAAAAGCCATAGATGAAATGTTGGAATCTTTAGATCCATACACCAATTATATTTCTGAGGCAGAAGCTGAAGATTTCAGGTTTCAAATGACAGGCCAATACGGAGGAATTGGTAGTATGGTGGGGACTAAAAATAACCAAGTAGTTATTACCGAGCCATATGAAGGATTTCCGGCACAAAAAGCCGATTTAAGGGCGGGTGATATTATTTTAGAAATTGAAGGGAAATCAACCCAAAATAAAACAACCACCGACATTAGTAAAATGCTAAAAGGCCAGCCGGGTACACAGGTTAAATTACTGATACAACGAGAAGGTGAAGGCACGTTAACTAAAACACTTACAAGAGAAGAAATTCAATTAAAAAATGTGCCATATGTTGGCATGATAAATGAAAATACAGGTTATATCAGGTTGGCATCATTTACCCAAAATGCAGGTAAAGAAGTGCGAGATGCTATGATTGAACTGAAGAAAAATACCAATCTTAAAAGTGTAATTTTAGATGTTAGGGGAAATCCTGGGGGGCTATTGCACGAATCTATCAATATTGTAAACGTATTTGTACCACAAGGTGTTGAAGTGGTAAGTACAAAAGGTAAGGTAAAAGAATGGGATAAAAGTTATAAATCGCTCAATCAACCAGTTGATGCAGAATTACCAATGGTAGTATTAACCAATAGAGGTAGTGCCAGCGCAAGTGAAATTGTAAGTGGAAGTATACAAGACCTTGATAGAGGAGTTGTTATTGGGCAAAAAACATATGGTAAGGGTTTGGTACAAAGCACACGGCCACTAACTTATAATGCCCAGCTAAAAGTAACAACGGCAAAGTATTATACACCAAGTGGAAGATGCATCCAAGCTTTAGATTATAGTCATAGAAATGCTGATGGTAGTGTAGGAAGTGTACCTGACAGTTTAAAAAAAGAATTTAAAACCAAAAGCGGACGTAAGGTTTTTGATGGTGGTGGTGTTGACCCTGATTTGGTAAACAAACAAGCCGATTATAGTAAGATTACCGAAAGTCTGATTATTAACCAGCTCATATTTGATTACGCTACTAAATACCGCAATAGACATGCATCGATTGCTCCTGCAAAAGATTTTAAATTAACCGATGCTGATTTCACCGACTTTAAAACCTTTTTGTCTGATAAAAAATATGACTACCAAACAGCCAGCGAAAAAGCCTTAGAAGACTTTAAGAAAAAGGCGGAAGATGAGAAATATTTCGAGGCAGTGCAAAGCCAATATCAGCAATTAAAGCAAAATCTTACTCGTGACAAGCAGGCTGATTTAGAGAAAAACAAATCTGAAATTATAGAGCTGCTAGAAAGTGAAATTGCAAAAAGATATTATTTTCAAAAAGCAGAATTTGAAATGGCAGCAAAGCATGATGAAGATGTGAAATTAGCCATTAAGCTTTTAAACGATTTGCCACGCTACAATTCTATATTAGGCAAAAAACAATAGTTTTTAAATTTGAAAAATAAGTAACTAGTGTTAGCATATTCCGACTTTATAATCCTTTTTCTGCTAGGTTCAGTAGGCGCATTTCTTTCTGGTTTTTTAGGCGTTGGCGGTGGTATAGTATACATCCCCATACTGGATTATTTTTTAAGTAAGCTTGGGTTTAGTGATGATAATTTGGTAAAAGCCATTTTAGCCAACTCATTATTTACTATTATTTTTTCGGGATCTGTAAGTAGCTATAAACAATATAAATTAGGTAATTTTTATCCTCGCGAGATTTTTTACACGGCCATTACTGGTGTTTTAGCAGCAGTATTAATGACTGTGCTAATTAAATCAGGAACATGGTATAGCAAAAGTGTATTTAACTATGTATTTGCAAGTATGCTATTAGTTATTGCCCTGCGTATGTTTTTAAAAAAGGTTCAAGTATCTAATACAAGCAATATTATAAAACCTTTAGGCTATTATGTAACAGGTTTTATAGCTGGAATTGTAACTGCCATGAGTGGTTTAGGTGGCGGTGTGGTTATGACTCCAGCATTTACAGATGTTCTAAAAATGGACATCAAAAAAGCCAGTGCAATATCAAATGGTGTAATTCCTGTTTTTGCTTTAGCAGTTGGTATACTAAACTTAAGCACATCATCAATCCAAAAATTAAGCGAGTGGCAAGTAGGGTATGTTGTCTTTCCTATTGTTATCCCAATGATTTTATCCACTTTCCTTTTAGCTCCATTAGGAGTAATAGCATCCCAAAAAGCTAATCAACAAACCATACGCATGGTGTTTGCCAGTTTTATTAGTATCGTAATTATTAAAACGTTATTATCAATTGTTCAACAATATTGATAAACTCAACCTATAATATCAGAATGAGCTATAGGTATTATTTTAGCTAATGCATGAACTTGATACATTTTACTTGTTGCAACAGCAATACAATTTGTATATGTGCGAAGTGTACTAAGTTTCTTTAAAATAATTTTCGACTTGCCTGGCATTTTAAACAAGTCACCTTCATTTAACTCATCTAAAGTGATGTAATCTTTTTTTCTATCGTAGTGCATTAAAACTTTCAGCAGTTTTACATCTGCACTATGCGAATATTTAGGGTTTTTCATATGCCCTATCAAAGCAAACTTAATATCATTAGGAAATACATCGTATTGCAAATATGGCATCATGTTTTGTCTAAACTCCTCCTTCCATTCTTTGCCATGGCCATCAACTTTATTACCATATTTTAAATAAGTAGTATGATGTGCTAATTCATGGATAAAAGTAATTAGGAACTCAAATGGATTTAAATTATGGTTAACTGTAATTCTATTCCCGCTTCCCATAGTAGGATGGTAATCTCCATAACGCCCCTTACGCTCAACCTCTATATGTAAATTAAGTTTATAGTACATAATCAACTCACAACACAATTCTAAAGCTGCTTCAGGAACATAAGGTCTTAGAGCCAACATCAACATTTCTTTGTGTTTCAGTTGTGCGTCATTTAACATTCCCAATATCAACGAGTTTTTCCCAGTGGTCATTTAATTGATTCTAATGAAAGTGCAATTACCGAAATATTTTACAATGTTGTATTTACAAATAATTTAAGTTTTCAATGAGTTATAATTTGGCTCGTATAAATTGCCCATTATTAACACTTAAATTATTATGATTTACTAAAAAACATCTGAAAATACAAAAAAATGAATAGTAAGAAAAGTTATGAGTTGACTAAGCAGAAGCAGAGATTAAGACTAATTATGGACTTAAAAATACTTTTAAATAAAACTATGGTTTAGATTTTATGATGCCATAAGCTAAAAACTGTTATATAATTCACTACGTATTCAATCAAAAATTAAATCGATTTAATATTAAGTAAATACAATTATATCTAGCATTTAAACAATGTTTATAAATTATCAATAACTTGTAACTGTATTCGTTCAATCTATTATTAGTTTATTATAATTTGCAAGTGATGAGTACACCTCTAAATAATAAAAAGGTAATTTTCGGATGGACCATGTATGATTGGGCCAACTCTGTGTTTTCATTAACGATAGCCACAGCGATATTCCCACCATATTATGAGGCTATGAGCAAAGCAGCAGCCATCAAAAGCGGCTCATCGCCACAAGGACCATATTATATAACCTTGGGGGGTTATGAGTTTGCTAACACAGCCCTATATTCTTACTCTTTATCGTTAGGTTTTTTATTGGTTACTATAATTAGTCCGATACTTTCTGGTATTGCAGATGTAAAAGGGAATAAAAAATCATACCTGAAATTTTTCTGTTACTTGGGAAGTATCAGTTGTATGTTTATGTATTTTTTTGATGCTCAAAATATATATTATGGATTAAGTTTATTTGTGCTTAGTCTTATAGGATTTGGTGGGAGTCTTGTTTTTTATAATGCATTCTTACCAGAAATAGTTTCAGAAGACCTATTTGATAGGGTAAGTGCTCGTGGTTTTAGCATGGGCTATATTGGCAGTGTTATTCTGCTCCTGATCAATTTGGTTAATATTATGTTTCCCGAAATACTTTTCCCGGTTCAAGCCAAAACACAAGAATTTATTCAAACTGGATTAAGCGAGCCCGATGCTTTAAAAAAAGCCAAAAGTTATTATGAAGGTATAGCCAGTAAATTATCTTTTGTTTCTGTAGGTATATGGTGGATGGGCTTTGCACAAATTCCGTTTAAACATTTACCCGAAAAATTACGTAACCAAAACTACAAAGGAAATATATTAAGCAAAGGTATTAATGAACTAAAAAATGTATGGAAAGAAATTAACGAAACAAATAAACATAACCATGTTAAACGTTATTTGTGGGGATTCTTTTTTACAAGTATGGGTTTACAAACGGTTATGTATGTGGCAACTTTATTTGGCTCTCAAGAGTTAAAACTAAAAACAGCTGATCTAATTGTAACAGTTTTAATTATTCAACTTATAGCAATAGTTGGTGCATGGGGATTTGCCCGTATAAGCGAGAAAATAGGTAACATACATACCTTGTTGGTAATGATTGTAATCTGGGTAGGCATATGTGGTACAGCTTACCATGTAAAAACTGAATATGGATTTTATGGATTAGCCGCTGTTGTTGGGCTAGTTATGGGTGGCATACAATCTATATTTAGAAGTACATTTGCTAAAATAATTCCTGACAATACACCTAATCATGCATCCTATTTTAGTTTTTTTGATGTATCAGAAAAATTGGCTATTGTATTAGGTACATTTAGTTATGGTATTATTGCAGATATAACAGGTAATATGCGTTTTAGCATTGTGGCATTGGCTATATATTTTGTTATCGGGTTTTCCTTCCTGATTCGTATTAAAAATTTTAAAGCACTTCATCCATAAACAACATATGAAAGTTGATTTATTTATACCGTGTTTCATTGATCAATTAAGACCAGAAACAGCATTTAATACAATCAAAGTATTAGAAAAAGCAGGATGCCATGTTAGTTATAACGTTGAGCAAACTTGCTGTGGGCAAGCTGCCTTTAATGCAGGTTTTTGGGATGAAGCTAGAGAAATTGGCGTAAAGTTTTTAACCGAGGCCGATACCAATAGATACATGGTAAGCCCATCAGCTAGCTGCGTAGGCATGATCAGAAACTCTTACGATTTTTTGTTTCAAAACTCATCACATCATAATAAATGCAGACAGCTGCAAAAAAAGATTTTTGAACTGAGTGAATTTTTAATAGATGTAATGAAGGTGGAAGATTTGGGAAGTATGCTAACAGCAAAGGCTACCTACCACGACTCATGTAGTGCACTCCGTGAATGCAACATTAAATCTCAACCAAGAAAACTTTTAGACAAAGTTCAAGGACTGCAAATTGTTGAAATGAACGATTGTGAAACTTGTTGCGGATTTGGTGGAAGTTTTGCCGTTAAAAATGAGGCTATTTCTGTAGCAATGACCGAGCAAAAAGTAGAGAATGCAATAGCTACAGGTGCTGAATACATTATTAGTACAGATTATAGCTGTTTGATGCAATTGGACAGTTATATCAAGCAAAAAAACTTACCAATTAAAACCTTGCATATAGCCGATGTGTTGGCACAAGGTCTTTAACATTCAAATTACTAATCCATAAACTAACAATAGTTTTATAGGTATCATGAATTTTAATTTTAATAAACTACATGCATTTACTAAACATGTTTTTATAACCTGTGGCATGCCAGAAGCAGAAGCTAAATTGGCTTCAGATGTTTTACTTGCTGCCGATTTAAGAGGTATAGATTCACATGGTGTTGCTAGGCTTTCTGGTTATGTTAGATTATACAAAGCCAAGCGTGCAAACATGAATCCCATTGTAAAAATTTTACACGAAACACCATCTACCGCAACCTTAGATGCTGATGAAGGATTAGGTTTAACCGTTGCTCCAAAAGCCATGCAAATTGCTATTGAAAAAGCAAAACAAGTAGGTACAGGTTGGGTTGCAATTCAAAACTCTAATCATTTTGGTATTGCGGCTTTTCATGCTATGATGGCTTTAGAGCATGATATGATAGGCATCGCCATGACAAATGCTAGTCCTTTAGTTGCACCAACTAACAGCAAAGAGCGTATGTTAGGAACTAACCCAATGTGTTATGTTTTTCCAGCGGGAAAACATCAACCTGTTGTAGTTGATTTAGCAACATCAACAGCTGCAAATGGCAAATTAGAAATTTCACAACGTGCCAATAAACTTGTACCTAAAGGATGGATAATAGATAAAGATGGAAATGACACAACCGATCCAAATGCATTAAAAAATGGTGGAGTTTTACAACCACTAGGTAGTGGAGAAACACAGGCAGGGCATAAAGGTTTCGGATTAAGTGCTGTAGTTGATATATTTAGTGCTGTATTAAGCGGTGCAAATTATGGACCTTGGGTTCCACCATTTGTGTCTTTCTTAAGTCCTCTACCCGACCTGCCAGGAAAAGGAATAGGGCATTTTGTTGGGGCAATGCGTATTGATGCATTTAGACCAGCCAACGAATTTAAACAGCATATGGATAATTGGATTGATCGATTTAAAAGTGCAACACCAATAAACATAAATATTCCAGTTATTATTCCAGGAGAACCAGAATTTACTTGTTATAAAAATAGAATGGCAAACGGAATTCCATTAAATAATTTGGTTATTGAAGATTTGAAAAAATTAGCCCAAGAACTACATATCAACTGGATTGATGAAATGACGAATTAATTTTATTCTTCATTTTTCTATACTGCTAAATCTTTAATGCATTTTGTAATCAAATTGTTTTAATTTATTGCCTTTACTAACTTAATTCTAAGTATATTTTATTAGATAGTAAAGTGTATTTACATGTAGACAAAAAAATTATTTAGGGCGATATTTGCTTTGCTTCAAAATCTTCTCAAAATCAGTATCATTCATAAGTTGGTGTAATGTAACTTTAGGATTTTGAGCCATGTAATGATTTACAATCTGCCATCCAGCCCATGAACCTATAGAGGGAGATGATTCTTTAGGAACATCCTCTGCAACGGTAAAAGGTCCATCATTTAAATACCTCATAAACTTACCAGGTTCACTCTCGTATAGCATATTTTTGTCAATAAAATGAGTCCAAATATCAACCTCGTGTTGTTCGCACCATTTTAGTTGCGCCTTGGTATATCCCATAACTATAGTATCAGCAACGTTTGGCAATAAGGCTTTCATAAAATACCTGATTTTACCTTCAGCAATCATTTGTGCCAAAAAACGCTTGTCTTTAGTGGTTTGATAATCTGTTAAACCAATAGCTAAAGATTTTATGGTATTAGGTACGATGTAATTACGTTGCATTTTAGCAATCATAAACTCGGGCATATCCAAACTGCGATAAAAATCGCCAAACCTTTGGTTCATGTAAAAGTCTAAACCAATACATAACATGCTATCATAAATAACATTTCCATTACCAAACTCACTTATAAAAGTAATGAATTTGGGAATTACAGCCTGCGGAAACTCTTGGTGATAAATACCCATAGCAACACTAAAATCTTGCTCTAAATCAGTAATATCTTTAAAATTACTATCTACAATTTGATGCAGCTCCTGCAAACGATTTATACCCAAAAGCATGCGCATTGGCCTCATAAAAAGACTATCCTCGGGTGTAAAAGGCATGCGCATAATATCATTTGCATAAGAAGAATAAAACACGCCATATTTTTTCGACAAGGAATTTAATACCTCAGGTAGATTAGCTGTATCAGCCTCAAAAAGCTCTTTGTCGAAACGATGAATTTTAATTGCATACTCAGGTGCATCAATAACCGCCCTGGGATGGTTAAACTCAGTTTGATTACAGCCACCACATGATGAAATTATGAAGGCGATACATATTAGCGCCCATATAGTTATATTGCCAAAGTTTTTATTAAACATCTTGCAATTATAATGAAGAAGTTGATTACTACCTGCTGTATTGTTGGAGCATTTGCATCAGCATCCCAAGCACAGATAAAATTAGGCTTAAAATTATCGCCACAAATAACTTGGGTAACCCCAGAAAGTAAAGGTATCTCTTCAGGTGGAAGCAAAATAAATGCATCATATGGACTGATGTTTGATTATTATTTTACCGAAAACTATGCTATCGCTACAGAAATATCTGTAGCCAATTATGCAGGTGAATTAATTGTTAAAGATTCGAAAATAACAAGAGGAGGTATAGCTGCAACATACCAAAATGTAGATTACAATTACAGAACACAGTATGTTAGTATTCCATTAATGTTGCATATGCGAACCAACGAAATTGGATACTTCCGCTACTACGCAGAATTTGGCTTGGATTTAGCCATGTTGGTAAGGGCTAAAGCAGATATAAATAATAGCTCGATTGATTTAACCGAAGTAAGTGTAAATAACCCTGATAAAAAGGACGAATACATGATAGAATCAAACGATAATCCACCAATTAAATATAATGATGACGTTTCGATTTTAAGAACCGCGATGGTAATTGGAGCAGGTATTCAATACAAAATTTTCGGAAATACACTTTTAATTGCAGGTGTAAGATACAATAAGGCATTAAATAACTTTACTGTTGAAGACAACTGGAAAGCAAAAATGAATGCGGTAAGTTTAAACCTAGGTGTTTTATTTTAATGAGCTTGAAAAATCTTAAAATTGCTATTGCACAATTAGATTACCACACAGGTAATTTTGATTATAACACGCAAAAAATTATTAGTAACATACTACAAGCAAAAGATGAAGGAGCAGATTTAATTGTGTTCTCGGAGCTATGTGTTTGTGGATACCCTCCCCGCGACTTCTTAGAGTTTGATGACTTTATTGACCAATGCCAACAAAGCGTTGATGAGATAGCCAAACATTGTATAGGCATAGCTGCTATTGTTGGCTCACCTAGCAAAAATCCAAATATTAAAGGTAAGGATTTGTTTAATTCTGCTTTTTTACTTGCTGATGGAAAAGTAAGCGCAATAAGGAGTAAAACATTATTACCTAACTACGATATTTTTGATGAGTATAGGTACTTTGAGGCAAACAATAATTTTGAAATTATCATTTTAAATGATGTTAAAATAGCACTTACCGTTTGTGAAGATTTATGGAATGTGGACGATAATCCCATGTACCAAACAAACCCAATGGATGAGCTGATTAAGCAACAACCAGATTTGATGATAAATATTGCGGCTTCACCATTTAACAAAAACCAACAAGAAATAAGAACACAAGTAATGAAAACCAATGTAACTAAATACAATTTACCGTTGTTTTATGTTAACCACATTGGAGCACAAACCCAACTTATTTTTGATGGTGGAAGTATGGTTGTTAATCAACAAGCTGAAGTAATTGACAACATCACTCCATTTGAAGAACAACAAAGAGTATACAACTTTACATCAAACAACGGCAAAACAGATATAATACCTTTACAACCTACAACACTTGCATTAAGCAGCACAATTGAACGCATACATAATGCATTGGTTTTAGGAATACGCGAATATTTTTTAAAACAAGGATTTACTAAAGCTATATTGGGCTTAAGTGGTGGTATAGATTCTGCCGTAGTGATTTGTTTGGCAGCAGAAGCTCTTGGAGCTGAAAATGTACGTGCTATTTTATTGCCATCACAATATTCTAGTCAACATAGTATTGACGATGCAATAACACTTGCGAAAAACATAGGCACACCTCACGATACCATAAATATAGAGAAAACCTATCAGGCCTTAACCAATACTTTACAACCACTATTTAATGGCTTACCATTTAACATTGCTGAAGAAAATATGCAATCACGAAGCAGAGGTGTAATTTTAATGGCCATGAGTAACAAGTTTGGTTATATATTGTTAAACACTTCAAATAAAAGCGAATTGGCCGTAGGATATGGAACTTTATATGGTGATATGTGTGGAGGACTTTCGGTAATTGGTGATTTATACAAAACAGAGGTTTATCAGTTAGCAGAATATATTAACCGCAATGGGGAAATAATTCCTAAAAACACAATTATCAAAGCCCCATCTGCAGAATTACGCCCAGACCAGAAAGACAGCGACTCGTTACCTGATTATAATACCTTAGATGCTATACTGGCATTATATATCGAGATGCGTAAGAGTCCTAAAGAAATTATAGCATTGGGATTTGATGAAGCATTGGTGAAACGTGTGTTGAATATGGTGAATAGCAATGAATGGAAAAGAATCCAAGCACCACCTGTATTGCGTGTTTCGTCAAAAGCATTTGGACCCGGACGCAGAATGCCAATCGTAGCAAAATATTTAAACTAGCAATTATTCAGATTCGAATTCCAATTCACCATCGTCTTTTTGTTTTTCTTTAAAATCTGATTTCTTGTTATCATCAATTCCTAACTCTTTCTTAAGAATCTCTTTAATATTTTGCTTTTCTTGTTTCAACTCTTGAGTAATTTTTTGTTTGGTGCCAAGCTTATCATAAGTAATAGATATATTATCAATTGGGCCTTTCATACTTATATATAAATTTACACCTCTATCTGCTGTTACCTCCTCCTCGTTAAACTCGTTGCTCAGTTTCTTACGTTTGTTTTTGAGCAACTCACTCAACTTAATTTTCATTCTATAATCTACTATGTTATTAAAAGAATGTGTACCACTAAGAGTAATATTTAATGCATTGTTTTTAACATCAAATTGAGGAATAAAAATAGTTTTATTTTTTATTTCGATGATGTTGTCCAAATCCGCAAACTTCAAATTACGCAAATCATTAACATCAATGTATTTGCCCAAAGCATTAAGTGGTTCATAATTTAACAATTCGCCATTACTTACTTTTATCTTACTTAATACGTAAAGCTTATTTAAATCGCACCTGAAATTACTGCTCCATACTCCAACAAAGTTAATCTCGCCACTTAGTTTACCATTTAAATTTTTTTGAGTTATTTCTTGTTGACCAAAATCGTTACATTCATTAAACAACCTCTTAATGTTTATTCCCTCTAGATGAGATGATGCTGTAATTAAAAATCTACCATCTGGTGCATTTTCAATTTGACCATCTAACTTAATATCACCCTCCATGGTTTGAGC
>CANHBJ010000049.1 GCA_947459075.1 Bacteroidota bacterium
AGTTACATTAGATAGTCTTAGAAAAGTTAAAAATATTAAGAATACTATTAAGAGATTAAAAATTTTAGGTAATGGTGAAATTAAATCAAAAATACAAATAGAGGCACATCAAATCAGGTATCTATGCAATAGAAAAATGGCAAAAAAACAGGTGGACAATTGAAATGGGCTTACGTTATGATTGGAGAAGCCAGTCGCGATATGTTTTGTTAAATAAACAAGTTAACCAAGAAAATAAGCTTTATGGAAACACAACATTTTCTTTGGCATCATCCTATTGGTTAAGTGAACAACTCAAACTGCAAGGTGGAATTGCATCAGCTTGGCGACCTCCAAGTATAAATGAATTGTATAGCTATGGTTTACATGGTGGGACTGCAACTTTTGAAGTAGGTAATTCTAATCTAATTCCAGAGCGTAATTTTAACTCAGAAATATCAGCAATTTTTACCAATAGCAAATTTAATGTAGAGTTAAATGTATACAGAAATTACATTCAAAACTTCATTTATAAGCTACCAGTAAAACCTCCAATTGTAAGTATTCGAGGTGCATTTCCTCAATTTATTTTCACCCAAAATAATGCTTTACTTCAAGGTGCTGATTTTGTTTCAGACTATTTCATTAACAAAAATTTTACCGCTAGTATTAATGCATCATACCTTCATGCCCAACAAACAGATAACAATACTCCGTTAATTTTTATGCCAGCAAACAGATTAGGTTTAACGATTAATTATCAAAAAACTAAAATCTGGAAATTAAATAATGTGTTTATTCAACCCCGATTGATCCATGTAGGAAAACAATTCCGCTATCCTATAGGTATTGATTTTATAAGTACACCAGAAGCTTATACCCTACTTGATATAAACTTTGGATTTGAGCAGCACATTGGTAAGCAAACATTACGATGGAGTTTCAGTGTTAACAATACACTAAATTCAAACTACCGCGACTACTTAAGTCGCTATAGGTATTTCGCTCTAGAGCCAGGGCGAAACCTACTCATTAGGCTTACTTTACCTTTTAATATTTACCAAAAAAAATAACAATTTAATATGAATACTTTTAAAAAATTAACGCTAGCATTGGCAACAACAACAATTATTTTTTCTGCTTGTAAAGAAGATAATATAGAGCCAACAAAACCAAAAGACAGTAATGCTCAAGAACTAATTACTACGGTAATTTTGAATGGTTATAATGCAAATAATCCATTAGCAAACCAATTTTCCGTAAAATGGGAAGATATTGATGGTGATGGAGGAAATAACCCTACAATTGATACATTAACATTAGATAGTGGAATTACTTATCGAGTGCAAGTATTGATGTTAGATAAAACAAAAACTCCAATTGATACGATTTCTAATGAAGTAGTTAAAGAAGCTAACGAGCACCAAATGTTTTATACATTTAGTGCTAATTTAAACGATAAATTAAATATTTCTCGATTGGATACAGACAGTAATAACCCACCCCTACCTCTTGGTTTAGATATTAGAATTACACCTTCAAATGTGCTTCCATTTGGTGTTCCATTAATTGGTAGTTTAAACATTAAATTAAGTCATTATGATGGTGTACCCAAAACAACATCTCCATCAACAGACAGTGACATAGACATTAACCTACCCGTAAAACTTAAATAAAAAAAAAGCGAGTCGAATATAATCGACTCGCTTTTTTTATGCCTATTCCGTTTCAGGAAAAAATAACGCTTTTAATTCAGTTGCATCATCTGGTTTCATTTTACCTGCTAAAATTAGGCGCAACTGCCTCCTACGAAGTGCTCCCTCGTAACGTTTTTGTTCCTCTTCATTTTCTGGTATTACAGCAGGAACACCAACTGGAGAGCCATTTCTATCAAGAGCTACAAAGGTATAATAGGCTTCGTTGCTTTTAAATTTCTCACCACTCGGAATATTCTCAGCCCAAACAGTAATATGCACCTCCATAGAAGTATTAAATGAACGAACTATTCTTGCTTCGAGAGTAACAACATCACCTAGCTTTATACTCTTTTTAAAACTTACACTATCAACAGAGGCTGTAACGGCTAGCTTACCACTATGCTTTTGTGCAGTAATAGCAGCAGCAATATCCATCCAATGCAAAAGCCTACCTCCCATTAAATTATTAAATGTATTTGTATCATTGGGTAATACAATTTCATTCATTATGGCCACAGATAGGCTAGTTGTTTTTGATTCAATTGTCATATAAAACAAAGGTAAACGATATTACGGGTATAAAAAAAGAGGCTCCATTTGGAGCCTCTTTTTACTAGATAAATCTGCTATTATTATTCTTTAATTAACTGACGTGTAATAACATTGTTACCAATATGAACACGAACCATGTAAACGGCTGATTTAGCATCAAACTGAGATTCATTTAAATCAATATTTTGCTTACCTGCAGTTAACAAACCAGCATTAAGTGTATACACATTGCGGCCTATCATATCAAACACCTCAAGTTTCACATCTTCTGCCTTCTCCAAATCAAACTCTACTTTAGTTGATTGAGTGAATGGATTAGGATAAACATTGAACTTAAGTTGTGAAGCTAATTCTTCGTTTAAGCCAACATTTGCATTAATAGTGATTGATTCGCTGTATGATGCATCACAAGAGTTAGAATCTAAAATTGTTAACTCTACGTTATAAATGCCTTTGCGATCAAATATATGTGTAATGGTATTTGACTTGCTGTTTACAACAGGTGTTCCGTCACCAAAGTTCCAAGTGTAAAGCGACAATCCAATTCTGTTTGAGGTAAATCTAACTTTACTAGAGTCTAACTTAGATGAAACAAAGTTAACAGACAAAGCACTACTGATAGTAATTGTTTTAGTAGCTGTATCACGACAACCTGCAACATCAACAATTAACTTAGGTTGTTTAACTCCACCTGTTAGATAAGAGTGTGTTGTATTTGGACTATTTGAGGTGTTATTATCACCAAAAATGTATGTAAAAATTGGAGTTACAGCAGGAGGAACAATCGACTGGTTAGTAAATGACACGGCCCTTCCAGCACAACCGTTGGTTGTTGTAAAGTCTGCAATAGCTTTATCTTTAACAGTTGCAATAGTTTGAACTGAATCAATACAACCATTTACAGAATCAGCAGCAACTAATTTTACATAATAAGTTCCTATTGCACCAAAGGCATGAACTGGAGTAGCTTCAGTTTTAATAGCTGAGTTATCTCCAAATGACCATCTAAATTTAACTCTACTTAAACCATCGGCAAAAGTTGAGTTGTTTTTAATTATCAAATTGCTTGCTTTACATGCATTATCTAAAGTAAATGCAACAGATGGCTTATTAAATACTGATACAGCTGTAGATACAGTATCTGTACAACCATAGTTAGATATAACCTTTAAGATAGCTCTATAATTACCACCTGCAGGATAGTAATACAATGGTGAATTAGAATACCCAATATCTCCGTTACCAAATGTCCACTCACTACCAAATGAATTGATACGACCATTTTTACCAGCAGGAATTGTTGATGCATTGCTAAACTGAACAGGTGCACCAGCACAAACATTTTGAGCAGTGAAACTTGCATCAGGTTGTGCAAAAACTTGAACTGCATTAACAGCAGTATCAATACATCCTTGAACGTTACGAACCAAAAGCCTTACATTTATAATGGTATCTGATCCTGGCACAATAGCATCTACAACGCTACTATCAGCAACTTGACCACCAATGTTAAACGAGTAGAAGTTACCTAACGTGTGAGAGCCAGTACTAGTGAAACGAGTTACTTTACCTTCACATGATAATGTTGAAGTGAAATTAGCTACAGGAGAAGGTAATACCACTATGTTATAAGCTAACGAATCTAACAAGGTTGTATTATTTTTTACAATTAAACGCACCCTATAATTACCTGGATTATCAAATGATTTGATAGGACTTGCCGCGTTAGAACTTGTACCGTCTCCAAAGTCCCAGCTATATTGCATTGGTAAGGTAAACTGTCCGGTGGTTGACACGTTAGTAAACAAGTTATTAATACTTTGACACAATGTGTCGTTTGGTGCAAAGAAATTAGCAATTGGAGCATTTCCTATGGTTACATATCTTACCACAGTAGAATCGCAACCTTGAGGTAATAATCTAATTTTTACCTGAAGTGCAAATGTTTTGTTTGAATCTACTGGCATACCATTAACTAATACATAACCCGCAGTAGTTGGTGTTGGTGGCACTAAAGTGAAATTCCTTGCAGAGTCAACAATGATATTTGTGTTTGTTACTTGATCATAGAAATACTTATACATGGTTACGTCAGCTATAGTCCAAGTAGAATTGTAATTTGCATTGCTTGCACCTGTTGGAGGTACAATTTGATAACGTCCGAAACCACCAACGCTTATTGCGTCTGGAGTAAACATATCTCCACTGTTATATTGACCATCATAAACTGAGCCTTTAATTACAAATGGTCCGTTTTTGAAATTTCTAAAGAATACAATTGCGGTATCATCAAAAAAGTTAGAACAGTTTGATGTTAAGTTACGAGCCAAAACACGCAAATAAGCAGAATCTGATGATGGCAAATAACCTTGCAATATCATGTTAGCATCGGTACCAATTACTGTTGGGCCTATATAACGCTGAGTTAACATATCAAACATGGTATACTCAAACTTAGAATCAGCATTAATGATTGTTAAATTAATAGAATCATTGTAGCAGTTGGTGAAGTTTTTAGGGGTAATAGGAAGATTAAGGTAGTTATCAAAAATTACTATACTATCAATAATAATATTACCACCATTTTTTGAATAACCTTCAATACCCAAACGAACACCTGAAAAACCTTCTAATCCTAAACAAACGTCATAAACTTTATATCCAGGTACGGCATAAGATGCGTTCTTACGGTAAATAGGATAACTAGATATTAAATCGTTGTATAATCCAAATCCGTATGATACCCTAACTAAAATTGAATCATTTATATTGAAGTTATCTGCTGATTGAGAAACAAACAACCTCAATGTTGGACGTTTAGCATCGCTAAAGTCTAAACAAGTTGAGGCGATACGAGAGGCAGTATTGTTTACTGATCTTAACATCGCAGCTCTAGAACCAGTTAGAGGTGCTAAAACAGGATTAGTTACCGAACCAAAAGATTGAAGATCCCAAATATTGGTGCTTCCATTAATCCCTTCTGTTGTCCAATTAAATTCATTAGGTAAGTCAAAACCAGTTGCAATAGAATTATTGGTGTTGATTGCCATGATTGTTGTAGTGTAATTGTATCCCGAACGTGGGTCCGTGTTCATGAAAACCGCTGGTTGATTTCCACCATCTACACCTGCAAATCGGTATGCAATTTTAGTATTTGAAGGTTGAGGAGGAATATTATAAACCCTATCTAAACCAATTTTGGTTGTAGCAACCATCCCTACTTCTGCACCACCATTTATTCTATAATATAATGTATCATTAATTACAGTTGACTTATCCATTACGCGTGCTTTAATTTGAATAGGCACACCATCAAAAAAGCAGAAATCAGTAGGCTTGGTCATGTCGTAAATCTTAGGTCCAAAAATATCATTGTAAGACCCAACATATTCATGTGCACCAATTGTTGAGATACCTGTTGCTAATCCCGGACGAGGGCCGCCTAAAATATCATTATTAACACGACTAATACGTGAACCCGCTCTGTATATTGCTGAAGCAGTAGATGTAGGTATTAGTAAATTGACATCACTTGTGAAAGGAGCAGGTATACTCATTGATAAAGTATCTTGCCCTGTAAAGTTAGCCCATGAAGTCAATGTTGAATAATTAACAGCTGCAGTACTAATGTTAGAGCCACCTATTTGGTTAACGCCAAATGCACCAGCAGAAATATAGTTATTATAATCTGTAGATCTAAATGGATTAACAGCACCTGCAATTGCAACAGCATAATTGTTACCACCTGCAAATGCGCGAGACAATTTATTTTGAAGGATATTGTTCAAAACATTAATTTCTCCTAGAGTAGTTGAATTTACACCAATACATGCAGAAATACCTGACGTGCCTAACGTAGTAGCAGAACCAAGATTAATAGAGTTGTTCCAAAGGTTAACATCAATCTCACGGAACTGAGATGCCACTTGCGTACCATTTAATAAAATTCCATAAGGATTATTAATAAAGTTGATGCCCGTTGGCAAAGTACCAGTAGCTGCAATGTCAGAAATCATATTGTTAAATATGTATAATGACTTTTTGTTGTCCCACTGTAAGTTAACATGAATACCGTATGCGGCTGGGTTATTAGTAGATTTAATACCTGTTATGGTATTTCTAGTAATAGTTACAGCAGAATCTGTATTAAAGAAAGGAAGAACTGAACTGCTAATTTCTATACCACTATTTAAATTAAATGTAGGGATACAATTTCTGATTACATTGCTATCAATTAATAAATTAGATTGTGAAACAGCTAGTATACCTGCAGAATTGGATGCACCACCAAAATAATCTGTTGGAACACCAGCATTAAAGCTATTTCCACCAATGGTGTTACCTCTTACAACAGTACCTAAATCATAAGAACCAGGGAAATTAGTATTACCTCTTAAATGTATACCAAATCTAACACCTGTAATTAAGTTACCTTGGTATACGTTATTGTTATTCCTTTCACTAATAGGATTAATAGGAACAGTAGTAGGTGAGTTAAATGCCACACCTCCTTGGTAAATACCAGCAAAGGTTGAAATGGTATTTGGGGTTGAATAACCAATAATATTACAATTTTTTATTTCAATGTTTGTAGCTGGTTGAGCCCATCCCATTACATCAATAATCCTAGTTAACGAATTATTTACAAAACTTAAATTAGCTGGAGCTATAGGTAATCTGATGGTTAAGTTTCTTGCCAATCCATCTGATGAACCGTCAATGGTTACCCAACGAGCTCCTTGAAAACGTAATACACTAGCAGCTGCAGAAAACTGTGAGCGGGTAGTGGCACCTGTTGAGGCAATAACAGGATTTGCACCAATAGAAGGACGAATTATAATTTGTCTATTTCTACTCATGAAAGGATAATCATGTAAAGCAGAAATTAATGTATCTCCTTCACCAACGTATCCGTTTGTTATGTTTACTAAAATTTCATAGAATGGCGGTTGATCTGCATCCACTCCATTTGTATTAATGTAACGGAATAAATTATTGATGGTATTAAATGATCCAACAGTTGCAGTTCCAGACAAAGGAGGAGCCAATATTCCATTAACCTCATATGTTGCCCCACCCATTAGTGGTGAAAAACTTTTTGGTAATTCTAAAGCACCTATTGTGGCATCAAAGCCTCTAGCATTACCTGCAATATCTAGAACCACAGATCCGCTTCTAACAACTGCTTTTGCAATATGCCCAACATACATAGTGTCAACTAAGTTAGTAGAGTCGTTTAGGAAAGGCACTTCTCCGAATCTTGATGTTGTTTCAAATCCATACTGTTTTCTTAATTCTGCCAATGATGGCATTTGAACCGCTGGATTTACTAATCCAATAATGTTATTAGTAAAATTAGCATTAGCACCTGAATAATATAAATTATTATTACTTGCTAAAAATGGATTTTGATTTCCACCAACTACAATACAAGCTGCATTCGATACTGTACCTGCAATTGTCCTTCCGTAGGTATTAGAGAAAATATTGCTAAGTGATGTGATGCCTGATGATCTAGCATCAACATATAGTGCCGATGTATATGAACCAGAAGCTACTTGAGTGAATTGATTTTGTGACAAATGAATGGTATTGTGAATTAAACTAATACCAATATTAACAACACCAGAAGCTACAACTGGTGACTCTACAGCTATACCAGCAGGAGAACCTAAGGTAGATGCAACAGAGGTTCCTGTTCCGTATATTTTGGCTATGATGTTGTTAGAAATTACAATACCACGATTGGTTTCACTGATACCAACACGAATACCAACTGCAAAACCAGATGTTGATCCTAAGTTGTAAATAGTATTTCTGGTAATAGCAATATTTTGTGGAGTACCTGCTTCTGTGGCAGTACCATCAATATCTATACCTCTAAAACCAGTGATACTTGGTATATTGTTTTTGATGATATTACTATCAATAGTTCCTTGTAATACACCTTTAATGTATATACCAGCCGCATTGGCTAATCCACCACCAATGAATGTTGTTGATGGAAGTCCACCAATTCCAACATTTCCTCCTATTCTATTACGTGAAATAGTTAAGAATTGATCAACTAAACCAGCTTTTGCTCTCCAATAAATTCCATATCTAACCGCTTCAATTATATTGTCTCCAATAAAATTGTTAATGTTGGCTCCGCCTATTGCACTTGCTAAACCAGTTGCGTTATTAGATGCCCCCATATAAATAGCAGCAAGCGTATTGTTTAATGTGCTTGATGAGCTACCTACAAGCCTACAATTTCTAATTGTATTATTAGAAGTTGGGTTACTCAATGTTGGAATAAAAGCAACTAGCTTAGCAAGTGCAGAGTTAGCAGATGTAGGTAAACTTATGGTTATATTCCTTGCACTAGTTCCATCTATTTCAAAAGAGGAAGCTCCATACAATTTTATTAATGCCGAATTGTTACAAATAACTGCACCACTTGGAATAGTGATATTAACAGGCACCGATGCACTTAGGCGAATTGGACGTGTACCTGACATGCCTGGGTAAGGTAAAATAGCAGGAGGAACAAGCAAGTCTGATGCAAATCCTGCATTAAATACAATGTTAATTAATCCAGTACCTGATGTACCAAAACTATTTAAATGGTTTATAAAGCTTGTTAGTGATGCAAATGAACCTGAAGTAGGATTGGCGTTAGTTGGCCAAGCGTCAACACCATTAATACTATATACTGCACCACCCACTAAAGGTGCAAGTGCGTTGGTTGTATTTTGAGTAAATTGGTAAGCGCCAATAGATGAATTTGTAGCAGGGCGGTTATTGCCCAAAATATCTTTTGCCATCAACGCACGGCCAGCTGATGCGTATCTAGTGGCAGCACCATTTGAAGTAACTAATGTGGTATCGTTCTCGAAAAATGGACGAGTGGTAATGCTATTTCTATCGTAAGCAGTAAATGTTGCCCACTCTCCAAGTGATGTATAATTATTTAATGCAGTATAGCCAATGTTAGCCCAACCACCTGTTGTTGTATATTCATATAAATTATTGTCTATACTATCAAATGGAGCTACAACATTATTAGCTACAATATTACGATTAATAATAATTGCATAAGTGTTATATGCTCCTGTTGTTGTTGCAATATTTTGCTGCACGTTTGACAAGATATTATTGTAAACACGTAAACCACCAAAAGTAGTTGCACCTGTTACTAAACAAGCAGAAGAAGATGTGTTTAAAACAGCGCCTGTTAAGGCAATACTGTTGTTAAAAATGTCAATACCCGCTTTAATGGTGCTATCTTCAACCAAAATACCAATAGGATATTGTAAGCTAGGAACAGATGCAGATCCAGGTGATGTTAAACGGGCGATTGTATTATTGGTTAATCTTATTGCCAATGGATACTGGTGATTACCTAAAGCAACACGAATACCAGTTATTCCACCATTTACTGAACCAAGGTTATAAACACGATTGGCATTTATGATTATGTTACTGTCTAAAGAAATAGTACTGGCAATGTTTGATAATTCAATACCTTTAAAACCTGTTTGACTGGTAAGGTTTCCCATAATGGTATTACCTTCAACAACCGCATTGGCCTGATTACTTAACATGATACCTGATGCATTAGCAAGACCACCAATAAAACTAGCGGTTCCTCCAATTCTATTATCACGAATAACCAAACCTAAATCTTGGTTTCCTCTTGCAGTTGCACCCGAACCCCTTGCATAAACGCCATGTTGAACTCTTTGAATATCGCAATTTGTAATATTGATATTTGCATTTCTTCTGGCTGAATTCGTATTTAAGTTGGCGCCACCAATGTATACACCTGCATAGGTATTTACAGCAAATCCTGTTGCTACACCATTGATGTTAACATTTTTTACGGTAACAGTATTTATTGGAGATGCAGTTGTACTTAATATGTCTATAACCCTTTGTGTAGCATTGGCCCCTATTGTATTAACATTAAAAGTTATGTTACGCTGACCCGTTGTTCCTTCGCCATCCAGCACAAAAAATTGTGTGCCTATAAAACTAAACAAACCCACATTAGAAACCTGAGAACCTATTGTTGAAATTGTAAAATTAACTCCAGAAACAGGCTTTAAAACAATAGTCCTCAATGCTGATGCATAAGCAACAGAACCTACACTTATAGCCGAAGGCTCAGAACCAGAGTAACCAGAAACCAACAATATGGTCATTTGTCCAATCGTGTTTGGATCAATACCATTTGCAGTTAACGCAGTAAGTAAACCAGTTGCGTTGGTGTATGGATTACCAATAGTGTAAGCGCCAGATAAATTTGCAAAGGTGTCTTTAGGTGCAACTAAATCGTTACCTACACCGTTTACATAATAAGTTTGGCCCGCTGCAAATGGAGCCTGAGCTCTTGCGCTAGAAAGCCCTGTTAGCATAGCCAACAAGAACGCAGAAGCGAAAAGTTTGTTCGATAGAGATGTAAACTTGGTCCTCATATATGGATATTGTATTATTTATTTTGGAGTAATAATCAAAGTTTATAAAATTTAATCAAAAATCAAAGCATTTTAATATAATTTTTGTGTTTTAATATTTTGCCTTCTTGGCTTACTTTGGCTCTTCCATGCAAAACCCTTGAGCCTCAACTCTTCAGGGCTTATCTCGTTAATTGGATAAAAAGTTGCATCTGGTTGAGTAATAAATTTTGCGGTATTAATTTTTCCTAATTCAAAACTAAAGGCCATTTCGCTACAATCAATCACATTTACACCAATATAAGCACTGTCTTCTTTAGCATAGTAGATACTCTGACCATTACCATATACCTGAATATAGGATATTTTACCCTCTTTAAAATATGCCTTCATATTTCGACCTTTAACTTGATTATAATGTCGACTTGTTTCTTGAGATATCACGAAGGCATTGTTTCTAATATCCATAGAATCTAACTTTCTGTTATTCAGGTAAAAAACTATGGTATCACCTGTAACTTGATTCATATCACTCCACAAAACAGGCTTGTGGTAAAGGGTCATTAAAGAATCACTTTTCAAGTATACCAACGAATCACAAATCACCTGCATGTCGGTTTTATAAATTTTAACATTCCTATACGCTTTAAGTATGTCTTTTGCCTGTTTCGTTCTTTTTTGATAAGTGAAAATAGTATCAGCCCAAATCATCATACTATCCTTATCAACTATGCTAATAACAAGCGGATTACGTGTAATATAACTCCTACCCTCTTTACCCATAACCTCTGCTATGTTGCCCAAGATAATCGTTTTATTAATGGTATCTAATATAACAACACCGCCCAAGGCTTTCGCATACTTGCTTTTTTTATCATAAATGATGGTATCTGCAATGAGTGTGTTTTCTGCACTTCTTATTTTCGCCCTTTTAAGAAGTATGCCCGATTGCTTTTCTGTATGGTAAGTACCCGCTTGGCAATAAATGGTATCTTCTTTTGAAACAATTTTGGTGTTACTATAAAAGGTGGCTACTTTAGTGTTGGGTTGATACTTCAACGTATCTGTAGTCATTGTAAATTCTGGACTCACCAATTTAACTTCTTTCTTAAAATACAACTCTTTGGTTTTAGTGTAATAGTAACCATATTTACTTGTTAACTCATTTTGCCCATTCAATAATACTCCACCACTGTAGTAGCTTGCTTTATTATTAATCAAATCAAATTCTAACTCTTGAGTTTTTAATATAGACGTGGCATCAACCATGCTAACATTTTTTTCTAATCGCGCTAGTTTTTTGTTGCCATCATATTTTAAAAAATCACCATAAAAGTTTAAGCTATCTCTATGGTTTATTTGAACATGTTGATAGGCCTCTACAAAATTGGTTTCGTCAAATAAATAAGCGCTATCGCATCTAAGTATAGTAGCGTCTTGTTTCAACTGAACATCGCCTATTAACTTTTTCACTTTATAGTTTCCACGCGTCTCCATCTCAAAAGTGTTGGCATTGAGTACCTCAATCTTATTTCCTTGCGCAAATACACTTTGCGTAAAGCCAAAGATTGCTATATAGAGTGATAATAAAATGTATTTTCTCATGCAGCCACCAAAACTACGCAATTATTGTAATTTTGAACCATGATTATTACAGAATTGCTAAAGGATTTTTTAAACGTGAGTAGCACCATTGACCAAAAATTTATTTTGGCTGTTAGTGGTGGTAAAGACTCTATGGCCTTAGCTCACTTATGTAAATCTGAAAACCTTAATATAGTTATTGCGCATTGTAACTTTATGTTACGTGGACAAGAAAGTATAGACGATGAAGAATTTGTTCGCTCTTATTGCGCCTCTCATCAAATAACATTTGAATCTATAAGATTTAATACAAAAAATGCTTCCGAAGAGTTAGGTCTATCAACCCAAGAAACAGCTAGAATTTTAAGGTATAATTGGTTTGAAAAAATTAGACTACAACATCATGCGAATTACACATTAACAGCCCACCATGCCAATGATTTAGCCGAAACCTTTATTTTTAATGCCGCTAGAGGAAGTGGAATTAATGGTCTTGTTGGCATCCCAAAAAAGAATGGTGTTGTTCTCCGGCCACTTATTATGGTTGGTCAAAACACCATCAACGATTACATTTCAACACATCAAATTCCATTTCGCAACGACTCATCTAACATATCTGATGATTATACCCGAAATTTTATTCGTCATCACATTATACCAAAACTTGTTGAGGTAAATAATCATGCCATTGAGCATATTGCAAAAAGCACTCAAATTTTGCAAGAGGCACAAATAATTCTCATCGAGAAGCTAAACGAAATAATTAATCAACATTCAAGTTATCATGGATCAACATTAATAATTGATAATAGTATAATTAAACAATTGCCATACTATAATTACCTATTAAATTATTGGCTATCCCCATTCGGATTAAACAGCAATCAGATTAACGAAATAATCAGTACAGACCATTGCTATGGAAAAACATGGAATAGTAACACACACGTTTTGTTATTTAATCGAAATGAACTGAGGATTGAAAAGCTTACCGATGAGGATGTAAATACGCTTTTTTTTGAGAAGAGTTTTCCAGATAAATTCACCTTTAATGGTTATCATTTCGAAGTAACATATATTGATAAAAAGCATTTAGATTATAAAGAAAATCTGCTGTATTTCGATGCTGAAAAAATCAACTTCCCAATTACCATTAGAATATGGAATCATGGGGATAGCTTTAAGCCTTTAGGAATGTTTAATAATAAAAAAGTGAGCGATTTTTTTATTGACCAAAAAATTGACCTATTAGAAAAAACAAGGATTCCTATTATCTGCTCTAAACATCAAATTATTGCTGTGGTTCCTTATCGTATTGATGACAGATACAAAATAACCGATAGTACAAATACTATTTTAAGGTTAAAAATTACTCAATAAAAAAGTCTGTTTCAATAATGAAACAGACTTTTTTATTATTTATTTACTCTAATTAATTCTTACTTCACTGTAACACGTTGTGTGTATTGCTTGCCATTGTTAATTAACTGCAATAAGTAAATACCCGATGGTAATCCTTCTGCATCAATCTCTGCTGTTTTACCATGCATATTGATGCTTTCGTTATATACTTTAGCACCTAATACATTATATAAGGTAACCTCTGTTTTGCCCATCATCGTTTCTTTGGTATTAACATTAAATTTACCCGTATTTGGGTTCGGATAAATACTTATGGTCATATCGCTTTCAGCATTTTCCAATCCCGTTCTAAAATCTACAAATATAGTTCTACGCACTTTTTTCGATTGGTTGTTTGATGGATCTGTTACTTGGTAAGTAATTTCTTTCCAACCACGTGTTCCTCCATAATATTTTCCCGTTATTGGATTAACATCTAGGGTGGTGGTTTTTTGTACCATTGGTAGCAAGTCTTCGGAACTGTAATAGTTATCGATTATACGCACTTCATTAACCATTTCAAACGTATCATTCCATACCAAATCAAATGGATCACCTCCCAACATCTCTATCACTGGTGCAACGCGGTCTACCACATTTACTTGTCTTACCACATTGGTTGAGTTGTTCGAGCCATCTCTTACCGTATAAGTTATAGTGTATGTGCCCAATTTATTTACATCCACCTTGTTGTCTACTATACGTATCAAACTGTTCTCTGAGTAATAGTTGTCGCTCGCATTTACGCCCGGATCTGCGTAGTTCTGATTGTATACATCTACTATCAATGGGTTTTGACCCAATAAACTTACTACCGGTGATATCGTGTCTTGTACATCTATTTGTACCTGACGTGGTGGTGTGCAATTGTTTAATGGATCGCACAATACCACTTGGATAAAGTAAC
>CANHBJ010000050.1 GCA_947459075.1 Bacteroidota bacterium
AATGTGCGAAGCTACATTTTTGTATGTTTTAAAAAAAATTTAATCCGTAATAGTACTAAAATCTTCAAAATGAAACCCATCTATTCTATTCTTTTACTTATTATTTCTTAGCTATTAATGCCCTTTACTTATTATGGCCATTTACGGTTACCAAAAATAGATTAACTTAAATATTAAGGGTTCATTGTCATTATATTTATTAGCTGTTTGATTGCCTTGTTATTTTATATACATTTCAGGTTCTAGGCATCAGAATTAAGTATACTGCACATGGCAGACCATTTAATATGTTTGAACTCAAACGATACAAAGGGCCGTTAGCATCATTGTATTCGTAATTGCCGTTTTCGTTATATTTAGAACGTGGTAATTATAGGTTGGTTTTAAATAACTTAACCGCAATAGCCAACAACACAATTCCAAAAAATTTGCGTACCAATATTAATCCCGATTTACCTAATACGCGCTCTATGTGTTTGGTTGATTTAAGTACGATGTAAACAATAATTAAATTAAGTACAATGCCCAACACAATGTTTTGCATTTGATAAACCGCTTTTAAAGAGATGATGGTCGTTAAAGTCCCACTTCCTGCAATGATTGGAAACGCAATAGGTATTATGCTTCCTGATTTTTCATCGGGGTCGGTTCTAAAAATATCAATCCCTAAAATCATTTCAATAGCTATAATAAATATTACAATAGAACCAGCTAGCGCAAACGAAGAAACATCTATGCCAAACAGATTTAACAACTGCTCACCTAACAACAAAAACAAAACCATTAGGCCTCCAGCCGCAACTGTAGCCTTACCAGAGTCAATGTGTGTTACCTTTTGGCGCATAACTAAAATAATAGGAATGGCGCCCAAAATATCAATCATGGCAAAAAGGGTTAGTGTAATTGTTAGCGTTTCTTGAGCCGAGAAAAAATTCATTCTGCAAAACTAATACTAATAATTTAAAGCATTCGCTCAGGTTATTACTAAACGAATACAGATAAATATTCACCACTCTTAACCAATTGGTTGATTATACCAGTTTTAAATTAATAATTTTTTAAACCCAAATTATGAAGCATAATTAAAACCATAATTAAGCTGCATCTAATAAGAAACAGGCTTGTTAGGGGATGTAAAAAAGGGTTGATTTACAACCGCTTAATCGTCAAGGCGATTTTAATGTAAAATTTGGAAAAGAATATTTGCGTAAAACCACGATAGAGTATAGTTTTACCAAAGTTTAAAATTAACAATCATGACATTATTAGCAGGAAAAACCGCATTAGTTACCGGGGCTACCCGTGGCATAGGTAAAGGTATAGCTTTAAAACTAGCTCAACAAGGTGCCAACGTGGCTTTTACATTTGTAAGCTCGGTAGAAAAAGCAAAAACATTTGAAGCTGAACTCTCTGCTCTTGGGGTTAAGGCCAAAGGCTACCAGAGTAATGCAGCGCATTTTACTGAAGCAGAGATTTTGGTAAACGAAATAGTTACTGAATTTGGCAACTTAGATATTTTGGTAAACAATGCAGGCATTACTAGGGATAACCTGTTAATGCGCATGACAGAAGAAATGTGGGACGAGGTAATGGATACCAATTTAAAATCGGCATTTGCAATGATTAAAGCCGTTCAACGCCCAATGATGAAAAACCGCTTTGGTTCTATTATCAACATCACTTCAGTAGTTGGAATAACAGGTAATGCAGGACAAGCTAATTATGCTGCATCAAAAGCTGGTATGATTGGTTTAACAAAATCTGTTGCCAAAGAATTAGGTTCACGCAACATTCGTTGTAATGCCATTGCCCCAGGATTTATTGAAACAGAAATGACTGAGGCCTTGAGCGATGAAGTAAGGGCTGAATGGGTTAAAGGTATTCCATTAAAGCGTGGCGGATCGCCCGAAGATGTTGCAAACGCTGTATTGTACTTAGCTTCAGATTTGTCAACATATGTAAGCGGGCAAACTATATGTGTTGATGGTGGAATGGTAATGCAATAGCGATAAACAGAGAATCGTTTTTAAAAACGGGCAACTTTATTATGTTGCCCGTTTTAATTTTACAATAAACAACTTAACAAAACATGTTATCTGAATACCCTTGGTGGTTTGGTATAATTGGTGCTTTGCTTGCACTTGCTGCAACATGGTTTTTGTACCGCAATAATCCTATAGGCGTTGAAGGCAAAAGAGCTAAACAACTTTTGTGGCTACTGCATGCATGTAGGTTTTCTGTTTTATTCGTTTTGATGGTTTTGTTGCTTGGACCGTTGGTAAAGTTAATCACTACTCAAACCCAAAAACCAGTAATTGTATTTGCAGTAGACAACTCGCAGTCCGTTACTATGGGTATTGATAGCTTGCAATTAAAAAAAGCATTAAACAACCAGTTTGAGATTTTACAAAAAGAACTGGGTAATGATTATGATTTGGTGCATTACCTTGTTGGTAAAGAAAGTAAACTAGCATCATCACCCAACTTTAAAGATAAAGAAACCAACCTTAACCAACTTTTCATTACCCTAAAAAATACATACGATGGTATAAATTTAGGTGCTGTTGTTTTAGCCAGCGATGGCTTATATAACAAGGGTGAAAATCCGCTACAAGCAGCAAGCGAACTTAAAGCACCTGTATTTACAATTGGCTTAGGCGATACAATACAACGAAAAGATGTGCTAATAAAAAATGTGCGCACCAATCAGCTTGTTTTTAAAGGCAACAATTTTCCATTACAAATAGATTTGGCTGCCTTTGCTGCAGCAGGACAATCAACACAAATTACCATTACACAAAATGGTAAAACCGTGTTTAAACAACAACTGCTATTAAGTAATAAATATTTTAATACGCTATTAACCAACCTTACTGCAAACGAAGTAGGTACACAACATTTAATTGTTGAAGCAAGTGCCATAACCAATGAAGTAAGTTTAGTAAACAACCGTATGGATTTATTTATTAATGTAATTGATGGAAAACAAAAAATTGCCTTATTAGCATACGCCCCCCACCCTGATGTTGCAGCTATTGAAAATACATTAAACCAGCAAGAGAATTACACAACCAATACATTCATTATATCACAACAACAAACACCAAATAATTTAGCACAATATAGCTTGGTTATTGCCCACCAGTTGCCTGGAAATAATGGAGAAGGAACAGTTTTATTAAAACAGCTAAAAGAAATAAACATTCCGATTTTATTTGTTCTAGGGGCACAAACAAATTTGGGTTATTTAAACCAATTAGAACCAACCATACAAGTGGGCGGAACACGCATAGTTAACATGAACGAGGTGACTCCAATTTATAATAATAGCTTTAGTTTGTTTACATTAAGTAAAGAAGAACAAGAACACCTTAAAAAGTTTCCTCCTGTAATGGCACCATTTGGTAGTTATAAAATTAATGGCGAAGCGGAGATTTTATTTAAACAACAAATTGGTTTCGTAAAAACAGAATATCCGTTGGTGTTTTTTGCCAAAGGAAGTAATAGCAAAAGTGGCTTTTTTTGTGCAGAAGGTTTCTGGAAATGGCGCATGTATGATTATGCCATCAGTCAACAAAAAACTTCATCTACAATTTTGGGTGGTATGGTTCAATACCTAACTAGCAAAAAAGACCAAAGCCGTTTTAGGGTAAACAGTAAAAAAGAAATTGAAGAAAACGAATTGGTGCAGTTTGATGCAGAATTGTACAACGAAAGTTACCAGTTAGTTAATAACCCCGAAGTAAGTATGGTGTTAAAAAATAGTAAGGGAAATAACTACACGTTTACTTTTAATAAAACCAATAACGCATATACGCTTAATGCGGGCATCTTACCTACTGGAGCATACGAATTTGAGGCTACAACAAATTTTGGCACACAACCCCAAAAGGTAAAAGGCCAATTTATTATAAAACCATTGCAGATGGAGTTTGCACAAACTACAGCAAATCATCAATTATTAAACGAACTTGCCATCCAACAAGGGGGCAATATGTATCACCTAAACAGCATGAATAAAATAGCAAATGCTATTCAAAAAAACGATCGTATCAAGCCTATCATTTATCAAAATCAGGATGTAAAAAGCTGGATTGATTTGAAGTGGATTTTTGTTTTGTTGATGCTGATGTTAGCTACAGAGTGGTTTGTAAGAAAGTGGAATGGGAGTATATAAATCATCACGGTGGTTATAAACCCCGTGATTGGTTATTCACTTAAAACAATAAACTACTTTATTGAACCATCGTCAGTATATAAAACCACTAACGAGGCTAATTAAACCCCGTGATTGGTTATTCACTTAAAACAATAAACTACTTTATTGAACCATCGTCAGTATATAAAACCACTAACGAGGCTAATTAAACCCCGTGATTGGTTATTCACTTAAAACATTGAACCACTTTATTAAACCATCGTCAGGGTATAAAACCACTGACGAGGTCACTAAACCCAAGTCATTGTATTTATAAAAATATTAGTCTTACTTTGTATTGATATTGAAAGTAGCTAAATACATATTACTTTTTGTACTTACCACAAGTATTACTTTACCCGATGCAATTATGCATCAGGTTTTAAGACTACCTGCATTGGCTGCGCATTACTATCATCACTTAACCGAGCACGAATCTATTGGTGTAATTGCCTTTATAGAATTGCATTACGGTAATACCGAACACATGCAAACCGATGCACATGAGCATGAAAACTTACCTGGCACACAACAACAAAATTGCCAACATGTGCAGGTTATTCCTTTAGCTGTAACCACCGTGGGCATAAATATTCTACACCCTGATTTTAATTCTCAAGCAGAGCATTTTGCTATTGTTAATGAACATGTGCCAAGCAATAATGCCGCATCAATATGGCAACCACCTAAAATTGCCTAAATAAGCGTTGTTTCATTGCGCCAATTCTTGCGCATTATTTTCTTAATCAAATTTTTATTCATAGTAAAACTATGTTAGAAGCTATTATCCGATTTAGCGTTCGGAATAAATTTATTGTAGGTCTATTTACACTTACATTAGTTATTTGGGGTATTTACTCGTTAAGTAAATTACCTATTGATGCAGTACCCGACATTACCAACAATCAGGTACAAATACTTACCGTAGCGCCAAGTAGCGGTGCCGAGGATATTGAGCGCTTTGTAACGTTTCCTGTTGAACAAACCATGGCAACGATTCCAGGAATACACGAAATACGTTCATTTTCTAGGTTTGGTTTATCGGTAGTTACCATTGTGTTTGATGATGATATTGATATTTATTGGGCTCGCCAACAAGTAAATGAACGCATAGGGAAAGCCAAAGAACAAATTCCTGAAGGCATGGGAAATCCAGAACTTGCACCGCTTACAACAGGTTTAGGAGAAATTTTTCAGTATGTAATTCATGCCAAACCCGGTTACGAAAAACGTTATGACGCCATGGAGTTACGTACCATACAAGATTGGATTGTACGTAGGCAATTATTAGGCACAAAAGGTGTAGCAGATGTTAGTAGTTTTGGGGGCAATTTAAAACAGTACGAAATTGCCATACATACAGAAAAGCTTAAGAGCTTAAACATAAGTATTAACGAGGTACACAATGCGCTACAAGTAAACAACCAAAATACGGGTGGTGCGTACATTGATAAAAAACCTAATGCATACTTTATTAGAACAGAGGGCTTAATTACCAATAAAGATGACATTGAAAAAATTGTAGTAAAAAACACATCAAGCGGAATTCCCATTTTAATTAAAAATATTGGTGAGGTGAAGTTGGGATCAGCAATTCGTTATGGTGCAATGACACGCAACAATCAAGGAGAAGTAGTTGGAGCAGTGGTAATGATGCTGAAAGGTGAAAACTCCTCTCAGGTTATTAAAAATGTAAAAGAGCACATTACACAAATAGAAAAAACTTTACCCGAAGGTGTGGTTATTGAACCCTTTTTAGACAGAACCAAATTGGTAAACAATGCCATTGGCACGGTAAGTAAAAACCTATTAGAAGGTGCACTGATTGTAATTTTTGTTTTGGTGTTGATGCTTGGTAATTTCAGGGCAGGATTAGTTGTGGCATCTGTAATACCATTGGCTATGTTATTTGCAGTATCCATGATGAATCTGTTTGGTGTATCGGGTAATTTAATGAGTTTAGGCGCTATTGATTTTGGTTTAATAGTAGATGGTGCAGTAATTATTGTTGAATCCACATTACACTATTTGGGTTTGAGAAGAAGGAATACTCCACTTAGCCAGCAGCACATGAACAAAGAGGTTGAGCACGCTGCATCAAAAATAATGAAGAGCGCCATTTTTGGTCAAATCATTATTTTAATAGTTTACATACCCATTTTAGCATTAGTTGGTATAGAAGGTAAAATGTTTAAGCCCATGGCGCAAACTGTGAGTTTTGCCATTATAGGTGCCTCTATTTTATCGCTTACTTACGTGCCCATGATGAGTGCTTTGGTATTAAGTAAAAAAACAAACCATACACCAACTTTCTCTGATAAAATGATCGCTAAACTGCAAGTGATTTATCATGGTGCTTTTGTTTGGGTGATTCGTAAACAAGCGATTGTTCTGAGTACTATCATTATCGCTTTTATTGGAAGTATTGCATTATTTATGACCCTTGGTGGCGAATTTATTCCGCAATTAGATGAAGGTGATTTCGCAGTAGAAACGCGCATTATGACTGGAAGTAGTTTGAGTGAAACGGTTGATGCTGCTCAAAAATCAGCACAAGTATTGCTAGATAATTTCCCTGAGGTAAAAGAAGTAATTGGTAAAATTGGCTCTTCAGAAATTCCAACCGATCCAATGCCCGTTGAGGCATGTGATTTAATGGTTATATTAAAAGAAAAAGACGAATGGACTTCTGCCGAAACACGGGAAGAATTAGCAGAAAAAATGCAGCACAAACTTGAAGAAAACATGGTTGGAGTTAGTTACGGTTTTCAGCAACCAATACAAATGCGATTTAACGAATTAATGACAGGAGCCCGACAAGATGTAGTGGTAAAAATTTATGGGGAAGACTTAAATCAACTTGCACATTACGCAAAACTAATTGGTGCAATAGCTCAAAAAACAAATGGAGCATCTGATGTTTATGTAGAGCAAGTGGGTGGCCTACCGCAGGTAGTGGTTAATTACAATCGAGAAAAAATCGCATTGTTTGGTTTAAATATTAGTGATGTTAATATGGCCATACGTGCAGGATTTGCAGGTGAAAGTGCAGGTTTAGTTTTTGAAAACGAAAAGAGATTTGATATGGTAGTTAGGCTAGATGCTAGCAACAGAAAAGATATTGAAGATTTAAGAAACTTATTTGTTACCACACCAAAAGGAAATCAAATTCCAATAAAGCAATTGGCCGATGTACAACTTAAAGTTGGACCAAACCAAATACAACGAGATGATGCAAAACGTAGAATTGTGGTTGGATTTAATGTGCGTAACAGCGATATTCAGACTGTTGTTGATGATCTCAAAAAATCAATTGAAAAAGAAATTAAGTTTGAACCCGGTTATTACACCACTTATGGCGGTGCGTTTAAAAACTTGGAAGATGCTCGTAATCGCTTAGCTGTAGCCGTTCCAATTGCTTTGCTACTTATTTTCATGCTGTTGTTTTTTACTTTCCACTCGTTTAAGCAGGCTATACTAATTTTTACTGCTATACCATTAAGTACCATAGGCGGCATTGCTGCTTTATGGATGCGCGATATGCCATTTAGTATTTCGGCTGGGATAGGTTTTATTGCATTGTTTGGTGTGGCGGTATTAAATGGTATTGTATTAATTGGAGAGTTTAATCACCTTAAGTTAAACGAAACTAAAAATCCGCTCGAAATTATTATTCTTGGATCATCAAGCAGGTTGCGCCCCGTGTTAATGACAGCCCTAGTTGCTTCTTTAGGCTTTTTACCAATGGCACTCTCGCATGGCAGTGGTGCAGAAGTACAAAAACCATTAGCAACTGTTGTAATTGGTGGATTGGTATCAGCAACTTTTTTAACCTTATTTATTTTACCTGTGTTGTATTTGTTGTTTGAAAAAAGAACTTATTTAAAAAGTAAAAAGTTGGCCGTGATTATTCCTTTACTTTTTCTATTAGGAATAAGTACGTATGCGCAATCAACACAAGTTTTAAGCATGCAAGATGCCGTGCAAAAAGCTTTAGTGAACAATGCTGGCGTTGCTGCAAATGAAACAAACATAACATACCAAAAAGCCATTAAGCGCACTGCCACCGAATTACCCAAAGCAGATTTTACCTATATGCAAGGGCAGTATAACAGCTTTTACAAAAACGACAATAACCTTACCGTTACACAAATTATTCCTTTTCCAACTGTATTTATTGCTCAAAATAAATTGGGTAATAACCTAATTAAAGCTGGGGAACACCAACTGCAACATGTAAAAAACAATTTAGCTTTTGAAGTTAGACAAGCCTACACACACTTACAATATTTGTATATGCGACAAGCGTTGCTACAAAAAACAGATAGCCTATATCAAACATTTGCTCGTGCTGCAAAATTAAGGTATGATGCAGGAGAAGCCACTTTACTGGAAAAATCTACTGCTCAAATGCATTTTATGGAGGCCCAAAACCAGCTTAAACAAAACCAACTAGATATAGATGCAAGTATGTTTCAAATCATGGCTTTGTTAAACACAAGCAATTCCATAACATTAAAAGAAAACGAATTAAAACCTATACTACTGGAATTAAATATTGATTCAACCCAAATAAAAAACAACCCCATGTTGGCATATATGCAACAGCAAGTAACCATTGCCCAACAACAAAAAAATGTGGAGTTAAACAAAACCTTACCCGATTTTAAATTAGGTTATTTTAACCAAACCTTAATTGGGTCTTCAAATTATAATGATGCAAGCATTGCCACGTCTGACAATCGTTTTCAAGGTTTTTTATTGGGCTTTAACATTCCACTTTGGTATTTTCCAAATGCCTCCAAAATAAAGGCAGCCAACTTGCAATCGCGCATATCGCAACAATATTACCAGCAATACGAAATCGGTTTAGACAATGAAAACAAAACGGCTATTGCTGAATACAAACGTGCTAAAAATAATTTAGATTATTACATAAATAGCGCTTTACCAAACGCAGAACTAGTGCTTAATCAAGCCCAAAAATCATACAAGCAGGGCGACATTAGTTACACCGAATATTTAAATGCCATACGCAACGCAACTTTAATTAAACAAGATTATTGGCTTGCCGTTAAAAACCATAACAACTCCATTTTTAAACTCCAGTTTTTGGCCGGAATTAATGACAAATAACATCATGAAAAATTTAAAATATAATTTCATACTTATAGCTGCAAATGTTTTATTTGGGATGGCTTGTGGTAATAAAAATCAACCTGAAGTTACCGAGACATCTATTGATAGCACTGCGAAAGAAACCATTGTTTTAGCATCAACCCAATTTAATAATGCGGGCATTGTTTTAGCAAAACCTGTTAGCCAAAATATCAACCAAAAAATAAAAGCAAATGGTAAACTAGATGTGCCACCACAAAATTTGGTAAGTATATCTGCACCATACGGTGGTTTCTTAAAAAGTACATCCTTATTACAGGGTATGCATGTACATAAAGGCGAAGTAATAGCACAAATGGAGCACCCAGATTACATTCAGTTACAACAAGATTATTTAGAAAACAAAAGCACGCTTACTTATTTAAAAAACGAACTCGATAGGCAACAAGAATTGGCTAAGGAAGAAGTAAACAGCAAAAAAACATTACAAAAAGCTAAAACAGATTTTGAAGTAATGCAAGCCCGCGTTAATGGTTTACGAGCCAAGCTAGAGTTAATAAATATTGACGTAGCTAAATTAGAAAAAGGAGCCATGCAAAAAGTAGTTGCGTTAACTTCACCCATTAACGGTTATGTAACCAAGGTAAATGTAAATATTGGTGCGTTTGTAACAGCCAATACCATTTTGTTTGAAATTGTAGATACAGAGCATTTACATGCCGAAATAAGTGTGTTTGAAAAAGACATTCACCACATAAAAATTGGTCAGAAAGTAGCATTTACTTTGGCCAACGAAACCCAAGAACGTTTTGCTAAAGTGCATTTAATTGGCCGAGAAATTAGCGAAGACCGAACCGTGCGTGTACATTGTCATTTAAGCAAAGAAGACAAAGACCTTTTACCAGGTATGTATTTAACGGCTTTTATTGATGTAAAAACCAGTACTAACAATACTTTACCCAGCAATGCTTTTGTTGATTTTGAGGGTAAATCGTACGTTTTTTTATTAAGTAAAAAACCAAACAACAGTTATACGTTTACCCGTATTGAGGTAGAAAAACTTGGCGAAGAAAACGGATTTACAGCCTTTACATCAACCCAAGATTTAAGCAATAAAAATATTGTTACCGAAGGTGCATACAAATTGCTTTCGGCTATGCAGGGTGGAGAGGAAGAATAGATAAATAAAAAAGACGGTGCGTTAACTTCTAAATAAAATATCTTTGATATTGAGTTGGAGGTTAACGTGCCCGTTAAAATGGTTCTCTTCAACGGTGTAGCAAATATCAAAAGATATACCTTGTGATACCTTTTCGTAATGTTCGCCTAATCCAAATGCAATGGCTTTAAAAATACGTCCACCATCTTCTTGGGTGATGCTCATTTTTAAGTGATTGTTGCCCACTATCATTACATCGCCAACCTCCCAAACATTTTTACTCATAAACATTGGACTTTGATTTCCTGGGCCGAATGGGGAAAACTGTTTTAGTACATTAAAAAACTTTGGAGAAATGGAACGAAGCGGTATTTCTGCATCGTATTCAATTTCGGGAGTTAAGCTACGCTCTACTATATTAGATGAAACAATGCGTTCAAATTTTTCAGCAAATGATTTTACGTTTTCTAACTTTAAGGTTAAACCAGCGGCATGTGTATGGCCTCCATATTGTTCTAATAAATCGCTGCACTCTTCAATAGCGCTGTATAAATCAAAACCTTCAACAGATCGTGCGCTACCTGTTGCAAGTCCGTTACTTTCGGTTAAAATAATGGTTGGGCGATAAAACTTTTCTATTAAACGTGAAGCAACAATACCAATTACGCCTTTGTGCCATGCATTGTTAAATAGTACTGTTGATTTGCGGTCGGCAAATTTTTCGTCATGCTTAATCATTTCAAAAGCCTGCAAAGTAATATCGCTATCAAATAGCCTACGTTCTGTATTATGTTGGTTTACCAACTCTGCTATTTCTTTTGCCGTGGCATAATCGTTTGATGTCATCAATCGAACCGAATCTTTTGCATCGGCAATACGTCCTGCTGCATTAATACGCGGACCAATAAAAAATACCACATCACTTACGCTATACTCTGGTTTAACGGCATAGGTATCTAACAATGCGCTTAAGCCTTTATTAGGGTTTGATTTTAACTTACGTAATCCATGATGAACCAGTATGCGGTTTTCATCCAAAATTGGAACCAAATCAGCCGAAATACTAATGGCTACTAAATCAATATATTGTTCAACCTCGGCAAAAGGGATGTTGTGTTTAACAGCATAAGCCTGAATCAATTTAAAACCAATACCACAGCCCGAAAGTTCTTTAAAAGGATATGGGCAATTTAATTGTTTTGGATTAAGAATAGCTACTGCATTTGGAATTACCTCACCTGGTAAATGATGATCGCAAATAATAAAATCAACGCCTTTTTCTTTGGCATAAGCCACACGATCTACAGATTTTATCCCACAATCTAAAGCAATAATTAACGAGAAATTATTTTCTGAAGCCCAATCAATGCCTTTAAATGAAATACCATACCCCTCGATATATCTATCTGGAATATAGAAATCTACATTTGGATAGCGGGCCAACAAAAATGCATAAACAATTGCAACAGAAGTTGTTCCGTCCACATCGTAATCACCATAGATTAAAATTTTCTCATTTGCAGCTATGGCTTGTTCAATCCTGGTAATGGCTTTATCCATACCAAGCATAATAAATGGGTCGTGTAAATCTGCGTATTGTGGTCGAAAAAACTTTTTAGCAGCCTCAAAAGTAACTATACCCCTTTGGGCCAAAACACCTGAAAGTGTTTTGTTTACGTTGATAGCCGATGAAAGGTTTTCAACGATATCTTTTGAGGGTTCTTCTTTTGGTAACCAGCGTTTAGTCATTTTGAGTGGCACGAACTTAGTTAAAAATAGCCCAAAAGCCTAACCTTTGAACCAAATTATACAGTAGTTGGTGATGCATAAGCCGAATTATTTACATTAGATGGAATAATCATGTGGCTTTAGCAAAGAAAAAGTGCACAAACAAGATTATTTATTTCATCACTTTATTTATGCTGGAAAAAGAATGTGCAAGATTTGTTTTAGGTTACTCTACCCAATCGGCAATAAACACATTGGTATCGCGGGTTCCTCCGTTGTTTCTGTTCGATGAAAACACTAATTTTTTCCCATCAGGAGAAAACATCGGGAAGGCGTTAAACTTACTTTCAAATGTTATTTGCTCTAATCCTGTTCCATCGGTATTAACCATAAACAACTGAAAATCGTAACCTTTATCGCTGTGGTGGTTTGATGAAAAGATGATTTTGTTTCCGCTTGGGTGGTAAAAAGGCGCCCAGTTGGCTTTTCCTAATTTTGTAATCTGTTGCAAATTGCTGCCATCTACATTCATGGTAAAAATTTCCATATTGGTTGGTGCTACCAAACCTTTTACAAGCAAGCTTTTGTAATCAATCGTATCTGTGCCAAACGGACGACTAGCCCTAAACACGATTTTACTTCCATCAGGAGAAAAAAATGCACCACCATCATAACCCAATGTATTGGTTAAACGTTTAACATTTTTGCCATTAATATCCATGATGTATAAGTCCAAATCTCCATCCCGGGTTGAGGTAAATAAAATTTTGTCTCCTTTGGGTGATACTACCGCCTCGGCATCATATCCAGGAACTTCGGTTAGTTGTTTTAATACTTTTCCTTTTTCATCACCAACAAAAATATCATAGTTTGGGTCTATTGACCATAGGTAACGACCACTTGTTTCAGGGGCAGGTGGACAATCGACACCAGCCTTAAAAGTAGATGCGTAAATAATACGTTTGTTATCGGGCATGTAGTAGCTACAGGTTGTTCGGCCTTGTAAGTTACTTACATTTAACGGTTGATAGATGCGGTTATCTGCCGCCTCTTCAATATCCATCCAAAAAATTTGATCGCATTTTAATCCCCATGTTGGGTTATTACTTTGGAAGGTTAATTTCTTACCATCAAAACTAAAATATGCCTCTGCATTATCGCCACCAAAAGTAAGTTGACGTAAATTAGAAAAATGTTTTTCTTGGCTTGATACCTCCACCACTTCATCTTCTTCTGGATGACTCTGGTTGAGTTCTGGCAGCGAAACACTCGCTATGTCTTGGGCAAATAAACAAGGAGTAAGGGCTAAGGCTGCAAATAAAGTTTTCAGCGTTTTCATGCACGCAAGTAAATGCACATAAACAAAACGTTATCCCCAAACCGCTTTTAAATGTGAACATCATACTTTAAGGTATGATTTTAAGTCTTTAACATATTTCTCAAAAGCATTGCGCCCTTTAGGGGTTATTTTACAAACAGTTAGCGGACAGTTATTTTAAAAAAAATTTGCGCCTATAAAATATTCAACTTGTTTGAGTTTATCAATTAGTACACTTAAGTTACCGGATGTGGCTCCTGTTTTTTCTTTAATTTCAAAAACACATATCCCTTTACAATAAGTGCATTGGAAGTATTGCCCAAAGATAAAACTGCTCGCACTAAACATTCATTTTATAATTCAAATTTCGAAATAAGACTGTTATAATCAATTACCTTATATAAACCTTTTAATATGTATTTAATTATTTGGGGTTTACTACTCCCCTTTAAAGCCTAAGGGTAAATATTATTGGTTTCTTAAATTAAGAAATTCTTGTCTTATAGGTGTTGATTTGTAATGGAAATTAACTGGCAATAAAAAAGCCCATTTTCAGGGCTTTTTATAATTACTTTATTAATTTAGTTAACTCCTTTTGCTGTTCAGATGTTTTGTTTTTTGCATACCAAGTATGAAGCTGGGTTTTTAATTCTTCATATGTAACGGTAGGGTTTTGTTTAAACTCTTCTACAATAGCTTGCAACGACTTGGGCCGTGGGCCCCATTTCCATATTTCTTGATCGTTTTGTATTGCAATTATAATCGGAATTGCCCTTCCCCCATTGGTTAGGTTTCTGTCTATCAAGTCCAAGTTTTCATCACGTAACACTATTTTAAAGTTAATGTTATCGTTTAGTTCAGCTAGTCTTTCAAATAAGGGTATGCTTTGTGCTGCATCACCACACCAGCCCTCGGTAATACCAATCCATATTTGTTTTTCGGTAATGGC
>CANHBJ010000051.1 GCA_947459075.1 Bacteroidota bacterium
GATTGGCATCTTGGGCATTTACATTGAAGCATTGCGGCTCCTTTGTTTGCAACGAAATTATTTTTAGACATGATTAATCACTTTTAAGTGGGCGTTCGAATTTTTATTTTGCTTTATAGTTGCGATACCAAATTATGCCAAAAATAGATGCTACAATGTAGGGTAGTGCTAATAAATAGAGTATTCCATTATTTAGCGTTTCGCCAACTTGTGAGCCATTTTTCCTAGCTTCTTCCAACGATGTTTTACACATCGGACAACCTTGTGCAAATGCATCAGAACAAACAGTAACTAGTAATGCAACCATTAAAAATAAAACTATTTTTCTCATAATTTTGTGTTACAAAGTTAACATTCAAATCATGCTTTGTTTATGATATTCATCACCTCATTTGTTAACTTAAAATTTGTAATATGGGGATATCATTAAATATACTACAACACCACTAACTGTAACAAAAAGCCATATAGGGTATGTAAATCGCACCAACTTTTTATGTGTAGCAACATCCATTTTTAGTCCGTAATAAAACGAAAGTAAAATTAATGGTAACACAAGCGCTGCGAGTATAATATGAGGTATTAATACTGCATAATAGATTGTTTTAAAACCATTATCAGGGTATAGTGTATTATCAATAAAATAATGAAACAATACATATGAAACTAGAAATGCACTTGATAGGATGAAGGTAATAATGTTGGTTGTTTTGTGTGCCGCAATATTTTTTTGTTTTATGAAGTAAAGCGAAACCAGTAACAATAAACTGCAAGTTGCATTAATTATCGCATTAAACTTAGGTAAGAAAGATACAAAATCGGGTATAGTATCTGGTCTTGGTATAATTTTACGGTTTAAAATTACCACTGCGGCAAATACTACTACCGAAAGTGTCATTACGATTCTGAAATAAATTTTGTCTTGATTACTTTTTGTTACTGTATTCATATAATAGCACTTTAATTTCTCCTTGCAAACGTTTCATCTCATAGTCGTCTAAGGCATCATACATTCCACGTATTCGATTTTGTTTATCTATTAGTAATAACTGTTGAGAGTGGTCAATTGTTCTGTCTTCAATTGAAACAGGCAATAAAAAACCTTTACCAATTTTAAAAATTTGTTCTTTATCGCTAGTTGTAAAGTACCAATTCTTGCCTGTTATTTTAAACTTTTCAGCATAAGCTTTTAATATAGGAACTGAGTCATTTTCTGGATCTACAGTAAACGAAATAAATTTCACAGGGGTTTCGGTTGTTTGCAAGCCTTTTTCTTCTGCAAGTTTTCTATTTTTGTATGCTAATTCTTGCATATCATCATATATCAATTTTGCTCTTCTATTCATACTCGGGCAAACATCTTCGCAACTGGCAAAAAAGAAATTAGCAACGTAAATACCATCATTAAGGTTGGCTTGAGTTACTGTATCTCCATATTGATTTACTACTTTAAAATCAGGTATCTGATAGTAAATGGTGTCTTTGTTGTTTCCTTCAGGTGGTATTTTTTCTCCAAAAATGGGTAGGGTTACATAACGTTGTTGGCCAGTATTTAACATGTAAAAAATAATTACAGGCAACGATATTATGGCAATACCTATAAAGAAATGTTTCCTTTTCATTATGAATTAAATTTTTATTACGCAACAAGAGGTAGTGTTTTGGCACTACCTCTTGCTTAATGTTTTATTTTAAATTGTTTTAATGAGCATGTGTATCGTGTGATTCTTCAGTGGCTGGTTTTGCTACTGAGTCTTTGTTTACATGATCATCAACGTATTTTGCTTCTACTACCATGAGGGTGATTAAAAATATAACCAATACCATTGGTAATATAATCATCCATGCAAGGAATTTTCGCTCAAATTTCATGTGCATAAAAATAGATACGATAAAAAACGCTTTTACTACACCTAGTATGATAAATACCCAGTTTCTAAACATAGTTGGATCTAATACAAAGTATAGTGCAATATCAACCAATGTGAATGCTAGAAGTATCCAAAATGTTTTCCAAATTTGGGATTTCATATCTGAAGGAGATTCTGTATGCTCTAAGTGTTCTACTGTATGTGATGACATAATACTGTAATTTTAAATTAATCGGTTAAAAAATGAATGAGTATTTAATTAGATAAGGTAATAGAAGGTAAAAACAAATACCCAAACTAAATCTACAAAATGCCAGTATAAACCAACCTTTTCAACCATTTCATAATGGCCACGTTTTTCAAAAGTTCCGTTCAATACCTGAATAAAAATAATAATATTTAAAACCACACCACTAAATACGTGCATACCGTGGAATCCAGTAACTATAAAAAACAAGTCGGCAAATGCCACTGGTCCATATTCATTCATAGATAAGTTAGCTCCATGAAATATAGATCCATCTGACATTAATTTACCTGCTTCAGAACCTGTAATAAATTGAGACCATTCCCAAGCTTGGCAACCTAAGAAAGCTGCTCCACCGATAATGGTTAAAAACATGTATTTAGCAACTTCCTTTTTAGCCATTCTATGACCTGCCTCAACAGCCAATACCATTGTTACTGATGAGAAAATCAAAATGAATGTCATTAAACTAACAAACATTAATGGTAAATGCATACCATGTAGGAATGGAAAGTGATTAAAGACTTGATCAGGTGAAGGCCAAGGTGTTTCTAAATTTCCAGAAAAGCTATAACGGACAAAACCGTATGAAACTAATAGTGATGAGAATGTGAATGCATCAGATAGCAAGAAGATCCACATCATTAATTTACCATAGCTAATGCTAAATGGAGACTTTCCGCCTCCCCATTGTGATCGAGTGTCTGTTGTTAAAGTAGCTGAGTTTGCCATATATTATAAATATTCTGTTTTCTGTATGATTATCTGTTCAACAATAAGAAAAAGTAAAGATAAATCCATGCAGCACCCAAAAAGTGCCAATAAGTAACACATAAATTTAAACTTAATATGCTCTTTTTGTGAACGTTTAAATAAAAAGCTTTTCCAATTATTATAATTAAAAAAATGATACCACCTAACATATGTGCTAAATGTACGCCTGAAATAACATAGAAGAAAGACTCGGAAGGATTACCTACAAAGTGAACGTTATTCGCAACAAGTGCCTTCCATCCTAGCCATTGGCTAATGCAGAATGATATGCCCAATAATAATGTAACCAATAGTGATATTTTAACTTGGCCTAATTCATCACGTTTCGCAGCACGATAAGCCCATTGTATAGAGGCACTACTTAATATTACAATTATTGTGCTATATGCAAACAAAGATGGAATATCAAATAGTAACCAATTGCCTTCACCTCTGCGCACAATGTATGCGCTGGTAAAACTGGCAAATAGCATTACACTTGCTACAATTAATAACCACACCACAAATTTTGATGGATTAATTATTGGAGGTGTATCGTTTAAATTTTGTTGTTTTTTTACTGTTGCCATCATATTGGTTAAATTTTATCAAATAAATAAGCGAATTGTACCAAAGGCAAATATAGGAAAGAAGCAAACATTAAACGTTTCGCATCTTTATTATCGCAAGTTTTATAAAGTCTGAACGAGAAATAACTAAGCATCAAACCACCTGCTATTGCAACTATACCAGAAGTTAATCCTGTATAACCTTCGAACATTGGCATTAAACCAATAGGCAATAAACAAATAGTAAATGCCAAAGTAATTAGAGCAGATTTTTTGTCTTTAGCGTAGGTAGGTAACATTTTAAATCCTGCACGTTTATAATCGTCATCCAAAATCCATGCAATACTCCAAAAGTGTGGAAATTGCCAAAAGAATTGAACACCAAATAATATCAATGCTTCATAGTTTAAGGTCCCACTAAAAGCTGTATATCCTATAAGAACGGGTAATGCACCAGGAAATGCTCCGATAAAAACCGAAATAGGGGAGATACGTTTCATTGGTGTGTATATAAAGGCATACAATAACAATGACAATGCTGCAATTCCACCTGATAGGGTATTTAAGTAATATCCCATTAACAAAACACCCACAACCCCCATCAATGAACTTGCAATTACTGCTTCAGTTACACTCATGCGATTAGTTGCAACTGGACGATTTGCTGTTCGCACCATCAACTTATCATAATTCTTTTCTATGATTTGGTTAATACCGTTGGATGATCCAGTAACTAAAGTACCTCCAATAATTAATATAAACATATCAAACCAAACGATACCTTGGTTAAAGGCAGCAGTTGCATAAGTAATTACAGCTGATAGTACTACCAAAAAAGTTAAACGAGTTTTAACTAGTTGGTTGTAGTCAGTTACTTTTTGAGAAAAGTTACTAACTGCAATGACTTGATTTTGGCTTATGTTTTCCAATTTGTTATTTGTTATGCTTTTTATGCATTAACTGTTTTTACTCTTGTAAATAAAACGATGGTTATAAATAGTTGCATTCCGCAAATTAAACTGCCCACAAATAAGTGTACACTTTGTATTTGAGCTGGAAAACCAAGATTGTCTAATACTTTACCACTTAATATTTGAGCTCCTACAAGTAAAAGCAAAGCAAGTACTGATTTATAAATGATGCTGTTTCTTTCGAAAGCCAATCTGAATTTATAAACCATAAGTATAGTAAGTATTGCAATAAGAAGAGAGAATGTCCTATGGAATTTAAACATGTTACCGAGCAATTCAACCCAATGGGCTCTATTTTGCTCTCCGGTAATCAATGCTACTGCATCTACATTTTCTCTAACTTGTGTTCCGCTTACGGTTTGGATTGCAGTAACGATAAGTATTGCAATCATTATCAACTTCAATGAACGATCGTTATTTAACTGAAACACATCAAATTGTTGCGATTTGGTTATGGTGTAAATCAATATTCCCACTATAACCAAGGCTATAACCATGTGAATGGTTACCATCCAATGTGCTAGATTTGTTGCAACCACCTTGGCTCCAATCCACCCCTGAAATCCAGTAAGTATCAAAGCTAAAAAGCTTAGCCAAAATACCGAAGGATTGGTTTTAAGATAAGGTATTGCAAAAAATACAGTGAGCGCTATGAATAATCCGGTTACTACACCAATTAATCTGTTTATATATTCAATCCATGTTTTGTAAACGTCAAATTCGGCTACATTATGGGTTGAGGTTTTAAACAACTCCCTGTAATTTTCAGGTAACTCGCTTACGTTTGTAGGGGGAATCCACTGTCCGAAACATTTCGGCCAATCTGGGCAACCCATGCCGCTACCAGTACTGCGAACTAACCCACCAACAAAAATCAAAAAGAAGACAGAGGCTATAGTTAGAATGCCAAACCTTCTGAATCTTTTTTCTGATTTTGATTGATTATTCATCATTTTACTTAGCCATGCTAAATACTACGATTTGGTTTTAAGCTTCTTTGTTTTCTACCAATGGCATGGTAGTATTTTTCAAATCAAAATGAACTGGTTTAGGTTCATCTAATGGATCTGTTTGGTCTGCATCAGGTATGTTTTGTGGGATAAAATCCAACTCTGATCCTGGTTTGCTATAATCATATGGCCAACGATATACATAAGGAATATCACCTGGCCAATTCCCGTGTATGTGCTTAACAGGTGCTGTCCACTCTAACGTGTTGGAATTCCAAGGGTTTTGAGGAGCACGTTTACCTTTAAATATACTTCCAAAGAAGTTAATCAAGAATAAAAGTTGTGCGGCACCACCAATAATTGCAGCTATGGTAACAAATTGGTTCATATCTACAAATACATTAAATTGATCATATGCTGTATTTGCATAATATCTGCGAGGTACACCTGCTAATCCCATAAAATGCATAGGGAAGAAAACACAGTATGCTGAAATCAATGTTAACCAGAAATGAATATAACCTAATGTGTTATTCATCATACGGCCAAACATTCTTGGGAACCAATGGTAAATACCACTTAACATACCAAATATAGCTGCACTTCCCATTACTAAATGGAAGTGGGCTACAACAAAGTAAGTATCGTGCAAGTTAATATCTAATGCTGCGTTGCCAAGGTAAATGCCAGTTAAACCGCCAGATATAAAGAAAGATACCAAGCCAATTGCAAACATCATGGCAGGTGTTAAATGTAAATTACCTTTCCATAAAGTAGCCAAATAGTTAAAGGTTTTTACAGCCGATGGTACCGCAATAATCAATGTACCTAACATAAATACAGAGCCTAAGAAAGGATTCATACCTGTTATAAACATATGGTGACCCCATACTATAAAAGACAAGAACGCGATAGCTAAGATTGAACCAATCATTGCACGATAACCAAATATTGGTTTACGTGAGTTGGTAGCAATTACTTCTGATGTTATACCCAATGCAGGTAATAGAATGATATATACCTCTGGATGTCCAAGGAACCAGAATAAATGTTGATATAGCACGGGGCTACCACCAACACGTTCTATACCACCTGCTAACTCTGCAACTATTTCGTTTAAATAGAAACTAGTTCCAAAACTACGGTCGAAAATCAATAATAAACCAGCACCTAATAGAACAGGAAAAGATAATAACCCTAAAACCGCAGTAATAAAAAAGGCCCATATAGTTAATGGCATGCGAGTCATTTTCATTCCTTTTGTACGCATGTTTAATACTGTTGTGATGTAATTAATACCACCCAACAATGCCGATGCTATAAAAAGAATAATAGCTACTAGCCACAAAGTCATACCAGTACCAGATCCCGGGATAGCTTTTGGTAATGCTGATAAAGGAGGATATACAGTCCAACCTGCTGATGCAGGCCCCCCATCAACAAATAGTGAGGATAGCAACACTATTGAAGACAAGAAGAAAAACCAATATGAAAGCATATTCATGAAAGGTGATGCCATGTCACGTGCGCCCACTTGTAGTGGAATAAGTAGGTTTGAAAATGTTCCACTTAAACCTGCTGTAAGAACATAAAATACCATGATGGTACCATGTATTGTAATTAATGCCAAATAGAAGTTAGGATCTAATTTACCATCTTTGCCCCATTGCCCTATCACGCTTTCCAAGAAAGGAAACTTCATGTCTGGGTATGCTAATTGCAAGCGAAAGATTAATGACATCATCATACCAATTACTCCCATTATGATACCAGTGATTAGGAATTGCTTCGCAATCATTTTGTGGTCCATAGAGAAAACGTACTTGCTTATGAATGTCTCATGGTGATGGCCATGATCATGAGCGTCATGGTTTGTTCCATCTGTGTTTGCTGTGTGCGTGCTCATATACTTTTTTAGTCGTAATTATTGTTGTTAATAATAAAGAATTAATTAGCCACTTTTGTTTTAGTTGATGTTTCAACTTGCGCTGTTGCTTGCGCGTTTGGTGTACTTTTATTAACCAATCTTGGTTGTTGAGCTAGCCATTGTTTAAATTCTTCTTTGGTGTGAACCACTACTTTCATTTTCATTCTGTAATGCGCACCTCCACATATTTTATTACACAGAATAACATAATCAAATTTAGGGTTATTCAGTTTTTGGCGCATTTCTGCAGTTGTTAATGATGGTGTGAAACCAAATTGAGTAGGTAATCCTGGTACCACATTCATTTGTACACGGAAGTGCGGTAAATATGCTGAGTGAATTACATCTTTGGCACGGAACTTTAACAATACAGGCTCACCTACACCTAAATGTAATTCATTGGTAACAATGTCATCTTGTGCTTTAAGGTCATTTGTATCAACTCCTAATGCATTCATAACTCCAATTTGACGGAAGTCATGTTTTCCTAGGATGTTATCATCACCGGCATAACGTGCATTCCATGCAAATTGATATCCGTAAACTTCAACTATACGCGATTTTGGATCTTTTTCACCAGTCATTTCAGTCCAAGTTTTTAATCCTCTAACTACCAATATAGTTAAAACAATTGCAGGTATTACGGTCCATATCAATTCTATCTTGTGGTTGTCAGGATAAAACAAAGCTCTTCGTTTTGAACTATGCTTATATTTATATGCATACCAAAACAATAAACCTTGGGTGATAAAAAATACTATACCTGTAATGATTAAAGTAATCATAAACATGTTATCGTATTCCGCTCCATGAGTTGATGCTGGAGTTTGGTTAAACACAGTTAATTTACCGTGTTCCCATATTTCCCAAGCCGATGCTAGAATGCCTATAGAACCAAATGCCAGCATTAATTTGGCATTTATACCATTCCAATTAATTACTGGTTTACCTTGTATTTCACCTACTTTAGCTAAAATATCTAACACTAAAACAATAACCATTATTAATAATAACATAATAATAATGACTAACCAATTGATGCTGGTTTTTAATGTGCCACTAACTTCAGCGCTAATTGAGTCAGTTGTTGTGGTGTTAGATGATGAAGTTCCTGTAGGAACAACAGAGGCTTGTAATGGTGCTTCACTTTCTTTTTTAATGAAAGCGATAATTGATTTAATTTGGTTGTCGCTTAAGTTCTCAAACGAAGTCATTACCGACTCATTGTTTTCTTTGTAAATGGCTACGGCATCAGCATCGCCACTTTTAATAAGCGCTTGCGAGTTTTTAATCCATTTGAGCAACCAGGCTTCTTTACGTTTGGTGTGAACATTCTTCAGGGCAGGGCCTACAACCTTTTCATTAATAGCATGGCACGATGTGCAGTTTGCATTGTAAAGTTTTTCACCCTCTTCTGCACTTTGAGCAAATGCAGCTGTTATTGAGAAGCTGAAAAGTGCTGTTACAAGTACAAGCGATTTTAAAACAGATGTAACAATTTTCATTTTGCGTGTATTAGAAAATAAAATCTTTGTCAATTTTTTCAGATTGCGAATGTATAGTATTTTTTATATGTGTCACTAACTTAAAGCACAATTTTTTAAGAATTTTACAAGCCTTTAAAACTCATTTCGTAACTAATTGTGATTAAAATATTTGCAATTATTTTTTTTGTTGTATTGGAGATTTATTTGTTGATTGTATGGACACTTTAGGTGCTTTTAACGGTTCTTTTTTGATGCTATCAGGGTTAATAGTGTTGTTTTTCAGAGAAACATTCAATGGTGTTAACGAAATTTTACTTTTATAAACACGTAATCCAAAATCTGTATTATTACGCAACATAAAAGCACCAAGAACATACTGATTGGTTTTGCCAAACATTACATTTCTGGCGATGTTTCCAGTAAAATCAATATGATTAATCAATTTACCTGTATTTAATTCCCAAACTTTTACGCTTCCATCATTGCATCCAGTTGTAACGTAGCTATTGTCATTGCTAATACTAATTGTAGTTACCTTCCAGCAATCAACTGGTAAAATACGTATTTGTTTACCTGTTGTTAAATCCCAAATTCTGGCAGTTTTATCATTTGAGCCGCTTACCATGTATTTACCATCGCTTGTTATGGCGATATCATTAACTACATCGGTGTGTCCGTCTAATGTTTTCAATACTTTACCAGATAACATGTGGTATAGTTTGATTTTAGGTTCAGCACCAGCAACGTACACAAACTTTACATCATTAGTTGGCGCTATAGCAGTTACAGGTTGACCATTCATTATTGTATTTGCTTGTTTCCCTGTCATTAAATCCCAAACAATAATAGTTTTATCGTCCGATCCAGAGTATAAGTATCGCCCATCTGGGGCAAACATCAAGCAATTTATTTTATCTTTATGTGCTTCAAATCTTCTGCTTTGTCGCCAAAGTGAATCCCATAATAAAATAACTCTATCCTCGCTTCCGCTGGCCAATAACTTACCATTGCTGTTGAATGAAACAACATTAACAGGTCCCATGTGGCCACTTAAGGTTTTAAAATAAGAGAACGGACTATCTGCTTTATATATGTTAATTTTTTGATCGAAGGAGCCAGAGGCAATGAATCCTTGATTTGAAATTGATACCGCATCCACATCATTGGCATGGCCTCCCAATATGGTAATTGGTTCCGTTTGAGCTTGCGCAAATATGGGTAAAGTGATGGTTACGGAAAAGATAGTTAGTAAGAGCTTCATACCTCCAAATCTTAACTTTTAAGGTTAAAAAACACATCCTTTTGATGAATAGATATTAACAAAAAGGACACATTAGAAATAGGGGTTGTGTAATACTTTGATTATCTGAATGAATTAGCTTTTTATTCATTCCAAATTTGCCAAGCTTTTTCTGCTTGTAATGTTAACATCTCCAATCCGTTTTTGGTAATCGCACCATTTTCTCTTGCCTGTTTTAAAAACAGCGTTTCTTCAGGTAAATAAATTAAATCATAAACTAAGTGCAAGTTGGTGATGTAGTTATATGGTATAGGCGGAAAATCATTAACCATTGGAAACATACCTAAAGGAGTACAGTTAATAATTATTTGATGAGAACGCATGAATGATTTATCTATTTCTTCGTAAAGCAATCCCTCATCTGCTTTGCGGGTAACTTGCGTATGTTTAATACCTAATTTATTTAAAACGAAATTTACGGCCTTTGATGCACCACCTGCACCTAATACTAATGCACTTTGATGCCAAGGTTTTAATAAAGGTAAAATGCTTTTTTCGAAACCAAATACATCTGTATTGTATCCAATCAATTCATTTTGGGTAAATTTTATGGTATTAACAGCACCTATTTGTTGTGCAACAAGATCAAGATGATTAAGGAAAGGAATAACTTGTTGCTTAAATGGGATTGTTATATTTAAACCATTTAAATCTTGATGGTTTTTTATTAAATTAGGGAATTCCTCTATGCGTTCTATAGCAAAGTTTTGATAAACAGCATCAATTCCTTGCTCTGCAAATTTTTGGTTAAAATAATTTGCCGAGTAACTATTTTTTAGCGGAAATCCAATTAAGCCATATCGTTGCATGTTATTATTTTGCTTTGCGGTAAAACACTATTTCTACCCTGCGGTTAATTGCTTTGTTTTTATCTGTTTGGTTATCTGTTATTGGTTCTGAACTTCCTCTGCCAATGGCAATGTACTTGGCGCACCTTAAATCAGCTTGTTCAAATAGCTGCGTTAAATAATTTGCTCTATTGAAGGAAAGTAATTGATTGCTATCGGCATTGCCCGAATAGTCTGTGTGGCCAATAATAACTATACTATCAAATGCAAATCGGCTTAAGCTATCACATAGTTTTTTTGTTTTCAATAATTCTTTCTGTTTTAACGCATATAAATTACTTTCAAAATTAAATGTGTAACTACGTGTAACTGCCTCATATTTTTTAGGCTTTGTTGATAAGCTGCGTAAAGAGTATGCTTCTAATAACACACCACTATCGTATTCGCAATCCTCTAAATCAACCACCATTATTTTTAAACGGTAAGGTTTGCCTTTGGCTACGCGAACGCCAGCATACATAGGTTTTAAAAATCCATCAAACTCCAATACGTTGTAATAAGGGCTTGTTGGAGAGGTGTTGTCAATATAAAGTTCTGGGAGTTTAAGGTGATTAACATTATTTACGTTAATCATTTTTTTGTTGGGTAATACTGCTAAGTTTTTAGGTTTTGATTTCACAAACATTGGTTCAAGTAACAATTGAAACATATCGTTAAATTCTTTGCCAACAAACTCTGGATACTCTTCGCTACCAAAAACAAATGCGAAACAAAGGCTATCACTTTCTGGAATAAACTCAATTTCTAAAACAGCACCATCGCACTGTGGGGCCTTAGTTATTAAGTCCTCATCAAAAAAGAAATGATCAGAGAAGTTGGCTCCTGAATTTGGCCTTGAGTTGTTGCCAGCAATTAGCTCAACACGACCTGTACTTAGCAACAAGCCTTTACTAAATCCGGTTATGCGATTTGCATCTGTAAAAGTACCAATTGCTTCTGGATGGCCCTTGTAGCTTATTTGGGTAAGTTGTATGCCATCACCCAAAAAATAATTTTTAACTAACGATTGTACCTTATTTACATCACCCATCTCACTTACCTTAATCTGTGCCGACACAGTTAAAGTAAACCAGATAAACAATATTAGTATTGGTGTTTTTTGCACTGTGTAAAATGTAGCAAACGTTTAGTAATTTAAATGATGCTATTTTTCTATAAATTTAGGCACACGGAAATAATCGCTATCCTTTGCAGGGGCGTTTTTTAATGCTTCCTCTTTAGTGATTGGATGATGAACTTCATCTGCTCGTAAAATATTTACTTCATTAGTCATAAAAATTAATGGTTCTACATGGTCAGTGTTTAACTCATTTAACTTCTCTATAAATCCGGTTATCTTACTTAAGTCACCTTTAAGTTTTTCTTTTTCTTCGGCAGTAAACTCCAACTTAGCAAGGTCTGCTAATTTATCAATCATTTCATTGTTTATGTCCATACTCTGCTAGTTTATTTGCTATTAAATTATGCACTTGAAGTTTAAGTGCGGGTATATCTTCAATGGTTAATCCTTCTGTACTTATGGGTTGATGTACATATTGTATTACCCTTCCCGGCATAAATCTAAATTTACCGTTGTCAGGCAAAATCTTCCAATTATTTATTATGGTAACAGGTAAAATTGCTGTTTGTGTTTCTACAGCTAGTTTAAATGCACCATCTTTAAATTTACCTAACTTAGGTGCATTACTATGAATGGTTCCTTCAGGGAATATAACAATGCTGCGTTTTTCTTTTTTTAATTGCTCAACCGCACGTTGGTATGCCTTGGCTGCATGACGTGGGTTTTTACGATCAACGGCAATATCAATGGTTCTGAAAAAAATACCAAAAACGGGTACATGCGCCAATTCTATTTTTGCCATAAAATTGAAATTGATTTTTAATTTTACGGTTAATGTAACTATATCTAGTTTGCTGGTGTGATTGGGTGCAATAACGTATGCCTTGCCTTTGTGTTTAAAACGTTTTTCTTCAATTTGTTTAACAAATATTGCTCCGCAAAAAAACAGCCAATGCCCCCAAACTTTGCGTAATTTATGGCCGTATTTGTACCATCTTGGGTTACTTAATGTAATAGCAAAACCAGGGTATAAAATAATAAAGCCAATGGCTGTCATCAACCCAAAATAAATGGCTAAAACAAATTTTATGGCTTCAATTATTGATTTCAACTTGTGTGTTTAGTTAGTATGGTATAAGTAAAATGTTAATCGATTGATGTTAACGTCCCCAAGTGTCTGGATTTTTTCTCCATTCAGCCAAAACGCTCATTTGTTCGGGCTCAATTAGATTTTTGCTTGCAGCAACTTCAACCAAAACATTATAGTTACTTAATGAGAAGTAAGGGCATTGGGCTTCATCAAAAGCCAACTTAGCGGCATCAAAACCATAGGTAAAAATAGAAACCATACCTAAAACTTCGCAACCAAATTCGCGTAATGATTGTATGGCTTGTAAACTGCTTTTACCAGTTGATACGAGGTCTTCAACCACTACTACTTTTTGTCCAGGTTTAATATCTCCTTCTACTTGTTTGCCCATTCCATGCTTTTTAGCTTCAGACCGAACATAACCAAATGGTAAATTCACTTCATCGGCTACTAGTGCTCCAGGGGCAATGCCAGCTGTTGCAACACCAATGATAGCTTGCGCTTCTGGAAATTCGCTTTTTACCAATTCGCCCAAAGATGTTTTGATAAAATTACGAACATGTGGGTGCGATAACGATAAACGATTATCACTATATATGGGCGATTTCCATCCGCTAGTCCAAGTAAATGGGGCATTAGGACTTAATTTAACCGCGTTAATTTCTAATAAATATTCCGCTATCTTCGCGGCTGTACTATCAACTTGTTGCATCACGCAAATGTATAAAATTTTCATTAACGATAAACCTTTCCTGTTAACATCAACAGATATTAATGATGCACGCTATAAAGCATGCACTAGGGTTACCTACGATCCGATTAAAACTGCTAGTTATTTAAAGGATTGTGAGGCAAAAAAACACACAGGTTTTGTATTAATTACAGATGATGTAGATTTTGCTTTAGCTGATGTGTGTACGCATGTTGCAGTTGTTGAAGCAGCTGGTGGTGTCGTGTTTAATACCCAAAACGAAATATTGCTTATTAAACGTTTGGGTAAATGGGATTTGCCTAAAGGCAAAATGGAAGGAGAGGAGTTGCCAGAAGAAAGTGCTGTGCGTGAAGTAATAGAGGAGTGTGGTATTGATGGATTGACTATTTCAGAAAAATTACCATGCACTTACCACGTTTATAAAATGCACAATTTTAATTTTTTGAAAATTACGTATTGGTATAAAATGCAAACTGA